>NZ_NHRF01000009.1:0-137412 GCF_002204305.1 Microbacterium sp. AISO3 | reverse complement strand
GATGGGGGGTGTGGGGGTATGGTGGGGGGTAAGCCAAAGACCGCTGGTCATCGGTGTGCGCGTGAGCGCACTCGTGATCGAAGCTCTGCACTGCAGGGGCCCGCGCAGGTGACACTGAACTTCTCCTTCGGGAACCGAGCTCCGTGCCTCTGCGCCGGAGCTTTTGTCATGTCCGGGGCTGGTCGAGGCCGGCGCTCCGCCACCGCGGGGCGTCAGGCACACATCAAGGAGTGACCATGGTGCAGAAGGACGCATCGGTCGCCGAGCTCACGAAGTCATTCGAGGACTCGACTGCCGTTCTGCTGACCGAGTACCGCGGTCTGACGGTGGCCCAGCTCAAGCAGCTGCGCAACAGCATCCGTCAGGACGCGAACTACGCCGTGGTGAAGAACACGCTGACCAAGATCGCCGCGAACAACGCGGGGATCACGTCGCTCGACGAGGACCTCAAGGGTCCCTCGGCCGTGGCGTTCGTGCACGGCGACTTCGTCGCCACCGCCAAGGCTCTGCGTGACTTCGCCAAGGCCAACCCGCTCCTCGTCATCAAGGGCGGCATCTTCGAGGGCAACGCCCTCACCGCCGACGAGGTCAACAAGTACGCCTCGCTCGAGAGCCGCGAGGTTCTGCTGGCCAAGGCCGCGGGCATGATGAAGGCGACGATGGGCAAGGCTGCCGCCACCATCGACGCGCTTCGCGAAAAGCTGGAGACCGCCGACGCCGCGTGAGCGACAGGCGAGCTCTTACACCAACCCCATCTATCTAGGAGATACATCATGGCGAAGCTTTCCACCGAGGAGCTGCTCGAGCAGTTCGCCGGCCTGACCCTCGTCGAGCTCAGCGAGTTCGTGAAGGCGTTCGAGGAGAAGTTCGACGTCACCGCTGCCGCCCCCGTCGCCGTCGCCGGCGCCGCTGGTGGCGCTGGTGCCGCTGAGGCCGAGGAGGAGAAGGACTCGTTCGACGTCATCCTCGAGGCTGCCGGCGACAAGAAGATCCAGGTCATCAAGACGGTCCGCGAGCTCACCTCGCTGGGCCTGGGCGAGGCCAAGGCTGTCGTCGACGGTGCTCCCAAGGCCGTCCTCGAGGGCGCGAACAAGGAGACCGCCGAGAAGGCGAAGGCCGCTCTCGAAGAGGCCGGCGCGACGGTCACCCTCAAGTAATTCCCCGCTCTCACTCGAGAGCAGCACGACGGCCCCGGATGCTGCATCCGGGGCCGTCGTCGTATCTCCCGGTCGTGCCGGGCCCGACGCGCCGAACTCAGTCGCGGCGGGAGAGGGTCGAGTCCCGGACGGCGACGGAGCTGTGTCCGGGGGCTCCCGCCGTCGTCCCCCGCACCACCATCCGCGGCTTGATGCGCATGGTCACCGTGTCGGCTTCGGGGTCCTCGATGTGGCGCAGGAGCAGCTCGACGGCGGCCCGGCCCTGCTCGTGGGGCACCTGTCGCAGCGTCGTCAGGGCGAACATCTCGGCGTTCACGTGGTCGTCGATGCCGACCACGCTCAGGGCGGAGGGGACGAGGATGCCGAGGCGGCGGGCCGCGATGATCGCGCCGATCGCGACGTCGTCGCAGGCCGCCACGATGCCGGTGGGCCGGGATGCCGGGTCGCTCAGGAGGTCGACGGCGGCGGCGTAGCCCGCGGGCATCGAGAGCTCCGCGGGCACGCGGGAGATCTCCGCCGCGAGGCCGGCGCGGCGCATCTCCGACTCATAGCCGGCGTAGCGCTCGGACTCGACGTGCGGCCAGCGGGTCGCATCGGTGCCGCCGAGGAACGCGATGCGGCGGTGCCCGAGCTCGACGAGGTGCGCCGTCGCGAGAGCCGTGGCGTGCGCGTCGTCGAGCGTGACGAGGCTCGTGTCGCCCTCGGTGCCGATGACGCTGACGACGGGCTTGCCCAGCGCCAGCAGTGCGTCGAGCTCGCTCTCGGCCGGTTCGAGGCCTACCGCGATGACACCGTCGAAGCGTCGACGGGCCAGGAAGTCCTCGAACACCCGCCGCCGGGTCTCGGTTCCCGGTCGGGCGTCGTACAGGGTGAGGTCGAGGCCGTGCTCGAGAAGTGCCGCCTGGATGCCCTCGAGGACCTCCCCGAAGAACCAGCGGCTGACATGCGGCATGACGACGCCGACCGTCTGGGTGCGACCGGTCGCGAGGCTCATGGCAGAGGAATGGGCGACGTACGACAGCTCCTGGGCCGCCGCGGCGACCCGCTGGCGGGTCTCCTCCGACACGTATCCCCGGCCGGAGAGGGCTCGGCTCGCCGTCGCCTTGGACACGCCTGCTCGGGTGGCGACGTCGGCGATGGTGCTCATGGGACCTCCTCGTCCGTTCGGGGAGACCTGCCGGGGGACTCCCACCAGAGCGTAGCGGTTTCCCGCGCGACCGGGAACCGGTTCCAGGCCCGTGCCGTGTGAGCGCTCCCACGATCGGGTGCACTACCACAGATGATGGTTGTCATTCCGTGATATTCCGCTGGTTGTGCCGGACTCGGCGGGACAGTAGGTTGTCCTGGAATCGGTTCCCCAATGGATGCGGACAAGGCTCCTCTGGGTGAACGATGATCCCGATAGAGGAGAAGTACATGGCATTGTCACAGCGATACCGTCTTCTTGCCCCCGTCGCTCTCATGGGCGCGGCAGCACTGGTGCTGGCTGGGTGCGCCGAAGGTGGCGGCGAAGGCGGCGGCGACGGCGGCGGCGACGCGAAGACGACCGTCCGCATCTCGGGCGGAATCACCGGTGGTGAGGCTGACGCGCTCAACGAGTCGTTCGCACAGTTCACCGAGGACACCGGCATCAAGGTCGAGTACACCGGCGACAAGTCCTTCGAGGGCAACATCGTCACCAAGGTGACCGGTGGCGATGCCCCCGACATCGCGATCGTCCCGCAGCCCGGTCTGCTGAAGACGCTCGTCGAGACCGGCAAGGTGCTGCCCGCATCCGAGGCCGTCGAGAGCGCGGTCGACGAGAACTGGTCGCCGGACTGGAAGAAGTACGGAACGTTCGACGACACCTTCTACGCGGCACCGATGCTCGCGAACCTGAAGGGCTACGTCTGGTACTCGCCCAAGCAGTTCGCCGAGTGGGGCGTCGAAGTGCCCAAGACGTGGGACGAGATGATCGCCCTCACCGACAAGATCGTCGAGACGACCGGCGGGCCCGCCTGGTGCGCCGGCTTCGCCTCCGACGCCGCCTCCGGCTGGCCGGGAACGGACTGGGTCGAGGACCTCGTCCTGCGTCAGGCCGGTCCCGAGGTCTACGACCAGTGGGTCGCCGGTGACGTGAAGTTCACCGATCCTCAGATCAAGTCGGCGTTCGACGCGGTGGGCGAGATCCTGCTCAACCCCGAGTACGTCAACGCGGGCTACGGCGACGTGAAGAGCATCAACTCGACCGCGTTCGGCGACGTCGCCGCGGCCGTCGCGAGCGGCGACTGCGCGCTCACGCACCAGGCCTCGTTCCTGTCGGCGAACTTCCTCGACGTGCAGACCGCCGACGGCGCGACCCCCGAGGTCGCTCCCGACGGTGACGTCTACGCCTTCCTGACCCCGGGGTACACCGAGGGCGAGCTCCAGGTCGAGGGCGGCGGCGAGTTCGTCGCGGCGTTCTCGGACGACGAGTCGACGCAGAAGGTTCTCGAGTTCATGGCCTCTCCCGAGTTCGCTGACGCGCGCGTCAAGCTCGGCGGCGTGATCTCGGCGAACAAGAACGCCGACCCCTCGCTCGCCTCGAGCGAGTTCCTCCAGGAAGCCATGACGACGCTGCAGGACGAGACCACGGTCTTCCGCTTCGACGCATCCGACCTGATGCCGTCCACGGTGGGCTCGGGCTCGTTCTGGAAGGGCATGGTCGACTGGATCGACGGCAAGGACACCGAGACGGTCCTGTCCGACATCCAGGCCGGTTACGAGAACTGATCGTCGCCTGACGATCGGTTGAGCCGAGCGGGGTCGGGCTGCACAAGCCCGGCCCCGCTCCTCCCGTCCGTACCGCCCGGGTACGCCGCTGTACTCAGAAGGGGATCCACATGTCGCAGACGACCGTCGACAGACCTGTCGACACCGAACCTCCCACCACCACCCATGCCACCGATCCGAAGGGGAGGTCGATCACCCGGATCGTCGTCGCCGTCGGCTTCGCCCTGATCGTCGCCATCCTGCTGCTGCTGATCTTCACCGGATCGAGCGAGGAATCGGCGCGCATCACGATCGGGTTCTCACTCAACAGCTTCTTCCTCTGGCTGGGCGCGATGAACCCGCTCATCCAGATCCCCGTGATCCTGGCCGTCTTCGGGCTCGTCGTGGGCATCATCCTGGTGCTCATCGAGTACGCGCCCCGGCCGGGTCGCGGCTACTTCATCATGCGGCTCGTCGCGTGCCTGGTCATCCCGGTGCTCGCGTTCCTGCTGCTGCGCCCCTACGCCAACGCCGTCCTCTACGTCGTCGCGATCGCGCTGCTCGTCGGTGCGCTGCTCTTCTTCGCGGACTTCCGGTCGCGCCAGGGCGCGGGCTACCTGTTCCAGCTCATCCTCTTCATGGCCCCGGCCAGCATCATGCTGGCGCTCGGACTGATCTACCCGGCCATCGCCACGATCTTCAAGTCGTTCTACGACAAGTCGGGCGAGCAGTTCGTGGGCCTCGAGAACTACTTCTGGGTGTTCACGAACCCGACGGGCACGGCCTCGGTCGTCAACACGATCCTGTGGGCGCTCCTCGCTCCGACGATCTCGGTCGCCATCGGACTCGCCTACGCGGTGTTCATCGACCGCGCCCGCGGCGAGAAGGTGCTCAAGGTCCTCGTGTTCATGCCGGTCGCGATCTCGTTCGTCGGTGCCGGCATCATCTGGAAGTTCATGTACGACGCGCGGCAGGGGGAGCAGGTCGGCCTGCTCAACGCGATCGTCACGGCGTTCGGCGGCGATCCGATCCAGTGGCTCGCCATCAAGCCGGTCATCAACACCCTCATGCTCCTGGTGGTCTTCATCTGGACCCAGACCGGATTCGCCATGGTGATCCTCTCCGCCGCGATCAAGGCGGTGCCGACCGAGCAGCTCGAGGCGGCGCAGCTGGACGGGACGAACGCCTGGCAGCGGTTCCGCAATGTCACGGTGCCCGGCATCCGCTCGTCGCTGATCGTGGTGCTCACGACCATCACGATCGCATCGCTGAAGGTGTACGACATCGTGGCGGTCATGACCGGCGGCCGCGATGAGACGACCGTGCTCGGCTTCGAGATGGTCAACCAGCAGCAGCGGTTCCAGAGCTACGGGCACTCGTCCGCGCTCGCCGTCGTGCTGTTCCTGTTCGTCCTGCCGCTGATCATCTACAACGCCCGATCGATGGCCAAGCAGAGGGAGATCCGCTGATGACCGTTGCAGCCCCGGCCGCGCCCGTCGACACCCGCACCAAGCGCCAGGTGGCGCGCGACACACGCCGCAACGAGGCGATCGCCCACAAGAAGCTGACGTCGAAGGGCGCGACCATCGCGGCCGTCATCATCGCCGTCTTCTGGACGATCCCGACGTTCGGCCTGTTCGTGACCTCGTTCCGGCCCGGTGCCGACACCCAGTCCACCGGCTGGTGGACCGTCTTCGCCAACCCGGAGTTCACCCTCGACAACTACGCCGAGGCGCTGACGGCCGGAGGAACGTCGACGACGCTCGCCTCGGCGTTCATCAACTCGCTCGCGATCACCATCCCCGCGACGGTGTTCCCGATCGTGATGGCCGCCCTTGCCGCCTACGCGTTCGCGTGGATCGACTTCAAGGGCCGCAGCGCGCTGTTCGTGTTCGTCTTCGCGCTGCAGATCGTGCCGCTGCAGATGGCGCTCGTGCCGCTGCTCAGCCTCTTCTCGGAGGGGCTGACCATCAACGACGTGCCGATCTTCCCCGGGTTCGGTCTCAACGAGGTGCAATACAGCTTCGCCCGCGTCTGGATCGCCCACGCGATCTTCGCCCTGCCGCTGGCGACGTTCATGCTGCACAACTTCATCGCCGAGATCCCGGGAGAGATCATCGAGGCGGCGCGGGTCGACGGCGCCGGCCACGGGCAGGTCTTCTTCCGCATCATCGTCCCGCTGGCAGCTCCGGCGATCGCGTCGTTCGCGATCTTCCAGTTCCTGTGGGTGTGGAACGACCTGCTGGTCGCGACGATCTTCGCGTCGCCGGGCGCTCTGCCGATCACGCAGGCGCTCAACTCGCTGTCGGGCACGTGGGGCAACCGCTGGTTCCTGCAGTCGGCGGGAACCTTCATCTCGATCATCGTGCCGCTGATCGTGTTCTTCGCGCTGCAGCGCTTCTTCGTGCGCGGCCTGCTGGCAGGTGCGACGAAGGGCTGATCGGGAGGAGCGGATGCCGCTGGGGTGCGGGGGCTGTCAGCCCTCGCACCCCAGTCTTTGCTGGATCGAGCGCATCAGGTCGATCTCGGCGCTCTGCGTCTCGATGACGCCGCCGGCGACCTGAACGGCCCGCGGGTCGCTGCCGAGGTCGACGAGGGCCTGGGCCATGGGGATGGCCCCCTGGTGGTGGCGGATCATGAGGCCGAGGAACGTGCAGTCGGCGGCGACGCCGGTCTCGGCATCCAGCTGCGCCAGCTGAGCGGGCGTGGCCATGCCCATCTCGGCGCGGAGCTCTTCGTCGCTCGGCTGCTGCGCCTGAGTCCCGTGGTTGTGAGCGGGGTGCCCGACCATCCACTGCATGAGGGGAGCGGTGGATGCCTGCGGCAGCCCCCACTGGACGAGCCAGTCGTAGAACTCTCCGCGCTGGCCGGCCTGGGCCGTGGCGATGTCGAACGCGAGCGTGCGGATGCCCTCGTCCTCGGTCTTGCGATAGATCGTCATCGCCATCTCGATCGCCTGCGTGTGGTGCACCTGCATGTCGCGGGCGAAGCCGGCCTCGGGGGAGGAGTTGCCGGGAACCGACGGGGAGGTGCCGAAGGCGGAGAAGCGCCCGACGGCGAACGCCGCCCCCGCGACCGCGAGGACGATGAGGAGCACCGCCCACCAGCGCAGGCCGGTGGGCGGCGGGACCGAGCCCTGCGACTCGGTCTCCACCGCGAGGTCGTCGGTCACGCCTTGCCGGGCCCGTCGATCGCGCCCGAGCAGATCGCGTTCGGCTCGGGGACGTTCTGGCTGCGCCAGTACTCGGTGAAGAAGTCGCGGATGCGCTCGTCATCGGCCGAGTCGACCTTCAGCTGCGCGTTCCAGGCGCTCACGGCGATGGGGGTGTCCATGTCGGGGTAGGGCGTCAGCAGCGCGTACGTGCTCGGCATGTAGCCCTCGAGGGTCTCGATGTCGGCATCCGAGACCTGGGCCGGGTCGTACGTGATCCAGACGGCGCCGTGCTCCATCGAGTGGACGGCGTTCTCGTTCGCCTGCGGCTCGGTGTAGACGCCGCAGTTGAGCCAGTACGGGTTGTGCTCGCCGCCGGCCGGCGGGTTCTGAGGGTACTCGACGGTGCCCTCGACGTGCGTCGTGATGTTCTGGAACGTCTCGACGCCGGGGATCTCGCGACCCGTGCTGTTGCCCGCCTCGTACGTGACGGGCCGAGGCGCGAGGACCACAGACGCGGCGATGAGGCCCACCACGGCGACCGCGGCGGTCGAGCCGACGACCCACCAGGTCAGCTTGCTGCGACGTCGCTTCGCCAGCTGCTTCTGGTACTCGGCGAGCTTGGCCTGCTTCTGCTGCTCGCGCTGCTGCTTGACGGTGAGGTTGATCTGGGCCTGGGCGGCAGGATTGCCGCTCGTTCGCTTGTCGGCGGACGGAGTCATTGCTGTGACCTCGGTTCGGGGGCAAGGGGAGTGTCGGAGCGCGCGCGGCGCGGAGCCAGCCTATGCGCGTGAATGGTGAATCGGCTGAGAGGCGCGAACGACGCGAACCGGGCGCGGGTTACGATAGAAGGTCGCTCGAAAACGCTGCTGCCACGAAACGAAGAAGACGTGCCCGAAACTCCTCCCCATCATTCCTCCTCCGCCACCGGGGCGATCCGCACGCTGGGCTCGAACCCCGCCACGGCGCCCATCATGCTGCATCCGGGTGACGCGATCCCGACCTCGCGCCGCGTCATCTACATCATCCTGCTCGGCGCGCTGACGGCGCTCGGGCCCTTCACGATCGATCTCTACCTTCCCGCCTTCCCCGCGCTGGAAGCCGACTTCCAGACGACGGCGGCGGCGATTCAGCTCACGCTCACCGGAACGATGGTCGGCTTCGCGCTGGGGCAGCTCATCGTCGGCCCGCTCAGCGACAAGCTGGGGCGCCGCGTCCCGCTGCTGTGCGTGACCGCGCTCCACGTGCTCTCGAGCACGGCCGCCGCCATCGCCCCGACCCTCGAGCTGCTGAGTGCGGCTCGGGTCTTCATGGGCATCGGCGCGGCCGCGGGCGGTGTCGTCGCGATGGCGATCGTCCGCGACCTGTTCGGCGGACGCCGGCTCGTGGTGATGCTGAGCCGACTCGCCCTGGTCTCCGGTGTCGCCCCGGTCGCCGCCCCGCTCGTCGGCTCGGGCCTGCTGACGGTCATGCCCTGGCGCGGCATCTTCGTCGTGCTCGCCGCGTACGGCGCGGTGATGCTGATCGCCTCGCTCTTCCTCGTGCCCGAGACCCTGCCCAAGGCGCGCCGCCGCGACAGCGGTTCCGCCACGGTGTGGCAGCGCTACCGCAGCGTCCTGAGCGATCGCATCTTCATCGGCGTGCTGATCATCGGCGGCATGACCTTCAGCGGACTGTTCTCGTACCTGTCGTCGTCGTCGTTCCTCTTCCAGCAGACCTACGGCTTCGATCCGCAGCAGTACGGCGTCCTGTTCGCCGTCAACTCGCTCGGCGTCGTCCTGGGCGTGCAGACGGCGTCGCGGCTCGCCGCCCGCTTCGGCCCGCAGTGGGTCATGGCGGTCTCGACCGCCGTGCTCGTCATCGCGGGGGCCGCCATCATCGTCACCGACCAGCTGGGGCTGGGCCTGTGGGGCACGGTCGTGCCGCTGTTCTTCTTCATCACGGCGTGCGGCTTCACCTTCCCCTGCGTGCAGGTGCTCGCTCTCGACCGTCACGGCCGCGCCGCCGGAACCGCGGCATCGCTGATCGGCGCCGTCAACTTCGGCGTCGCCGGCTTCATCTCGCCGCTCGCGGCGTGGATCTCGGGCGGCTCGGGCATCACTGCCACGACGATGGCCTCGGTGATGGCGGGGTGCGCCGTGGTGGCGGTCCTCTCGCTGTGGCTCGTCGTGCGCCCGCGCAGCGTTCCGCAGCTCTCTCCCTGATCGACGCTTCCGGCGCAAGGGGCGGAGCCGAATCGGCCAACGCCGACACAATGGACCGATGAACGACGCCCCGCCGACCGACCCCCGCCGACTCTGGCCGCGCCGTGCCGCCATCGGAATCGTCCTGATGGTGGCGGGCGCGCTGCTGGGGTGGTGGCTGTTCACGCAGCTGGGCCAGCCCTTCGCCGTCGATCGGTGGTGGAACGAGACGCTGCCGGCCGATCCGGGGGCGGTCGGACTCGTGTTCGGGCTCGTGATGAACCGGATCGGCGGGACGTGGGTGGGGGTGTTCGCGATCCCGATCGCGGTCGCCGTGGCGCTGATCGTGCTGCGCCGGCCCTGGGCTGCGGGTTACTTCCTGGTGGCATCGGCGTTGAGCGCGCTCGTGGTGCAGCTGATCAAGCACCTCGTGGACAGATCGCGACCCGAAGACATCCTCGTCACGACGGATGCCGGCTCATTCCCGTCCGGGCATACAGCCAATGCGGCCACGATCGCCGTCGTCGCCGTCATCCTCTTTCCGCGCATCTGGGTCGCGATCATCGGGGTCGTGTGGACGGTGCTGATGGCGCTCAGCCGCACGGTCGTGCACGCGCACTGGCTCTCCGACACGGTCGGGGGGATGCTGGTGGGGGCGGGCGTCGCCCTCGTGGTGGCCGCGATGTTCACCGAGCAGCTCGAACGGGAGCGACGCGCGGTTCAGGAGCGGCGGGGCTAGGCTCACCGCCATGAGCGTCTCGCCCGACGATCCGGCCGTTCCTTCCGCTGCCGCGGTCGCTGCGGCCGATCTCGCCCGGCTGCGCGCCGAGGCGGAGGCCGCCGAGGCAGCCCTCGTCGCCGCACGGGCGCGCGCCGCCCTGGCCGCCGCCGAAGCGGATGCCGCCCGTGCTGCGGCCGGGCGACCCGAGTCGTCGGGTCCGGACGGGAAAGCCGAGCCGGCGGCTGCGGTCCCGCCACCCGAGCCGTCGGAGTCGGCGGGGGAACCCGAGCCCGCCGATGCGGCGGGTCCTCTCGACGGATCCGAGGTCGACGACATCCGCCGGGGCTACGCGTTCGACGGGCCCGCCCTCGAGCTCGGGGCTCTCCTGAACGGCGAGCCGCTGCGCGATGCGCCGGTCCGCATCCCGCTCGCGATGACGAACCGTCCCGGTCTCGTGGCAGGCGCCACCGGCACGGGCAAGACGCGCACCCTTCAGGTTCTCGCGGAGCAGCTCGCGGCGAACGGTGTGCCGGTGTTCGCCGCCGACATCAAGGGCGACCTGTCGGGACTGGCCGAGCCGGGGGAGACGAGCGAGAAGCTGCTCTTCCGGACGGGCGCCATCGGGCAGGAGTGGACGCCGCGCTCTTTCGCGACGGAGTTCCTCGCGCTCGGCGACCGCGGAGCGGGAACGCCCGTGCGCGCGACCGTCTCGGGCTTCGGTCCGCTGCTGCTGAGCCGCGTGCTCGGGCTCAACGCGACGCAGGAGTCGAGCCTCGGTCTCGTCTTCCACTACGCCGACGCCAACGGCCTGGCGCTCGTCGACCTCGCCGACCTGCGCGCGGTGCTGACCTACCTCACGAGCGATGACGGCAAAGCCGAGCTCGCCGAGCTCGGCGGACTCTCGAAAGCCACGGCCGGTGTCATCCTCCGCGAGCTCGTCACCTTCGCCGATGCCGGGGCCGACGTCTTCTTCGGCGAACCGGAGTTCGACGTCCGCGACCTTCTGCGCACCACCGACGCGGGCGAGGGCGTCATCACCCTGCTGGAGGTACCCGGTGTGGCCGACCGGCCGGTGCTCTACTCGACGTTCCTCATGTACCTGCTGGCCGAGCTGTTCGAGGTGCTCCCCGAGGTCGGCGATGCCGACAAACCGGGGCTCGTGTTCTTCTTCGACGAGGCGCATCTGCTGTTTCGCGACGCGTCGAAGGACTTCCTCGCCGCCGTCGTCCAGACCGTCCGCCTCATCCGCTCGAAGGGCGTCGGCGTCTTCTTCGTCACGCAGACGCCCAAGGACGTGCCGTCCGACGTTCTGGCGCAGCTGGGCTCGCGCGTGCAGCACGCGCTGCGGGCCTTCACGCCCGACGACGTCACCGCCCTGCGCGCGAGCGTGCGCACCTACCCGCGCTCGGGCTACGACCTCGAGCGGGTCCTCCAGGAGCTCGGCACCGGCGAGGCGATCGTCACGGTGATGAACGAGAAGGGCGCGCCCACGCCCGTCGCCGGGACGCGGCTCCGCGCGCCGCAGGCCGCGATGTCGCCGGCGACGGCAGCGGAGGTCGAGGCCCGCGTGTCGGCATCCGAGATCCGGCCGCGCTACGCCGAGGCGATCGACCGCGAGTCGGCGCGCGAGATCCTCACAGCCCGCATGAACGCGGCCCAGGCGGCGCTCGACGCGGCCGAGGCCGAGGCCGCGCGCCGCAAGGCCGAGCAGGACGCCGCGAAGCTGCGCGCCAAGGCCGACGCCGCCTACGCGAAGCAGCTCGCAGCCATCCGCAAGCAGGCCGCGGCCGACGAGGCGAAAGAGCGTCGCGAATACGACCGGATGCTGCGCAGCATGACCTCGAACACGCGGTCGCGCCGGAAGACGCCGGCGGAGCAGATCCTCGGCTCGCGTGCGGCCCAGGAGGTGCTGACCGGCGTCATCCGGGGCATCTTCGGCACCGGGCGGCGCTGAGGACGCGCCCGGGCCGACGGCGCCTCAGGGGCGGACGATGTCGAGCGGCATCGTCGAGGTGTCGATGCGCGGATCGTCGTCCTGCCCGGCGACGAGAGCCTCGGCCTCGGCGATCGTCTCGACCGTCGGCACGGAGCCGAGGAGGGGCCGCTGGGCCGTCTCGCGCATCGCGAAGAGCGCGACGGCGGCGAGAGCCGAGAAGAACATGATGTAGAACGCTGGCATGTACGTGTTGCCCGTCCACTCGATGAGCGCCTGGCTGAACAGCGGGGTCGTGCCGCCGAAGAGCGACACGGCCAGGTTGTAGGCGATGCCCATCGCGCCGAAGCGGGTGGCGGTGGGGAACAGTGCCGGCAGGGCGCTCGCCGAGATCGCGACGAACAGCGCCACCGGCACCGCGATGATGCCCAGCGCGATGAAGACCGCCCACAGCTCGCCGATCTGCATGATCGCGAACGCCGGCACCGTCAGGACGAGCGACGCTCCGATCGCGAATGCGTAGATGCGCCGCCGGCCGAAGCGGTCGCTGAGCCTGCCGACGAAGGGCAGGGTCGCCGACATCACCACGAGCACGGGAACCGTCGCCACCGCGGCGGAGAGGTTCGAGAGTCCGACCTCCTTCTCGAGATAGGTCGGCATGTAGCTGGTCAGCGCGTAGCCGGCCGTGTTGGTCGCCGCGACGATCGCCACGGCGACGAGGATCGTCCGCCAGTGGTGGCGCAGGATGCCGCCGATGCCGTGACGAGCCATCGGGTCGTCCTTGCTGGGCGCCGCGGCCGACTCCGACTCCTGCTCGAACGCCGGGGTCTCGGGGATGCGCAGGCGGAACCAGATGGCGACGATGCCGAGCGGGATGGCGACGAGGAACGGGATGCGCCAGCCGCCGTCGACCATCGCGTCGGGGCCCCAGAGTCCCTGCGTGATGAGGGTCGTCAGCGCGACGACCGTGGCGCCGGCGGCGAAGCCGACGTACGAGCCGACGTCGAGCCACGAGGCCCAGAAGCCCCGCGAGCGGTCGGGTGAGAACTCGGTCACGTACGTCGAGGCCCCGGCGTACTCGCCGCCGGTCGAGAAGCCCTGCACCATCTTCAGCACATACAGGGGCACGACCGCCCAGATGCCGATCTGCGCCGAGGTCGGCAGCAGGCCGATGAGCGCGGTCGCGGTCGCCATCATCGCCATCGTCAGGAACAGGACCTTCTGCCGCCCGATCCGGTCGCCGAGGGGGCCGAGCACGATCCCGCCCAGGGGACGCACGAGGAACGACACGGCGAAGCCGAGGAGGGTCACCAGCAGGCCCCACGGGTCGGGGATGTCCTCGGCGAAGACGACGGTGAGCGTCACGGCGAGGTAGCCGTAGATGCCGAAGTCGAACCATTCCATGAAGTTGCCGACGACGGTGCCCGAGATGGCGGTTCGGACCTTCTTGCGTTCGACGACGATGACGTCGTCGACCTCGAGACGTCGGCGGGCGGGCCGCTTCGTGCGCGTGCGTGACATATTCGGTTCTCCTCCGGCAGCGTCGCCGGGCTCGGGTCGCCAGACGACTGTCCTTCGCTCACGGGAGCGTAGACCCCGGTGCCGGGGCGGGCGCAATCTCGCGCGGGGGCGTTGCGATCCGGCGCATCGCCGCCTATCGCGCGCGCGTGAGGCGACGCGGACACAGTGCCCGGGCGGCAACGGGCGATCCGTCGCATGTCAAGTCGTGTCGGTCGGGACCGGTCCGCGCCTACCGTCTGATCATGACCGAGCTGACCGCACCTACCGGACACGAGCCCGAGCTGCAGGCGCAGCCCCGACCGGACGGATCGGCGCCGCGAGCCCTCGTCCTCGGCGCCACCGGATACATCGGCGGACGGCTCGTGCCACGTCTCGTCGCGGCGGGATACCGCGTGCGCGTGCTGGCGCGCACGCCCGAACGCGTCGCGAGCTTTCCGTGGGGCGACGCCGTCGAGATCGTGGGCGGCTCGGCCGACGACGCGGATGCCGTCGCCGAGGCCGTGTCCGACGTGGACGTCGTCTACTACCTGATCCACTCGATGGGGGCGGGGGCAGGCTTCGAGGAGGCCGACGAACGGGCCGCCCGCACGGTCGCCGATGCCGCGGCGGCGGCATCCGTGAAGCGCATCGTCTATCTCGGCGGCCTCCACCCCTCCGATGCCGAGTTGTCGCCGCACCTGCGCTCGCGCGTGGAGGTCGGCGAGATCCTGCTGGAGTCCGGCGTGCCGACCCTCGTGCTGCAGGCGGGCGTCGTCATCGGGTCAGGGTCGGCGTCGTTCGAGATGGTGCGTCACCTCACCGACGTGCTGCCGTACATGCCGGCGCCCAAGTGGGTGCGAAACCGCATCCAGCCGATCGCGGTCCGCGACGTGCTGCACTACCTGCTCGGCGCGGCGCGCGTGGATCCCGAGCTGAACCGCGCCGTCGACATCGGCGGTCCCGACGTGCTGCGCTACGGGCAGATGATGAACGGATACGCCCTCGAGGCGGGCCTGCGGCAGCGGGCGATCGCGGCCCTGCCGGTGCTCACACCCGGGCTCGCCTCGCACTGGGTGAACCTCGTGACGCCCGTGCCGCGCGCCATCGCACGCCCGCTCATCGCGTCGCTCCAGAACGAGTGCGTCATGGACGACCACGACATCGACGACATCATCCCGCAGCCCGAGGGAGGCCTGACGTCGTACCGGACGAGCGTGCGGCTGGCGCTCGGCCGGGTGGATGCCGACGAGGTCGAGACGAGCTGGCAGGACGCCGACGTGCTCGGCGCGCCGAGCGATCCGCTGCCGAGCGACCCCGAGTGGGCGGGCCGGACCGTCTTCACCGACGAGCGCTCCGCCGACACGAGCGCCTCGCCCGAGCGGCTCTGGGAGGTCATCGCCGGCATCGGCGGCACGAACGGCTGGTACTCGGCGCGCGCGCTGTGGGAGATCCGCGGCTGGATGGACCGCCTGGTCGGCGGCATCGGCCTCGCGCGCGGGCGCCGCAGCCGGGGCAAGGTGCGGGTCGGGGACGCGATCGACTTCTGGCGTGTCGAGGCCGTCGAGGAGGGGCGCCTGCTGCGTCTGCGTGCCGAGATGCGGGTGCCGGGGGAGGCCTGGCTCGAGCTGAAGGTCGCCCCGCGCGAGGGCGGTGCCCGGTACGAGCAGCGCGCGATCTTCTTCCCGCGCGGACTGGCCGGGCGACTGTACTGGCTCGGCGTGCTGCCGTTCCACGGCCTCATCTTCACCGCGATGGCGACGCGCATCACCGAGATGGCAGAAGGAAAGGTCGAGGAAGGGCGGATCGCCGTCGAGAACACCCACGCCGACGACGACACCGCGCGAGCGGGTGCGGACGCCCCTAGGGTGGGGTCGTGAGCCGTTCCGCCGCCGTCATCACCGTGTCCGATCGCTCGGCCCGGGGTGAGCGTCCGGATGCGGCCGGTCCCGTCGCCGTCGAGGCCTTGCGCGCCGCGGGATGGGACTGCGCCGACGCCGCCGTCGTCGCCGACGGTGCTGCCTCGGTGGCCGGGGCGCTGCGGGCCGCGATCGCAGGCGGAGCGCGTCTGATCGTCACGACCGGCGGAACCGGCGTGGCGCCGCGCGACGAGACTCCCGAAGGCACCGGCGAGGTCATCGAGCGTGAGCTGCCCGGCGTGGCCGAAGAGCTGCGCCGGCGCGGTGTAGCCGAGACGCCCACGGCCGTCCTCTCACGCGGGCGAGCAGGGGTGGCCGGGCGAACGCTCATCGTGAACCTGCCGGGGTCGCCACGCGCCGTGGCATCCGGTATCGACGTGGTGACGGGGATCGCCGGGCACGTCGTCGCTCAGCTCGACGGGCACGATCACTGATGGGCGAGATCCGCATCGCCCGCATCACCGCGGAGCCCCTCGACGTCTCCCAGCATCTCGCGGCCGTCGATTCCCCCGCTATCGGGGCCGTGACGAGCTTCGTCGGGACCGTGCGCGATCACGACCCGGATGCCGCCGGCGCGGTCTCGGCGCTTCACTACGAGGCTCACCCCGACGCCGAGACGACACTGCGGGCCATCGCTGCGGCCGCGCTCGGCGACCGCGACGGCATCGTGGCGGTCAGTCACCGCATCGGCGACCTCGCGGTGGGGGATGCCGCCGTCGTCATCGCGGTGGGCACGGCGCACCGGGGCGACGCATTCGAGGTGTGCCGCGAGCTGATCGAGGCGATCAAGCGCGAGCTGCCGATCTGGAAGCAGCAGATCGAGGCGGACGGCACGACGGCGTGGAAGGGGATCGGCGGCTGATCCTCTCGGACGGCGGGTGACTCAGCCGCCTGCGAAGGGCGGGAGGATGTCGACGGTGACGTCGGGGCCGATCTCGCTGGAGTCGGCGGCGCGTGCGCCGTCGACCAGGACGGCGCATTTCGGCAGGATCGCCGCCAGCCCGGGATGCTCCCGCGACAGTGCGTCGCGCAGAGCGCCGAGGCTGTTCTCGGAGCGAACCTCCTCGCTCCGTCCCGCGCGCTCGGCAGCCGCGGCGAAGTAGCGGACGCGCGCCATCAGGCGCCCTCGCCGGGGCGCTGCCAGTCGCCGCTGCGGCCGCCGGACTTCGCGGTGATGCGGATGTTCTCGATCGAGGTCGCCTTATCGATGCCCTTCACCATGTCGACGACGGCGAGGGCGGCGACCGAGACCGAGGTGAGCGCCTCCATCTCGACGCCGGTGCGGTCGGCGGTGCGCGCGGTCGCCTCGATCTCGATGCCCGCGTCGGTGATGTCGAGGTCGACGACGACCCCGTGCACCCCGATTACATGGGCGAGGGGGAGAAGCTCCGGCGTGCGCTTGGCTGCCTGGATGCCGGCGATGCGCGCGACGGCGAGGACGTCGCCCTTCGGCACCGTGCCGTCGCGGAGGGATGCGACGACCTCGGGCGAGCAGCGGACGAACCCGCGAGCCGTCGCAGCGCGGACGGTCGGCTGCTTCGCGGTGACGTCGACCATGCGAGCGTGACCGGCGTCGTCGAGGTGAGTGAAGCTCATGCCCTCATCCTTCCAGCAGCAGGACCTCGACGAGGTCGCCGGGCTCGACGACGGCCGTCTCGGCCGGGACGACCGCGTACGCCTCGGCGAGGGCGAGGGCGCCCGCCAGGTGCGAGCCCGAGCCGCCCGGTGTCGCCGGGCGCACGCGCCACCGGGCGGGATCGCTGCGGTCGATGACTGCGGGAAGGTACTGCCGGCGCCCCGGCGGTGTGTGCCAGGATTCGGCAGCGGGAAGACGCAACGCGGGCCGGTGGAGGTCTGAGCGGCCCTGGAGGGCGCGCAGGGCGGGGCGCACGAACACGTCGAATGACACCGCCGCGCTCACCGGATTGCCCGGCAGGCCGAAGACGAGGGTTCCCGACGGCAGGACCCCGAAGGCCTGCGGCTTGCCCGGCTGCATCGCCACCCGCGAGAAGCGCAGCGCGTCGCCGAGCTCGGTCTTGACGACCTCGTAAGCGCCCGCGCTCACCCCTCCCGAGGTGATGACGACATCCGCGCGGGATCCTCCGGTCGTCGCTGCGGCGATCTCGCGACGGAACGCGCTGCCGCCGTCGTCGACGTGCACACGGCGGACGACGTCGCCGCCCGCCTGACGGACGAGCGTCTCGAGCAGCAGGCCGTTGGACTCGGGAATCTGCCCGCGGGAGCGGGGAAGACCGGGCTCGACCAGTTCGCTGCCGGTCGAGATGACGACGACGTGCGGTGCCTCCGAGACCGTGACCCGTGCGATGTCGGCGGCAGCGAGGGCGGCGAGCTGCCGAGGGCCGAGCGGCACACCGGAGTCCAGCACCGTATCGCCGGGGCGGATGTCGTCGTGCGCGCGCCGGAGGAACACGCCCCGCCGGGCGGGGGCCGCGAGCACGCGCGCGGTCGTCAGCGAATCGTCGAGGCCCCCCGCGGTGTCTTCGAACGGCACGATCGTGTCGGCGTCCGTCGGCACCGGGGCGCCCGTCATGATGCGCGCGGCCTGCCCGGGGCTCAGCGACGGATCGTCGGCGGAGCCGGCCGGCAGGTCGGCGACGACCGCCAGATCGACGGGGTGCTCGGGCGACGCGCCCGCGACGTCGTCGAAGCGCACGGCGAAACCGTCCATCGCCGAGTTGTCGAAGTCGGGGATGCCCCCGCGGGCGACCGCGGCCTCGCGAAGGACGCAGCCGGCAGCATCGGCGAGCCCGACCGTGCGGGTCGGCAGCGGGCGGACGGCGGCGAGGACGTCGGCGAGCTGCTCCTCGACGGTGCGCAGCCCGCCGCTCACGACTGCCACCGCGCGAGCCCGCCCGCGAGCACGGATGCCGCGACACCGCGGCCCCGGAGGGCATCGGCCGCGCGATGGGCCCGGATGCCGTGCGCGCACACGACCACGACCCGCTCGGCGTCGACGCGGTCAGGGGCCGCGAGCAGTTCTCCCAGCGGCAACACCACCGATCCGGGAAGCACGCCGGTCGCCGTCTCGTGGGGCTCGCGTACATCGAGCACCACCGCACCGGCGGACTGCTGCGCTCGGAGCTGCTCGAGGTCGACCTCGGGCGCCGCCGTCCACGTCTGCTCGGGTGGGGTCGGCGGAACGGGGGCCTGCGATAGCGCACTCGACGCCGCGCGCAGCGGCACCTCGCTCTGGGTGCCGGTGAGGGCGTCGACGACGACGAGCCGGCCCAGGAGCGGTTCGCCCACTCCGGTGATGAGCTTGATCGCCTCGGTCGCGAGCATCCCGCCCACCGTCATGCAGAGCGAGCCGAGCACGCCGACCTCGGCGCACGTCGGCAGGTCGTCGGCGCTGCCGGCCGGGTAGAGATCGTCGAGGCCGATCGCCGGTGCGCCTTCGGGTGGCGCGGTCCAGAAGACGGTGACCTGCGCGTGGAACTCCTGGATCACGCCCCAGACGAGCGGCAGCCCGAGCGAAGCGCACGCGGCGGCCACGACGGTGCGGGTCTCGAACGTGTCGGTGCCGTCGATGACGAGGTCGCTCCCCGCCAGCAGCCGCGACGCGTTGGCGGCATCCAGCCGCTCCCGACGCGTCTCGATCCGGGTCTCGGGGGAGAGCGCGGCGGCGGCGCGCACGGCGGAGGCGACCTTCGGCGAACCGACGTCGTCGACCCGGTGGATGACCTGGCGCTGGAGGTTGGCGTACTCGACCTCGTCGTCGTCGATGACGGTGATCGTCCCGACTCCGGCAGCTGCGAGGGCGAGGATCACCGGCGAGCCGAGGCCTCCTGCGCCGACGACGGCGACGTGGGAGGCCGCGAGTCGCCGCTGCCCCTGGTCGCCGAGGCCCGCGAGGACGGCGTGCCTCGCGGTGCGCTCGCGCTCGCGATCCGACAGGGGCCCGGTGGCGGCGACAAGAGGCGGGACGGTCATGGGATCAGGCTAGACGCGCGCAGGGGCAACCCGGGCGGACGGGAGGCGAGGCGTCACACGCATCCGTGAATGCGGCGGATTCGGCCCCGTCGGTCCGCAGATGCGGGTAAGTTCAGCGCATGACGGCATACCGAATCTCGGAGGCGGCGCGCCTGCTCGGCGTCAGCGACGACACCGTGCGCCGCTGGATCGACCACGGCGTCCTCCCGGTCACCGATGAAAGCCCCGCACGGGTGCCGGGCGACGCGCTCGCCGCCCACGCAGTCGAGCTGGCTTCGGCCGCAGCCGACCCGTCGGACCGGCTTTCGAGCGCCCGCAACCGATTCGTCGGCCTCGTCACCCGCGTGCAGATCGACGGCGTGATGGCGCAGGTCGACGTGCAGTCCGGACCGCACCGGATCGTGTCGCTGATGTCGGCCGAGGCGGCGCGCGAGCTCGAGCTCGAGCCCGGCTCTCTCGCCGTCGCCGTCGTCAAGGCCACCACCGTCGTCGTCGAGACCCCGAAGGACTGAGCCGTGCGCACCCGACGAACGAGCCTCGCCGCCCTCGCCGCCGCCCTGCTCCTCCTGGCCGGATGCGCCGCGGGCGGCGGCCCCGACGCGGGGACGGATGCCGCGCCCGGCGTCGCGGAGTCGGAGTCCGGGTCCGCGGCCCCCGACATCTCAGGCGAGGTCACCGTGTTCGCCGCGGCGTCGCTGAAGGCGGGCTTCGACGAGCTGGCTGTGCGGTTCGAGCAGCGGCATCCGGCGGTCGCCATCTCGCCCATCAGCTACGACGGGTCGTCGACGCTCGCGACGCAGCTGACCGAGGGCGCCCCCGCCGACGTGTTCGCCTCGGCCGACGAGGCGAACATGCAGAAGGTCGTCGCGGCCGGGCTCGCGGCCGACCCGCAGATCTTCGCGACGAACCGCCTCACCCTCGTCGTGCCCGCCGGCAACCCCGGCGCGGTCGCCGGCCTCGCCGACCTCGCGGACGCCGGCCGCACCGTCGTGCTGTGCGCACAGGCGGTGCCATGCGGGGCGGCGTCGGAGACGCTTCTCAGCGACGCCGGTGTCACGGCGAGCGTCGACAGCTACGAGCAGAACGTCACGGCCGTATTGACGAAGGTCGCCGGCGGCGAAGCCGATGCGGGGCTCGTCTACGTCACGGATGCCGCCCTGACCGACGACGTCGAGATCGTCGACACTCCCGGCGCCGACGAGGTGGTCAACCGCTATCCGATCGCCGCGCTGGCCGGCGCCCGTGCGCCCGAGGCCGCCGAGCAGTTCGTCGCGTACGTGCTGTCTGCGGACGGCCAGGCGGTGCTCCGCCGTCTCGGGTTCGGGGCGCCGTGAGCGGCGGCCGGGCAGGCGGTCACCGGTCGACGCGCCGCGACGCGCCGGGGTATGTGCCGCGCGTCCTGCTCGTGCCGGCCGTCGTCGGGCTCGCGCTGCTCGTGGTCCCGCTCGTCGCGCTGGTGGGGCGCGTCGACCCCGCGACGGTGTGGGCCGACGTCACCTCGCCCGAGGCCGGCGCGGCGCTCGCGCTCTCGCTGCAGACCGCGCTCGCGGCCACCGCTGCGTGCATCGTGCTCGGCGTTCCGCTCGCCCTGACGATCGCCCGAGCAGGCGCCCGCGGTGCGGCGGTGCTGCGCGCCGTCGTGACGGTCCCGCTCGTGCTGCCGCCCATGGTCGGCGGCGTCGCACTGCTGTTCCTGTTCGGGCGGACCGGCTGGCTGGGCGCGATGCTCGGCGAAGCCGGCATCCGCATCCCCTTCACGACCACGGCCGTCGTCATCGCGCAGACCTTCGTCGCCCTGCCCTTCCTCGTCCTCGCGCTCGAAGGCTCCCTGCGGGCCACGGGAGCCGGTTACGAGCAGACCGCCGCCGCTCTCGGTGCGGGACGGTGGCGCATCCTGTTCCGGGTCACCCTGCCGCTCGCCGCCCCCGGCCTCATCGCAGGAACCGTGCTGTGCTTCGCGCGCGCCCTCGGCGAGTTCGGCGCCACCGCCCTCTTCGCGGGCAACGCGCCCGGCGTCACGCAGACGATGCCGCTCGCGATCTACACGGCGTTCAACGGTGCGGGGGTGTCGCAGGGAACGGCTGTCGCGCTGTCGCTCCTGCTGCTGATCACCGCGATCGCGGCGCTCCTGCTCGTGCGCGCCTGGCGGCCGGGCGGCGCCCGATGAGCGCGCGGCTCACCGCCCGCGTCCGGGTGCAGCGCCCGGGCATCACCGTGGCCGCCGAGCTCGTCGCCGAACCGGGCGAGGTCGTCGCGGTCATGGGGCCGAGCGGCGCGGGCAAGACGACGGTGCTCGAGGCGATCGCCGGCCTCGTCCCGCTCGACGAGGGGTCGATCCGTGTCGACGACGACGAGGTCGCCGGTCCCGGCCGCCGCGTGGCGCCGCAGCGTCGCGGCATCGTGCTGCTGCGACAGGACCCGGGGCTCTTCCCGCACCTCTCGGTGCGCGAGAACGTCGCCTTCGGGCTCCGCTCTCGCGGCGAGCCGGCGCGCCGGGCGCGCGTCACCGCCGACGACTGGCTCGAACGCGTCGGTCTCGCCGGCGTCGGCGGCCGGTACCCCCGAGAGCTGTCCGGCGGTCAGCAGCAACGGGTCGCCCTCGCCCGCGCGCTCGCCGCGCGGCCCCGCGTCGTCCTGCTCGACGAACCGTTCACGGCGCTCGACCCGGCGACCGCCGCGTCGCTGCGGACGATGCTCGGCGAGCAGCTGCGGGCCGCCGGGACGACGGCCGTCATCGTCAGCCACGACGCCCTCGATGCCGCGGCGGTGGCCGATCGGCTCGTCGTGCTCGAGGAGGGAACCGTGACGCAGAGCGGCTCGGTCCGAGAGGTGCTGCGGAGCCCGGCGACGGCGTTCGGTGCGGCGATCGCGGGAGTGAACCGCGTCGTCGGGGACGTGGTCGGTCATGGCGACGGAGCGGTCTGGCGGGCCGGTGCCCTCGCGATCGCGCGGCCCGGTGAGGGCGGCGGATCGGTCGCCGCGCTGTTCCGTCCGGGCGACGTCCGGCTCGAGGAGATCGGGGCCGGCGACGGGCTCGTGCGGCCGGAGGCCGCGTCGTCGGACGACGGCCGTGTCGCGTGGCGGGCCCCCGTGGTCCGGCTCGAACCCACCGTCGGCGGGGTGCGGGTGCTCGTCGCCGATCCGCCGCTGGCGGTCGACATCCCGGTGGATCTGGCCGCGGACCTTCGTGCGGGTGCATCGGTGACGCTCTCACTGCCGACCGCCGCGATCACGTGGGGCTGAGTGGCACGATGGGGGCATGCCCCACATGCGTGCCGTCCGGCCCGGCGATGACGCCGCGCTGAGCGAGATCTGTCTGCGAACCGCCGACCACGGCTCCGATGCCGCGGGGATCTTCGACGACGACGACATCTGGGGAGCGATCTACGTGCTGCCCTACGCCGAGCGGCATCCGGATCTCTCCTTCGTCGTGGCCGATGACGACGACCGCGCGATCGGTTATGTCGTCGCGACGCCCGATACCGATGCCTTCGAGGAGTGGTTCCGCGCCGAGTGGTGGCCGCGGTTCGCCGGTCGCTGGCCCGAGCCCGCGCCCGACGACACCTCGCGGCAGGCGGGCACGCTGCGGTACGCCTACGGCCGACGTCTCGGAGCCGAGCCGCTCGCCGAGGCGTATCCGGCGCACCTGCACATCGACCTGCTGCCCGGGGCGCAGGGACAGGGGTGGGGGCGACGGCTGATCGACCGGGTGTCGGAGCAGCTGCGGGCGTCGGGCATCACCCGTCTGCACTTGGTCGCGTCGGCCGCCAACGCCGGCGCGCTCGCCTTCTACGACCGCCTGGGCTTCGAGCGCCTGCCCTCCTCGCCCGGCGCACAGGCCTTCGGCATCGATCTCGGGCGCTGAGGCCCGGTCGCGCGGCGCCGCCGAGGTCCCAGTTGGGCCGGGTTTGCCGGCTGGATTTCCGGCTCAATGGGGACCTCGGGTTGCGCAGGGGCGGTCGCGGCGGGCCACGGCGAGCGAAGTCCCACACGGGCCGGGTTTGTCGGCAGGTTTCCCGGCCGAACTGGGACCTCGCGGGGTGGGGGCGCGCGTCAGCCCGTGACCAGACGCCCGTCGGAGATGCGGACCGTGCGGTCGACGAGCGAGCTCGGCACCCGCACGTGCGAGATGAGCACGACGGCACGTTCCTCGTCGACGGCCGAGAGCAGATCGCGCATCAGCGCGTCGGATGCCGCGGGGTCGACCCCGGCCGTCGGCTCGTCGAGCACGAGCACGGGGAAGCCGTGCAGCAGTGCACGAGCGAGCGCGATGCGCTGCGCCTGGCCGCCCGAGACGAGGGCGCCGTGCTCGCCGACGCGAGCGTCGAGACCGCCGCGCTCGCGCAGCCAGCCGCCCAGCCCGACGCGCTCGAGCACGGCCTCCAGCTCGGCGTCGGTCGCGGTGTCGCGGGCGAACAGGAGGTTCTGGCGGATGTCCTCGTCGAAGAGCATCGGCTGCTGCTCGCACAGTCCGACCGTCAGACGCACGTCGTCGGGGGAGAGGTCCCGCACGTCGGTGCGCCCGACGCGGTAGCTCCCGTCGACGTCGAGGAACCGGACGAGGGCATGGGCGAGCGTCGACTTGCCCGCACCGCTCGAGCCGACGACGAGCAGACGCTCGCCCGGGCGGACATCGAGGTCGACGCCCGTGAGAGCGGGACGCTCGGCGCCGGGCCACGTCACCGACACGTCGCGGAGGTGCAGGCCGTCGCCGAGCGCGGGCGCGACACCCGTGGGAGCGACGCTGCTGTCGACGAGGCCGGCGGGGATGCCGCTCGGCACGGTCTCGGCGATGCGTTCTGCCGACGCGCGCACCTGACGCCAGGATGCCGCTGCGAGCGGAACCGTCTGGAAGACCTCGAACACGGCCATCGGCACGAGGACGGCGACGGCCAACCACGGACCGCCGAGGGCGGCGACACCCGGAGCGGTGACCATGACCGCGAGGATCGACGCGGCGCCGGCGGCGAGGGAGACGATGGCCGCACTGCCGGCCTGCGCGCCGGCGCGGCGGACGACGGCGCGGCGGAGGTCGGCGTCGGCTGCCTCGATACGGCGCCGGCTCTGCTCCTCGGCTCCGTACGCCAGCAGCACGTCGAGGCTCCCGAGGTGGTCGGCGACGGCGTCGGCGAGCCGGGCGCGGAGCGGGGCGATCGTCCGCTCTGCTCGGGCTCCTGCGACCCAGCCCCAGCCGGTGGCCGCGGCTGCGGCGACGACGAGGCAGCCGAGCAGGGTCAGGCCTGCCGGCCACGAGACGGTCGCGACGAACACCACAGCGGCGAGGGCGACGGTGGCCGAGGCCACGAGCGGCTCGACGACCCGCAGCGGCAGGTTCTGGAGGTCGTCCACGTCGTCGACGAGAGCCGACAGCGCGGAACCCCGGCGGATGCGGCCGAGCCCGTCGGGCGCCAGCGGGATGAGACGCCGGACGAGGTCGGTGCGCGTCGTGGCGAGCTGGCGCAGCGCCGCGTCGTGCGACGTGAGGCGCTCGAGGTAGCGGAAGACGGCCCGCGAGATCGCGAACGCCCGTACCCCGACCACGGCGGCCATCACGTACATCACCGCGGGCTGCTCGCTCGCGCGGACGATGAGCCATGCGCTGCACGCGAGGAGCGCGACGGCCGAGGCCTCCGTCGCGAAGCCGGTCGCGAGCGCGCGCCAGAACCGTCTCGGTGGCGGCATCGCGCCCCGGAGCACGTCGGCGGTCGTCGTCATGCCGTCACCTCGGATCGGGGTCGCACGTCCACCAGCACGTCGGCGATGGAGCGGGCCGTCTCCCGGTGCGAGACGAGCAGGACGGTCGCGCCGTCATCCGCGACGCGGCGCAGGCTCTGCCACAGGGCGGCCTCGGTCTCGGCGTCGAGAGCCGCGCTCGGCTCGTCGAGGGCGATCACCGGCGCGCCGACGCTCTCGTGCCGGAAGAGGGCGCGCGCGACCGCGACCCGCTGCGCCTGACCGCCGGAGAGGCCCGCGCCGCGGACGCCGAGCTCGAGCGCCAGGTCGAGGTCGGCGGCGCCGGCAGCCACCAGCGCGCGCGAGATGGCACGCTCGTCCGCGGCCCCCGCGGTGCGGTCTGCCGAAGCGCCGAGAGTGACGTTCTCGGCGACAGTGCCGGCGATGAGGCCCGGATCCTGTCCGGCCCAGGCGAGCCACGACGCCGGCGGCGGAACCTGCGCTCCGTCGAGCGTCAGGTCGCCCTCGAAGGGGGCCACGCCGCGCAGTGCGGCGAAGACGCTGGACTTGCCGGCGCCGCTCGGCCCTGACAGGAGCGTGATCGTGCCCGGCCTCGCCGTGAACGACACCGGTGCGAGCAGCGAGTCGCCGCGCTGCACCCGAAGCTCACGGGCGCGGAGGACGCCGCGCTCCGCCGCCGCGGTCGTCGCGGCATCCGTCGGCGCCGGGATCGCGGCATCCTGCTGCGGCAGCGCCCTCGCGGCGTCGAGGACCTCGAAGACGTCGTCGGTGGCGGCGACCCCCTCTGCGGCGGCGTGGAACTGCACGCCGACCTGACGGAGCGGAAGATACGCCTCGGGGGCGAGCAGCAGCACGAAGAGCCCGACCGATAGGCCGAGCGAGCCGTCGATGAGCCGGAAGCCGATCGACACCGCCACGATCGCGACGGAGATCGACGCGAGGAACTCCAACGCGAAGCCCGACAGGAACGACACCCGCAGGACGCGCATCGTCTCGATGCGGTAGTTCTCCGTCACGCGTTCGATCGACGTCGCGGCCCGGTGCTGCCGCCCGAACACGGTGAGCGTCGACAGGCCCCGGACGGTGTCGGCGAAGCGGGCGGCGAGCTGGCGGAGCGTCTGCCATTGCGCGCGCTGGACGGCGCGGGTCGCCAGGCCGATCAGCACCATGAACAGCGGGATCAGCGGCATCGTCAGCAGGACCGTGAGCCCGGAGATCCAGTCGCTCCACCAGATGACGGCGATGAGCACCGGGGTCGCGATGACCGTCAGGACGAGCTGCGGCAGGTAACGGCCGAAGTAGGCGTCGAGCGCGTCGAGGCCGCGGCCTGCCGTGACGGCGAGTTGAGCGGAGTTGCGGCTCGCGAGCCATCCGGGGCCGAGGCGACCGACGGCGGAGGTGAGTGCGCCGCGCAACTCGCTGCGCACCCGGGCAGCGGCGCGAGCAGAGACGGCTTCGCGCAGCCAGAGGAGCCCGGCGCGTGCGGCGACGACGGCCCCGAGAGCGGCGAGGGTACGCATGAGGTCGGCGATCGGCATCCCGCCGATGGCGCCGACGATGGCCTGCGTGGTCAGCCACGCGAAGCCGACGATCACGATGGTCTGGGCGAGGCCGATCGCCCCGATCGCGACGAAGAAGACGCGCGAGGCGCGGGCATAGCGCAGCAGCCGCGGATCGACGGGCCGCCCGCTCGAGCGCGCGGGCGCCTCGGGGTCGTCCATGCTCACCCTTCGATCCTGCCTTACCCCGGGACCGGGATGCCTCGGGCCCGGCGCGATCGCGCGGATCCGAGGCATCCCGTCATCCGGTCAGTGGGCGACGAGCTCGGCCTCTTCGATACGGGCCCGCGTGACGCGCTTGCGGAAGACCCAGTACGTCCAGCCCTGGTAGAGCAGCACGAGGGGCAGGAAGATCACGGCTGCCCAGGTCATGATCGTCAGCGTGTAGTCGGTCGACGACGCGTTCTCGATCGTCAGGTTCCACGCGGGGTCGGTCGACGACGGCATCACGTTCGGGAAGAGCGAGAGCCAGAGGGTCAGCACGGCGAACATCACGGTGCCGGCGCCTCCCGCGAAGGCCCACCCCTCGCGACCCCGGGCATTGGCGAGGATGGCTCCGATCAGCATGACGGCGGCCAGGGCGGCCGTCACGAACACGAGCGGCAGCAGCGGCGCCTGCGCCTGCATCGCCGACAGCACGGTCCAGGCGAGGAAGACGGCCGCGGCGACCAGGGTCAGCAGTCCCGACTTCGTCGCGAGGCGACGGGCCTGCGCGCGCACGTCCCCGTCGGTCTTGAGGGCGACGAAGTAGACCCCGTGGGTGAAGAACAGCAGCAGCGTGACGACGCCGCCGAGCAGGCCGTAGGGGTTCAGCAGCGTGAACAGGGTGCCGGTGAACTCCTTGTCTGCGTCGATCGGAACGCCCTGCACGATGTTGGCGACCGCGACGCCCCAGAGGAAGGCGGGGAGTGCCGAGCCCACCACGATCATGAGATCGAAGCGCTTGCGCCAGGTGGCGTCATCGCGCTGGTGGCGGTACTCGAACGAGACCCCGCGCAGGATCAGGGCGATGAGGATCAGGAGCAGCGGCAGGTAGAACCCGCTGAACAGGGTCGCGTACCACTCCGGGAACGCTGCGAACAGGCACGCGCCCGCCACGATCACCCAGGTCTCGTTGAGGTCCCAGACCGGGCCGATGGTGTTGATGATCTGGCGCCGCGAGACGTTGTCCTTCCCGAGGAAGGGCAGCGACATCCCGACACCGAAGTCGAACCCGTCGAGGACGAAGTAGCCCACGAAGAGCACTCCGACGATGAAGAACCAGACGTATGCGAGATCCATGTCGTGCTCCTCAGTAGACGGTGGTCTGGGTGTGGGACGCCGAGGGGTTTTCGGCTTCGGGCGAGCCCGGCTCGGGCAGCGGGTCGGGGCCCTTCTGCGCGGCCTTGCGGATGAGGCCGAACTCGACGACGGCGAGCGAGGCGTACACCGCGGTGAACGCGATCAGCGAGATGAGGACCGTCCAACCGGGCACGTTCGGTGAGACGCCGTCCTCGGTCAGCATGAGGCTGAAGACGATCCAGGGCTGGCGGCCCATCTCGGTGAAGACCCAGCCGACGAGGCTGCCGAGAAGGGGGAGGGGAGCGGACCAGATGGCGACCTTCCACATCCACCGGGCGACGGGGCGCTGAGCCTTCTTGCGCGTGACCCAGAGGCCGGCGACCGAGATGAGGGTAGCGATGCCCCCGAGGCCGATCATCCAGCGGAACGACCAGTAGGTGACCCACACGATGGGGCGGTAGTCGACGCCCGCCCCGAAGGTCTCGGTGTACTGCGCCTGCAGGTCATTGAGGCCTTCGACGCACCCGTCGAAGCTATGGGTCGACAGGAACGACAGCAGGTACGGCACGCGCAGCGACCAGACCTCTTCGGTGCCGTCGGGGGTTCCGATGGAGAAGATCGAGAAGGACGCGTCAGCCCCGCAGGCACTGTTGAACATGGCTTCGGCCGCGGCCATCTTCATGGGCTGCGTCGCCACCATCACGAGGCTCAGCTGATCTCCCGAGAGTGCGACCCCGACGAACGAGACGATCATGCCCCACATGCCGAAGCGGAGGGCGGGACGCATCGTCTCGACGTGCTGCGCGCGCGAGAGGTGCCAGGCGGCGACCGCGATGACCACGGCAGCGGCGAACATCCAGGCGGCGAAGATCGTGTGCGGGAAAGCGGCCAGCACGATCGGGTTGGTCAGGACCGCGCCGAAGTCGATCAGTTCGGCCCGGCCGCCGTCGGCGGCGATCTGGTATCCGACCGGGTTCTGCATGAACGCGTTGGCGGCGAGGATGAAGTAGGCCGACAGGGTCGACCCGAGCACGACCATCCAGATCGAGAACAAGTGCAGCGCCTTGGGCAGCTTGTCCCAGCCGAAGATCCACAAGCCGATGAAGGTCGCCTCGAAGAAGAAGGCGAGGAGACCCTCGAAGGCCAGCGGTGCGCCGAAGATGTCGCCGACGAAACGGGAGTAGGCCGACCAGTTCATGCCGAACTGGAACTCCTGGACGATGCCGGTCACGACGCCCATGGCGAAGTTGATGAGGAAGATCTTGCCGAACAGGCGGGTCAGGTGCAGCCACTTCACGTTGCCGGTGCGGTGCCACACCGTCTGGAAGATCGCCACCACAAGAGCCATCCCGAGGGTCAGCGGCACGAAGAGGTAGTGGTACAGCGTCGTCAGACCGAACTGCCAGCGTGCCAGCAGGAGCGGATCGAGGAAGTCCATCGGGGCGTGCCTTTCGGGAGGCGAGGGTTTCGACAGGCTGAAGGTATCGAGTGTGGTTTTCCCCGGTCTCAGGGGCGGCCGGGAATAATGCTACGCGTGGTCAGACCACTAAGCAAGGTGCTGTCAGACCACAAAACGCGGCTCCGATCGGTCGCGGCCGGCCCTCGGATGCTCCGGAGCCGCTTACGCTCGACCCATGGGGGAGCCGCTCGTCGACAGATTCGCCCGGGTCCACCGCGACCTGCGCATCTCGCTGACCGACCGCTGCTCGCTGCGCTGCACGTACTGCATGCCCGAGCAGGGCAACGAATGGCTCGCGCGGCAGAGCATCCTCACCCTCGATGAGATCGTCGAGGTCGCGACCGTCGCCGCAGCCGCGGGCATCACGACCTTCCGCCTCACCGGCGGGGAACCGCTGCTGCGCACCGACATCGTCGAGATCGTGCGGCGGCTCGCGGCCATCGCGTCGCCCGACGGCCCGATCGAGATCGCCATGACCACGAACGGCATCCGGTTGCCCGAGGTGCTGCCCGACCTCGTCGCCGCGGGGCTCGCTCGCCTGAACATCTCGCTCGACACCCTCGACCGGGAGCGGTTCCGAAACCTCACCCGTCGTGACCGCCTCGACGAGGTGCTCGACGGGGTGCGCGCGGCCCAGGCGTCCGGGCTCCGGCCGCTGAAGATCAACGCGGTCGCGATGCGCGGTGTCAACGACGACGAGCTCGCCGACCTTGTGGCCTTCGCCGTGGCGCACGACGCGCAGATGCGATTCATCGAGCAGATGCCGCTGGATGCCGGCCACACGTGGGACCGGTCGAGCATGGTCACGCGCGAGGAGATCCTCGAAGCGCTCGCGGCGCGCTGGAGCCTCGAGCCCGTCCCGGGGCGTGGCGGCGCGCCCGCGGAGCGTTGGCGGCTCGACGGCGGCCCGCACACGGTCGGCGTCATCGCATCGGTGACCGCCCCGTTCTGCGGCGCGTGCGACCGGATGCGGCTGACCGCCGACGGCCAGCTGCGCAACTGCCTCTTCTCGATCGACGAGTACGACCTGCTGCCGGTGCTGCGCTCCGAGACGCCGCCCGAGGCGCGAGCCGAGCGGATCGATCGTGTGCTCCGAAACTGCATCGCCGGCAAGAAGGCCGGTCACGCGATCGACGACCCGGGCTTCCTGCAGCCCGCCCGCGGGATGAACGCGATCGGCGGGTAGGTCGAGATCGCCGCTCAGGCGCGGGGTGGGGTCACTGCGCGGTGGCGCGGTGAGATCAGGACCGCACCACCGGCGAGGCACGTCGCGGCGGCTGCGGCGAAGACGAGCGCCGGTCCGCCGCGGGGGAGCAGTGCGCCGATCGCTGCCGCGCCTATGGACTGTCCGACCATGAAGGTCACGAACAGCAGTGCTGTGCCGGCGGCCGCGTGTAGGGCATCGATTCGCGTCGTCCACCCGATGAGCGCTCCTGAAGCGGTGACGTACGCCCACCCGAACACGGCGCACGCACCGAGGGCGAGCGCCGTGTTCGTCGGGGCGGCGCCCACCGCGAGTGTCGACCCGGCGATGAGCCCCGCGCCGATCAGCCAGAGTGCCCGGGGGTGCAGGCCGGACACGAGCCGCGATGTCGCGATGACGGCGGCGCCGCCGCATCCGAGCACGATCCACGCCAGCACCGACTGCGTCTGTGACCCGCCCGCGTCGACCAGGACGGTGCGGCCGTAGTTCCAGATCGCCGACGCGCCGATTCCGAGAAGGACGGATGCCGCGATCGCCGAGCGATGCGCCGTCCACCACGTTCCCGGCGGAAGAACGGGAGGCCGGCTCGCGCCTTCGTCTCCCGGAGCGCTGTTCCGTCGGCGATCGGCGATGAGGACGGCGATCCCCGCCGCCACGGTCGCGACTGCCGCGATCAGCCAGCACAGGCGCCAGTCGGGGGTGAGGGCGAGGGCGATGAAACCTGCGATGACGAGGCCCGGGCCGGTCCCGGCGTTGACGATCGCCTGCGGCGTGCTCGACTCGCGATCGGCGAACGTACCTGCCACCAGGCGCACGAGGGCGGGCGAGGCGAGCCCAGCGCCGGCGGAGGAGATCGCCGCAGCGGGGGCGAAGGTCGCCGCATCCGTCGCCGCCGCGATCCCGACGGCACCGCCGCCCGCCGTGAGGATCGCCGCGACGACGAGGAGGCGTGGATGTCGCTCGGCGGCGAGGAAGCCGACGAGCGCGGCGAGGGCGTAGACGATCGACCCCGCCGCCGAGACGAGGCCGGCCGCGGCGGTGTCGATGCCGAGGTCGGCGCTCATCTCGGGCAGGTGGAGTCCGAAGGCGAGGCGCACGAGGCCGTAGGTCGCCGCGATCAGCGCGACTCCGGAGGCGACGAGACCCCACTGCCGAAACAAAAACGACCGTTTCACTTTACCGAGCATAGAGTGCTGGCATGGGAATGCGGCCGCGGACGCAGGAGCGGATCCTCGATGCCGCCGAGGATCTCTTCTTCACTCAGGGCATCGCCGCGACTCCGATCGACGCCGTGCTGGCCCGCGCGGGCGTGTCGGCGGCGACGCTCTACCGGGGGTACGCGAGCAAGGAGGCGCTGCTCGCGGCGGCGCTCGAGCGGCGGCAGCGGGCTTGGATCGAAACGTGGGACGCCGCCGTCGAGCGCGGCGCCGACGACGAGGAGCGGCTGCTCGCGGTGTTCGACGCGCTCGCGGCGTTCCGCGACGAGCCGCGCGGGTCGCGCTGGTGCGCCTTCCTCGGCGCGGCCGCCGAATACGCCGATCCGCCGCCGGAGGTGGCATCCGCCGTTCGCGCCGACACGGAGGGCATGCGGGCGCGGCTGACCGAGCTCGCTCGTCCGATCGCCGGGGTCGCCGCGGCCGAGCTCGCGGAGCGGCTGCTCCTCGTCGTCAGCGGCGACCTGGCGATGCGGCTGCGCGAGCGCGGTCACGACACCCAGCTGGCCCGCTCGACCGCGGCGCTGGTGATCGCGGCCGCCCGGGGCTGAGGCCGGACGAGGTCCGGGTGTCGACTCCGCCGGGCTCAGTCGTGGGCGGTCGCGGCGTGCAGCAGCTGGATGATGCACACCGACGGGTCGCACGAGGACCGCATGCCGTCGACGGCGAGGGGTCCGCCCGCCTCGGTGAGCACGCCCTGCAGCAGGCTCAGGTGAACGCTGCAGAGCACCTCGCGATGATCGGCCTGCGCCGTGGCGTGTGCGCAGGGGGTCAGGTCGACCGTCAGCGCGGAGTCGTCGATGATCGGGTCGAAGCCTTCGTCCTCGAGCTCCTCGACGAGGGCGTCGAGCTGGTGCAGTGCGCGGGTCTCGAGCACGTCGGGGACGTCGACGGTGAGGACGCGGCGCATGAGGTCGCCGCGCTGCGCGGCATCCCGCACCTTGCGGCGCTGGATGGCGCTGCGGGTCGCGTCTCCGTCGGCGGCGCTGTAGAGCACGCGGGGGCGTCCGCGGGTGGTGCGGTGCTCCTTCTCGGCGACGATGAAGCCGTCGGAGATCAGTCGGGCCAGGTGCTCTCGGATGGTGTTCGGGTGCAGGTCGGTGGCCTCTTGCAGTTCGAGGATCGTCCGGCGGGGCTGCTCCTGGATGAGGTGCAGGATCTCCACGCGGGAGTAGCTCGAGATGGCGCTGTATCCGACGGTCGCGGTGCTCATAGGACTCATTAAACACGGAAAACCGTCTGTGGTCTTACCACACCGTGAATTTTGTGGGTTTGCTGGCGCGTCCTAGGTGTGTGTGGCGCAAACCTCGGAGAAAACGACGAACCTCGGAGCCTGCCTGCGCGGGGCTCCGAGGTTCGCGTGGTTGTCCGAGTTGCGGATGCCGCGGCTCAGGCCTCCGGGGTCCAGGTCGACACGCGGGTGAGCTCGGCGATCTCGTCGGCCGTGAGCTCGACGCGCCCGCCGTCGAGCAGGCCCTGCACCTGCTCGAGGCGCGAGGCGCTCGCGATCGGCGCGACCACGGTCGGCTGCGAACGCAGCCACGCGAGCGCGGCCGAGGCGATCGAGACGTCGTGTGCGGCGCCGACCCGCTCGAGGGTGTCGATGATCTGCAGGCCCTGCGGCGTCGCGTACACGGCGGCGCCCTCGGCGCGCGGGGTGTTGTGGGCCGAGGCATCCGTCGACCGGTACTTGCCGGTCAGGAAGCCCTTCGCGAGGGCGAAGTAGGGGATGAGGCTGAGGTTCTCGCGCTCGGCGATCGGCACGATGGTCTCTTCGACCTCGTTGCGGTGCACGAGGTTGTAGTGCGGCTGGATGGCGACGGGGCGGGCGACGCCGGTCTCGTCGGCGATGCGCAGCCACTCCTCGATGCGCTCCGCGGTGTAGTTCGACACGGCGATGTGGCGAACCAGGCCGTCGGCGACGAGCTGGCCGAACGCGCCGACCGTCTCTTCGAGAGGGGTCTCCTCGTCGTCGAAGTGTGCGTAGTAGAGGTCGATCGCGTCGACGCCCAGGCGCTTCAGCGAAGCCTCGGCGGCGGCGCGGACGTTCGAGGCGGAGAGCCCGCGGAAGTCCGGATGCTGGCTGACCTTCGTCGCCACGACGACCTCGGGGCGGCTGCGTGCTGCGAGCCATTCGCCGATGATCGTCTCGCTCTCGCCCCCGCTGTGGCCGGGCGCCCAGGCGCTGTAGGAATCGGCGGTGTCGATGAAGTTGCCGCCGCCTTCGACGAACGCGTCGAGGATCGCGAACGACGCGTCGCGGTCGGCGGTCCAGCCGAAGACGTTGCCGCCGAGGGCGAGGGGGAAGACGGAGAGGTCGCTGTTTCCGATCGTGCTCATGGTGGGTTCAAGCGGTGGGGTCGGGCTGATATTCCGGCCCGGTGACGACGAAGCGCCAACTCCTCAGAATCCGACGTGAGGCGGTGTCGAGCCCCGCCACGGGAGGGGCCGCCGGAGCTGAGGAGTTGGCGCGGTGCCTGTGTGCAGCTGTGTCAGCGCGTACGAGTCGAGCCGCGGCGCGAGACGGCGACGTAGATGCCGAGCACGATGATGGCACCGATGATCGAGCCGATGATGCCGGACGGCTGCAGGAAGCCGCCCTCGGGGCTGTGGTTGAAGATGAGGAATCCGAGGAATCCGCCGACGAACGAGCCGACGATGCCGAGCACGATGGTCATCAGGATGCCGATGTTCTGCTTGCCGGGGATGACGGCGCGCGCGATGAAGCCGGCGATCAGTCCGACGAGGATGAGGCCGAGGATCGTCCAGAGCATGGTGCTTCTTCTTTCTGTGCAGGAACAGGCGCCGGTCGGGCACCCGGGGCGGACGACAGGTTATGACTGCGCGGTCGGGATCACCGCGGCTCTTTCGCCCACTCCCGCCGTGGTTGTACTCTTGCGGGCCCGTGCGAGCCGCGAGCACGCACCCTCGTCGCGAGAACGCACCCGCGACGGTGTGCTTTCGGCGCGATGGTGCGTTCTCGCACGGGATCCGTCAGGCGAGTGCGTCCCGGAGCGCGGCGAGCCACGACGGGAACGCATCGAGGTGCGCGTCGTGGCTGCCGTCGGGGAGCGGCAGGATGCGGGTGCCCGGGCGCCGCGCGGCGAGCTCGGCCTGCTGCTCGGGGGAGAACATGCCGCGATGGGCGAACACCGCCGTCGTCGGCACCGCGAGGTCCTCCCACTCCGCCCACCGTGGTTCGTGCACCGCGGCGATCACGGCCTGCATGACGTCGGCGTCGAAGCGGGGCCGCAACCCCGAGGGCGTCTGCTCAAGGTCCGCGACCCAGGCCTCGGTGAGCGGCGAGTCGCCGAGGAATTCCCGCGCGGCGGCCGCATCGGCGAACGGGATCGGCCACGAGGCGAAGAAGGCGCCGAGGTCGGCGGCATCCTGTGGATCGGTGCTCCCGGCCGGATGCCCCTCCAGCAGGATCAGCCGACTGACCAGGTCGGGATGCCGGCTCGCGGTGAGCAACGCGGTGTGCGCGCCCATCGACTGCCCGACCAGTGCCACTCGCTCACCCGGCGCGAAGCGCTCGAGCACGGCGACGACATCCGCAACGAAGGCGTCGCGGGAGAGGTCGTCGGGTCGCCGCGTGCTGCGGCCGTGACCGCGCTGGTCGAGCAGGAGCACCCGGTGCCCGTCGGTGAGCGCATCCGCCGTGGGCATGAGCTCGCGCGAGCTGCCTGCCAGCCCGTGCAGCAGCAGGACCGCAGGGCCGGTCCCTCCGGTCTCGGTCACCGCGAGCGAGACGCCGCCGCGGTGGATGATCGTGGGGCGGCGTTGCGTCATCCGTCCATTGTCCGGGTGCGGCGCCCTGCACATCACCGAGAACGCACCGTCGCCGCGAGAACATACCCCGCACGGTGCGTTCTCGGCGCGATGGTGCGTACTCGGCGCGAGCTAAGACCAGCGCAGGGGCGTGACCTCGCCGGTCTCCCAGTCGCGGCGGAGGATGCTGTACGCCACCGACCCCAGCGGCTCGGAACCCTCGACGGGCCACCCCTCGCGGTAGTAGGCCTCCTGCACCCAGCCGCACGCATCGAAGATCCGGCGCATCGCACGGTTGTCTTCGCGGGTCTGCCCCTCGAAGCGGTCGACCTCGGGCATGGTCGTGAAAACGTGGTCTGCCGCCGTCGCCAGCACGTCTTTCGCGAGGCCGCGGCCCCGCCACACCGACGCCAGCCGGAGATCGAACAGCGGTGCGCCGTCGCTGATCTCCTCGAGGCGGAAGAATCCGATGCGGCCGTGTTCGACATGGTCGATCCAGAACGAGTCGTTGTCGTCGTCGCGGAACCGCCCCGCGGCGATGCCCTCCTCGACCTGAGCGCGCGTCGGTCGGATTCCGACGTGGAACGGGAACACCTCGCCGGTCATGAACGCGATCAGTTCCTCGCGGTCGGCTCCCGCCGGGTCGATACGGACGAGTTCGATGGTGTCCACCCGAGGGGCGGTCCGGGAAGTCGCGAGGCTGTGTGTCTCTTCATCGTGCACCCCATCCACGCTAGTCGGACGGGGCGCGAGCGCCTGCAGTCAGAGGGCGTGGTGTTCCGCTCGCAGAAGCCAGTCGCGAACGAGCGGGGCGACAGTGTCCGGGTGCTCGAGATGGACGTTGTGTCCCGCCCCGTCGACGACGACGAAGGTGCCGCGGACGTAATGGCCGGCGGTACCGAGCCCGTCCTCGAAACCGACGACGTGGTCTTGACGCCCGAAGACGTGCAGGCTCGGCGCCGTGAACGGGAGGTCGGTGCGTTCGGGAGCGTATCCAGCCGAGTACGACGAGGTGATCCGGTCGAGGACCTCCGTGTCGGCTCCCCGGATGCCGGGCAGCACGAACCTCTCGAACGCGGTCAGCGCTTCGGCGGTCTGCAGCACCGCCATCTCCGCGAAGTCGTCCCGAAACGAACCCGCTCGGGAGAGCACGGACTCGTTCGCCATGACGATCTCGCGCGGAGGCAGTCGCCTCTTGTCATGGTCGAGCTCGAACACGCCGGCGAGGGTCGCCAGCCCGCGGCACTGAGGCCGAAGCGCATGCGCCACGTGACGGGCGACCATCGCGCCGAACGAATTGCCGACGATGGCGAAGGGCCCGCCCGCGGCGATGGTTTCAACCTCGTCGCGGACAGCGTCGGCGACCTCCCGAGGCGTGCTGACACCCTGATCGGTCGCGCCCTCCGCCCAGGGCAGGTCGAGATAGATGCGCCGCCATGGGCGATCGGCTACCCAGTCCTCCAAGGGAAGCAAGATGCGGTGATCGACTCCGAACCCGTGCACCGCGATGAGCGGGACGCCCGAGCCGTGTTCCGCCGCGATCATCGCGGCTGCAGAGCGCCCGACTTCCAGCCGAGGGCGGGAGCGACGTACTTCGCGAACGACTCGACGATGCGCAGGTTGAACTCGACGCCCAGCTGCGAGGGGATCGTCAGCATGAGGGTGTCGGCGCTCATGACCGCGGCATCCTGCATCAGCTGCTCGACGAGCACGTCGGGCGCCGCGGCGTAGGTCTTGCCGAAGGTCGAGCGCATGCCGTCGATGTAACCGATGCCGTCCTGGTCGTTGCTGCCGCCGAAGTACAGCTCGTCTTCGGCGGTCGTGATCGGGAAGACCGATCGGCTGACCGACGTGCGGGGCTCACCGGGATGCCCGGCTTCGCGCCACGCGGCGCGGAACGCGTCGAGCTGTCGGGCCTGGAGGATGTCGAACGGCGTGCCGTCGGCCTCGGTGAGGAGTGTCGACGACATCAGGTTCACGCCCATGCGGCCGGCCCACTCCGCGGTCTCGGTCGTTCCGGCGCCCCACCAGATGCGCGAGCGCAGGCCGGGGGAGTGCGGCTCGATCCGCTGCTTGCCGTTCCCGCCTCCGAACGGGCTGTTCGGGTCGCGCTCAGCGAGCCCCTCGCCCTCGATGGCGCGGAGGAAGGTGTCGAAGTGGTCGCGAGCGATGTCGGCGCCGCGGGGATCCTGCGAGCCGGTGTACCCGAACGCCTCGTACCCGCGGACGACGGTCTCGGGTGACCCGCGGCTGACGCCGAGGGCGAGCCGTCCGTCGGAGATGAGGTCGACCGCCGCCGCCTCCTCGGCGAGATACAGCGGGTTCTCGTATCGCATGTCGATGACGCCGGTGCCGATCTCGATGTTCTTCGTCGTCGCGGCGATCGCGGCCAGCAGCGGCATCGGCGACGCCTGCTGCCGTGCGAAGTGGTGCACGCGGAAGTAGGCGCCCACGGCGCCGAGGTCGTCCATTCCCTGCGCGAGGTCGATCGCCTGACGCAGCGAGGCACCGGCGGTGAGCTCGCGACCGCCGCCGAGGGGACCGTAGTGACCGAACGAAAGAGTGCCGAAACGCTGCATGTCAAGCCGCAACGCCCGCGGCCCCGTTCTCATTCCCTCGTGCATAGGCTGGGCGAAACCGACCCCGGGAGGTGTCATGGTCCAGGTCCGCGTTCTCGGGGTCGCGCTCGATCCCGCTCAACAGCACGTCATCCTGCTCAAGCCCGTCGATGCCCTGTCGGATCGGGTGCTGCCGGTCTGGATCGGTTCGCAGGAGGCGACATCGATCCTCGTCGCTGTCGAAGGGGTCTCGCCGCCGCGGCCGCTCGCGCACGACCTCATGATCCGCCTGCTCGACGCGACCGATGCGACCGTCGACCGGGTCGAGGTCACCCGCATCGACGACGGCACGTTCTATGCGGAGGTGACGGTCACGGCCCTCACCGGATCGCGGGTCGTCGATGCCCGTCCCTCCGACGCGATCGCACTCGCCTCGCGCGCCGGGGCGCCGATCTTCGTCGCCGATGACGTGCTCGCCGAGGCGGGCATCCCCGACACCGTGAGCGAAGCGCCGGAGGGAGCCGAGACTCCCGAGGCGGCCGAGCAGCGCGTCGCGGAGTTCCGCGAGTTCCTCGACGACATCGACCCCGACGACTTCCGCGGCTGACGCGCCGGCCGACGGGGCCGCCGCAGCCGCATCCGATCCACATCCCCCGACGAAAGGAACACCCATGTCCCGCATCCTGATCATCGGAGGCCACGGCAAGGTCGCGCTGCGCCTGGAGCCGATCCTCGCCGAGCGCGGCGACACCGTCACGGCCGTCATCCGCAACCGCGACCACGAGGCGGATGTCGCCGCGACCGGCGCCACGCCGCTCGTCGCCGACGTCGAGTCGTTCGACGTCGAGCAGCTGACGAACCTGCTCAGCGGCAACGACGCGGTCGTCTGGGCCGCGGGAGCCGGGGGAGGGGATGCCGCCCGCACCTGGGCGGTCGACCGCGACGCGGCCATCCGCTCGATCGACGCCGCCGCGGTGGCCGGCATCCGCCGCTACGTCATGGTGTCGTACTTCGGCGCGGGGCCGGATCACGGCGTGCCCGAGGACGACTCCTTCTACGCCTACGCCGAGGCGAAGGCGGAGGCCGACGCCCACCTGCGCGAGAGCGGACTGGACTGGACGATCGTCGCGCCGAGCGCTCTGACGCTCGACGAGCCGACCGGCAGCATCACCGTCGGTGGTTCAGGCAAGGAGTCCGTTCCGCGTGGCGATGTGGCGGCGGTCATCGCCGCCGTCCTGTCCGAGCCCGCGACCGTCGGGCGGATGATCGAGTTCACGGGCGGCGACACCCCGATCGAGGCGGCGCTCACAGCCGACTGACCGTCTTTGTTAGGGTTGCCTTGCCTCATCGCGCTCGCCGCGAGATCGACCCGAGGAAAGGCCCCACATGCTGTCTCGTCCTGTTCGGCGCGCCCTGAGCGCCGTCGCCATCTCGGCCGCCGCGGCCCTCGTCTTCGCCGGATGCGCGGCGCAGCCCTCCGCGGCCGACACCTCTTCGGAGGCCAGCGTCGCCCCTCGCGCCGTCGAGCATGCCCGCGGCGTCACCGAGGTCCCCGAGCAGCCCCAGCGCGTCGTGACCCTCGAGCCCCTCGAACTCGACACCGCGGTCTCCGTCGGCATCACGCCGGTGGGGGCCGCGGTCGCGAGCAACGTCGCGGGAATCCCGGCGTACCTCGAGGTCGACGGAGTCGAACCGGTCGGCACGGTGCCCGAGCCCGACCTCGAGGCGATCGCCGCGCTCAAGCCCGACCTCATCCTCGGAACCGAGGCGCGCCACTCGAAGCTGTACGACCAGCTGTCGGCGATCGCTCCGACGGTCTTCATCGCGACACAGGCCGATCCGTGGCGTGACAACGCCGAGCTGATCGGCCAGGCGCTCGGACGCGAGGACGAGGTCGCCGCGCAGATCGCGGCCGTCGACGACCGCTGCACCGAGATCGGGGCTGCGCACGACCTCGCAGGCAAGACGGCACAGGTCATCCGGCCGCGCGACGAGACGACCCTCAGTCTGTACGGACCCGTGTCGTTCGCGGGCAGCCTGCTCGAGTGCGTCGGCTACGCGACGCCCGAGCACGACTGGGCCGACGGCCTGCAGGCCGACATCTCGCCCGAGAACATCCTCGACGCCCGCGCCGACGCGGTGTTCGTCACGGCATCCGACACGACCGACGCGTCGGCGATCCCGGCGGCGATCACCCAGAACGCGGATGCCTTCCCGTCGGTGACCCTCGTCGACACGAGCACCTGGGTGGCCGGCGTCGGCCCCCGCGGCGCTCAGAGCGTGCTGACCGACATCGAGCGCTTCCTCGACGGGCGGTGACCTCGAGAGCCGGACGCGCCGCGGCGGGCGCCGCGATCGCCCTGGCCCTGGTGCTCGTCGTCGCGGCATCCCTCGCCGTCGGGGCGAATCCGCTGTCGCCGGGCACCGTCGCCGCGGTGCTGCGGGGCGAGGGCTCACCCGAGGCGACGTTCGTCGTGGCCGAGCTCCGGATCCCGCGGACGGTCGTGGGACTTCTCGCGGGCGCGGCGCTCGGAGTCGCCGGTGCGCTGATGCAGGCCTTCACGCGTAATCCGCTCGCCGATCCCGGCATCCTCGGCGTCAACGCCGGTGCGGCCCTCGCCGTGGCGCTCGGGATGGCGGTGCTCGGCGTGCGCGCGGCGTCGGGGACGGTGTGGTTCGCGTTCGTCGGAGCGCTCGCCGTCACCGTCGCCGTCTATGTCATCGGTTCGGGCGGACGCGGAGCCGCGGGCCCGATCCGGCTCACGCTCGCGGGCGTCGCCCTCGGCGCGGTGCTGTCGGGCATCACGACGGGCATCGTGCTGAGCGACCCCGATGCGTTCGACGCGATGCGCAGCTGGAACGCCGGGTCGCTGCTGGGTCGTGGCTGGGACACGATCGTGGCGGTCGCGCCCTTCATCGCCGTCGGACTCGTGCTGGCCCTCGTTCTCGGCGCGGGACTCAACGCCGTCGCACTGGGCGATGATGTCGCTCGTGCGCAGGGTGCGAACCTCGCCGGTATCCGGATCGGCGTGATCATCGCGGTGACCCTGCTGGCAGGCGCGGCGACAGCACTCGCGGGACCGATCTCGTTCGTCGGGCTCATGGTGCCGCACATCGCCCGCTGGCTGTTCGGTGCCGATCATCGGGTGATCCTCGCCGTCAGCGCACTGCTGGCACCCGTCGTCGTGCTGGCGGCGGATGTCGTGGGGCGCGTGCTCATCGCGCCCGCGGAACTGCCGGTCGGCATCGTCACGGCGTTCGTCGGGGCTCCCATCCTCATCGCGCTCGCGCGCCGACGCCGGGCGAGCGCCCTGTGAGCGGCGGGCCGCGGATGCTGAGCCCGCGAGTCGGCGGCCTGCACGTGGTGCTGCGCCTGCGCAGCGTGGTCGTCGGGATCGCTGCCCTCGTCGTCGCGGCGGTGCTGCTGGTCGTCGCCCTCGGCGCCGGCACCTTCCCCGTCGCGCCGGGCGATGTCGTCGCGGCGCTGGCGGGCGCGAGTGACGATGCGCTCGTGCAGACCGTGGTCCGCGAATGGCGGCTGCCACGGGCACTGGCGGCGCTCGGGGTGGGGGCGATCCTCGGGATCGCCGGGGCGCTGTTCCAGACCGTCACGCGCAATCCGCTGGCGAGTCCCGACATCCTGGGGCTTTCCAGCGGTGCCTTCACGGGCATGCTCGCCGCGCTGGTCCTGGTGTCGTCGAGCTGGCCGGTGCTCGTGGGCGGCTCGTTGATCGGTGCCCTCGCCACCGCCGTGGCGATCTGGGCGCTCGCCTGGCGCGGCGGCCTGCAGGGGTTCCGCCTCATCGTCGTCGGCATCGGCGTCTCGGCGATGCTCGCGTCGCTCAACACCTGGATGCTGCTGCAGATCGAGCTCGAGACGGCGATGTTCGCCTCCGCCTGGGGCGCAGGCAGTCTCAACGGCGTCACGGCTCCGGCGGTGGCCGGCGCACTGGCGTGCGCAGCGCCGTTCGTCGTCGCATCCTTCGCGCTCGTGCCGCGGCTGCGTCAGCTCGAGCTCGGCGACGACCTCGCGGCGGCGACGGGCGCCCGGCCGCATCTCGTCCGCACGCTCGCACTGCTGGTCGGGGTCGTGCTGGTCGCGGCGGCGACGACCGTCGGCGGTCCGATCGCCTTCGTCGCTCTGGCGGCGCCGCAGGTGGCGCGCCTCATCGCGCGCACGCCCCACCTGTCGCTCGGGCTCTCGGCCCTCATCGGGGCCGTGCTGCTGATCGCCTCCGACCTCATCGCGCAGCATCTGCTGCCCGCACCGCTTCCTGTCGGCGTCGTCACCGTCTCGCTCGGCGGCGCCTACCTCGTCCTCATGATCGTGCTGGAGGTCCGCCGCCGTGCCTGACCCGTTCCCCCCGGCGACATCGCTCGCCGCCGAGTCTGTGACCCTCGCCTACGACGGTGCGGATATCGTCCGCGATCTGTCGGTGCGGATCGAGCCCGGGTCGTTCACCGTCATCATCGGTCCCAACGCCTGCGGCAAGTCCACGCTTCTGCGCGGCCTCTCGCGTCTGCTCGCCCCGCGCGCGGGGAGTATCGTGCTCGACGGCCGCGCGATCACGGAGATGCCCGCGAAGGAGGTCGCTCGGCGGCTGGGCCTGCTGCCGCAGTCGGCGATCGCCCCGGAGGGCATCACGGTGCGCGAGCTGGTCGGACGCGGGCGCTACCCGTACCAGACCGTGTTCCGGCAGTGGTCCGCCGCCGACGACGCGGCTGTCGACGAGGCGCTGGCGGCGACCGGCACGACGCAGCTCGCCTCGCGCCCCGTCGAGGCATTGTCGGGGGGCCAGCGGCAGCGGGTGTGGGTCGCGATGGTCCTGGCACAGCAGACCGACCTGCTGCTGCTCGACGAGCCGACGACGTTCCTCGACGTGGCCCACCAGGTCGAGCTGATGGAGCTGTTCGCTGAGCTGAACGAGCGGGGCCGGACGATCGTCGCGGTGCTCCACGATCTGAACCATGCCGCCCGGTATGCGAGCCGCATCGTCGCGATGCGCGACGGGCGCATCCTCGCGGAGGGACCACCGGCGGAGGTGATCACGAGCCAGCGGGTGGAGGAGGTCTTCGGCCTCGCGAACATCGTCGTCGACGATCCGGTCACGGGCGGTCCGCTCGTCGTGCCGCTCCGCGCACGTCGGCCCGGGGCTGTGACGGGGGAGGAGACGCCGTGAGCGGCGAGCGTCCCTGGGCCTACAGTGCCTTCGTCGTCGAGGTCGCCGCCGTGGCCCGGCTCAGCCCCGGCTTCATCCGCATCACCCTTCGCGGCGAGGCACTGGCGAACTTCGCACCGTGGGGCCTCGACCAGCGCATCAAGATCGTGTTGCCGATGTCGGGGCGCCCGCACCCGGGCCTCGCCGAGTTCGGCCTGCTCGACGAGCCGACCCCGCACCCCTCCGACTGGTATGCGCGGTGGAAGGCGCTCGACGAGGACGACCGCAACGTGCTGCGCACCTATACGCCGTCGGCGATCCGCGTCGCCCAGCGGGAGATCGACGTCGACTTCTTCCTGCACGAGCCCATCGGGCCCGCCTCGGCATGGGCCCTGGCCGCCCGACCCGGCGACCCCCTCGTCATCACGGGACCCGACGTGCGGATGGGGTGGACGGGATACGGCATCCACTGGACGCCCGGCGAGGCGAGCCGGTTCCTCCTCGTGGGCGACGAGACGGCCTTCCCCGCCCTGCGGAACATCGTCGACTCGCTGCCCGAGGAGACGCAGCCGCACGTGATCGCGGGCGTGGCGGACGCCGCCGACGACCTCGTCACCGACGCGCTCGCCGATCGCGCGCTCGTGACGCGTGTCGAGCACCGCGCCGGCGACGACGGCCTCACCCTCGCTGTGCGGTCGTGGGCCGAAACACACGGCGCCACTGCGGCCGCCGATCCGGGGTTCGCGGTGTGGCTCGCCGGCGAATCGGGCGTCGTCACCGGCATCCGTCGCTTCCTCACCACCGAGGTCGGCATCCCGAAGGAGCGCATCTCGTTCCTCGGGTACTGGCGGCACGGCGGTCCGCTCGTCGGCTGACGCCCTCGATACGCTGACGGGATGACCCCGCGCGACCTTCCCGGCGGCGCCGTGCTGCGCGCCGCCCGCCCCGGTGACGAGACCGGCATCCTGGCCTGCATCCGCGCGCTCGCCGTCTACGAGCGTGAGCCGGATGCCGTCGAGAACACCGCCGAGATGCTGACCGAGACGCTGTTCGGGACAGAGCCTCGCGCCTTCTGCCACGTGGTCGAGCGCGAGGGCGACATCGTGGGGATCGCGATCTGGTTCCTCACCTATTCGACCTGGACGGGGCGCCATGGCATCTGGCTCGAAGACCTCTTCGTCGACGAATCGCAGCGGGGCAGCGGCTACGGCAAGGCGCTGATCGCGTCGCTCGCCGAAGTCTGCGTCGAGCGCGGATACTCGCGGCTCGAGTGGACCGTCCTCGACTGGAACGCCCCCTCTATCGCGTTCTACCGCTCGATCGGTGCCGAGCCGATGTCGGAGTGGACGACGCAGCGCCTCACCGGCGATGCGCTGCACGCGCTCGCGGGCTGAGTACCTCCTTGCCCCTCGGGGCGCCCCGCGTCAATCCCGACGACGCGGTCGGAGCACGCTCGTAGGGTGGAGGCATGGCAGATCAGATCCACGTTCCGAACGTGTCCCTCAACTCCGGCTTCGAGATCCCGCAGCTCGGCTACGGCGTCTTCAAGGTCGACCCGGCCGAGACCGAGCGTCTCGTCTCCGAGGCCTTCGAGGCGGGCTACCGCCACATCGACACCGCTGCGATCTACGGCAACGAGGAGGGCGTCGGCCGGGCCATCGCGGCCAGCGGCATCCCGCGTGACGAGCTGTTCATCACCACGAAGCTCTGGAACGACCGGCAGGGCGGGGACGAGCCTCGCAAGGCCCTCTCGGAGAGCCTCGAGAAGCTCGGACTCGATCACGTCGACCTGTACCTCGTGCACTGGCCGGCTCCCGCCAACGGCAACTACGTCAATGCGTGGCAGAAGCTCATCGAGCTGCGCGACGCGGGCCACACCCGCTCGATCGGCGTCTCGAACCACCTCGTCGAGCACCTCGAGAAGATCCACGCCGAGACCGGCGTGCTCCCCGCTGTGAACCAGATCGAGCTGCACCCGGCCTACCAGCAGAAGGAGGTCGTCGACTGGGCGACCGACAAGGGCGTGCGCATCGAGTCGTGGGGTCCCCTCGGTCAGGGCAAGTACGATCTCTTCGGCGCCGAGCCGGTCGCCGAGGCGGCTGCCGCGCACGGGAAGAGCCCCGCTCAGGTCGTGCTTCGCTGGCACCTGCAGCGTGGCTTCATCGTCTTCCCCAAGACGGTCAGCCGCGAGCGCATGGTCGAGAACGCGTCGCTGTTCGACTTCGAGCTCACGACGGCTCAGGTCGACGCGATCTCGGCCCTCGACCCGGGCGACGGGTCGGGCCGTGTGAGCGCGCACCCCTCCGAGGTGAACTGACCTCGGCCCCGATCGGGGTTCGGCTTCGGGCGCAGTTCTCAGCATCCCGCGCAGATCGTTCTGCGGCGGATGCCGGGGACTGCGCCCGATCCGCGCCTGGCCGCGCGGTTTCGTAGGCTGGAGGCGTGGCATCCGTTCTCAACGTCTCGGCGTACCTGTTCACGCACATCGCCGACCCCGCCGCGCTGCGTGACGTGCTGCGCGAGCGTGCCCTGGGAGCGGGACTCAAGGGCACGATCTTGCTGGCCGAGGAGGGCATCAACCTCTTCCTCGCCGGTGCCGAGACCGCTGTTCGGGGCTTCCTCGACGGCCTGCGCGCCGACGAGCGCTTCGCGGCGCTGACGGCGAAGGAGAGCTGGTCGGGCGACCAGCCGTTCGGCCGGATGCTGGTGAAGGTCAAACGCGAGATCATCCGCATGGACCGTCCCGCCATCCGGCCCGCCGCCGAGCGCGCGCCCAGCGTGTCGCCCGATGACCTGCGGCGCTGGCTCGACCAGGGCCACGACGACGCCGGGCGCGAGGTCGTTCTTCTCGACACCCGGAACGCCTTCGAGGTCGACTACGGCACGTTCGCGGGAGCTGTCGACTGGCGGATCGAGCGCTTCACGCAGTTCCCGGATGCCGCGTCCGCGCACCGCGATCAGCTCGAGGGCAAAACGGTCGTCAGCTTCTGCACGGGCGGCATCCGCTGCGAGAAGGCCGCGATCGTCCTGCGCGAGGAGGGGGTCGACGCCTACCAGCTCGAAGGCGGGATCCTCGGCTACTTCGAGCACGAGGGCGGCGCGCACTGGAACGGCGAGTGCTTCGTCTTCGATGAGCGCGAGGCCCTCGCCCCCGACCTATCGGCGCGGCGCTGACCGTGGCGCGGATCGTCGTCCTCACCGGGGCCGGCATCTCCGCCGAGTCGGGCATCCGCACGTTCCGCGCCGTCGACGGGCTCTGGGAGGACCACCGCATCGAGGATGTCGCGACTCCCGAGGGCTATGCGGCCGACCCGGCTCTCGTCCACGCGTTCTACGACGAGCGTCGTCGCGCGGTGGCCGCCGCGGAGCCCAACGCGGCGCATCTCGCCCTCGCCGGCCTCGAAGCACGGCGGCCGGGCGATGTGCTCATCGTCACGCAGAACATCGACGACCTGCACGAGCGGGCCGGGTCGATGCGCGTCAGCCACATCCACGGCGAGCTCGGGTCGGCGCTCTGCGAGGCGTGCGGAGAGCGGATGCCGTGGCACGGCGACCTCGCCGGAGGGCCGCGCTGTCCCTCATGCGGGGCCCGGGCGCTCCGCCCCGACGTGGTCTGGTTCGGCGAGGCGGTGTACGGGCTCGACGACATCTTCGACGCGGTGGCGCTGTGCGAGCAGTTCTGGGTGATCGGCACGTCGGGGGCGGTCACGCCCGCGGCATCCCTCGTCGCGGTTGCGGCGGAAGCCGGGGCTCGCACCGCTCTGCTGAACCTCGATGCCCATGACGACCTGCGCCTGTTCGACGACGTCGTGCTCGGGCCGGCGACGGTGACCGTTCCCGAGTGGGTCGCCCGCTTCTGACGGAGGTCGCGGGCGCGTCGGAGGTCGGCGGTAGCGTCGTGGCATGGAACCGCACCGGCTCACTCGTGAGCAAGCCCGTCGCATCATCGTGCGGGCGCAGCTGCTCGAGGCCGACCGGCCCGGCGACGTCGTCGAGGTGGCCGAGCAGATCGGCGCCATCAAGATCGATCCGACGGCCGTCATCGCGCCCAGCGAGCAGGCCATCCCGTGGGCGAGGATCGGCTGGGGATATGAGCCGGGGCAGCTGACGAAGGCCGTCGAAGACGACCGGCAGCTCTTCGAGTACGCCGGATCGTTCCACCCCGCGAGCATGCTGCCCGCGATGCGGGTGCGGATGCGCGGGCGCCCGGTGCGCGAGAGCACCGCGGCGTGGCTCGAGGCCAACAGGGCGTTCCGGGCCGACGTGCTGGCGCGCCTGCGCGCCGACGGACCGCTGCTGGCGGCCGACATCCCCGACACCGCCGCCGTGCCTGCCGGCAACGACAGCGGCTGGTACAGCGACAACCAGGTGCCGCGGATGCTCGATCTGCTCGAACGACTCGGCGAGGTCGCGGTCGTCGGGCGTGCCGGCCGACTGCGCCGCTGGGACGTCGCCGAGCGGGCACGCGGCCCCGAGCCCGACGACCTGACCTACGACGAGGCCGGCGCGATGCTCGACGAGCGACGGCTGCAGGGAGCGGGACTCGCGCGGCAGAAGTCGTCGTGGTCGGGGGTGGGGCTGGCCGGTGAGCCGGCCGTCGTCGAGGGGAGCGCGTGGAAGTGGCGAGTCGACCCGCGGGCGCTCGAGGCCATCGACGACGACCCCGGGGGGAGGGTGGCGATCCTCAACCCGTACGACGGGATGCTGTTCGACCGGCCGCGACTGATCGAGGCGTTCGACTTCACCTACAAGCTCGAGCAGTTCGTGCCGAAGGCGCAGCGCGTGTACGGCTACTTCGCGCATCCGATCCTGTGCGGCGACCGGTTCATCGGTCTTCTCGACGCGGCCCTCGACAAAGCGAAGGAGAACCTCGTCGTCGCGGCGCTGCACGAGCTCGTGCCTTGGGAGAGCGAAGAGCGCGAGATGGTCGAGGCGGAGATCCGCGACCTCGCCGAGTGGCTCGGCGTGTCGGTGCGCGGGCTCGACTGACCCCGACCGCCGGGCCTACCAGCCGACCGCCGAGGTCGCAAGTCGGTCGCGACGGCGCCGGCGACGGCGAAGCATGAAGGCAGCCCCGCAATCGAAACGAAAGGAGCCGCCCATGGCTCGCATCATCGAGACCATCGACGTCGACGTTCCCGTCTCCGTCGCCTACAACCAGTGGACGCAGTTCGAGTCGTTCCCGCACTTCCTGAGCTTCGTCGAGTCGGTCACCCAGCTCGACGACGGCACGACCCACTGGAAGGTGAAGATCGGCGGGGCCGAGCGCGAGTTCACCGCCAAGATCACCGAACAGCACCCCGACGAGCGCGTCGCCTGGAACAGCGTCGGCGGCAAGGACGAGCACGCCGGCGTCGTGACCTTCCACAAGCTCAGCGACAACGAGACGCGCGTCACGGTCCAGCTGGACTGGAAGCCCGAGGGCTTCGTCGAATCGGTCGGTGCCGCCATCGGCATCGACGACCACGCCGTGAAGAAGGACCTCACGCGCTTCAAGGAGTTCATCGAGTCGCGCGGCACCGAGACCGGTGCCTGGCGCGGCGACATCGAGAACTGACCCCGGCGCTCACGTATACGTTGAGAGGCCCCTCCGTTCGGCGGAGGGGCCTCTCGTCGTATGCGTGAGCGGATGCGGGGTGGCTGCCGCTCAGCTGCTGAGCTTGCGCAGCGCCGAACGCTTGTGCGCCGCCTGATCGCCGCTCTTCTCCGACTCGACGATGAAGGCCGGCTCGTCGGCGGATGCCGTGAACTTCTGACCCGCGAACTGGAAGTCCTTCTCCTTCTTCTCGACGATCTTCCCCTGCGTCCGCCCCTGAGAGGTGTCCCAGCTCACGCGGTCGCCCTTCGACAGTTCCTGAGCCATCCCGGCTCCTTCCGTTGTGCTTCGGTTGCCGCGATACTGTCGCCCGGCGGTGCCGGGCGAGAAGTCGTTGACACACCGGGGTCGGATGCGCCAGCACTCCCGCCAGGCGCCCGCAGCCTGCGAGACTGCGGGCATGCGCACGATCGTCATCACGGGAGCCAGCGACGGAATCGGGGCGGCCGCCGCGCGGCGTCTCGCGCGAGAAGGGCACCGCGTCGTGCTCGTCGGGCGCTCGCCGGAGAAGACCCGGGCTCTCGCGAGCGAGCTCGACGCGCCGTACCACCTGGCCGACTACGCCGAGCTCGCTCAGGTGCGGCGTCTGGCCGACGAACTGCTCGAGGCCTATCCGCGCATCGACGTGCTCGCCAACAACGCCGGCGGCATCTTCGGTCCGCGCGCCCTCACCGTCGACGGCTACGAGCAGACCTTCCAGGTCAATCACCTCGCCGGCTTCCTGCTGACGAACCTGTTGCTGGAGCGGCTCATCGAGAGCGAAGCATCCGTCATCCAGACGGCCAGCGTGGCGGCTCGCCTGTTCTCGCGGTTCGACGCGACCGACCTGAACGCGGCGAAGCACTACTCGGGGCGCATCGCCTACGGCAACGCCAAGCTCGCCGACATCCTGTTCACGCGCGAACTGCAGACCCGCTTCGGCGATCAGGGCATCTCGGCGGCCGCCTTCCACCCCGGCGTCGTCGCGACGCAGTTCGCGGCGAACGTGCCCGGTCCGCTCCGATGGGTCTACCACAACCCGCTCGCGCGGCGGCTGCTCACCACGACCGACGAGGGCGGCGCGCGCCTGGTCTTCCTCGCCGACGGAGTCCCGAATCGCGATTGGGTGCCCGGCGCGTACTACGAGAACGACCGCCCGACCCGGTCGCACCGCAACGCGACCGACCCCGATCTCGCCCGCGAGCTCTGGGATCGCAGCGCCGAGATGGTCGCCCTCGCCGGCTGACCTGCCGGCGCCGAGCACGCACCGTCGCGCCGAGCACGCACCGCACACCGTGCACTGTCGCCGGGATGGTGCGTGCTCGGCGGGAGATGCGCAAGGGGGTCGGGCGGGGCGTGCGGGGCACGTACCGTGGGGCCGAACGGGAGGACGACATGGTCGACAAGCGCAACGAGCCCCACGGACCAGAGCAGATGCCGGACCGCCACCCCCGGCCCGATCCCACCGATCTGACCAATCAGGCCAGCTTCCGACACGGATCGGCCTCGCGGTGGCTCGTGCCCGCGGGCGTCCTGGCCGCGGTAGCGATCGTCCTCTACGTGCTGGCGTTCCAGCTGCAGACGGCGCTGCCCGCCATCGGCATCATCTTCGCCGTGGTCGGCTGGGCGATGATGGTCGTCGCCGCCCGGTCATCGGCCGACGCGCCCGTGCGCAACCGGCGCCTGGCTCTCGCGATGGCGATCCTCGCCGTCGGCATCCTCGCGATCTTCATCCTGATCTACATCACCGAAACCCTCTAGCCCGGCCCTGCTCTCGCCGAGAACGCACCTCCGCTCCGAGCACGCACCATGCAGCGAGCGTGCTCGCGTCGCGGGTGCGTTCTCGGCGGCATCCGCACCTCGCCTAGACCCCGCCGTCGCGCGACGCAAGCACCCTCGCCGTTCCGGGAGCGGCACCTAGCGTGGTCGCATGGCGACGGCAGACGCAGCATCTGATCCTCGAGCGACACGACGGCACCCCGTGCATCACCGGGTCGTGGTGGTGGGCGGCGGCAACGGCGGCGTCTCGGCCGCAGCCCGACTGCAACGGCAGGGTGTCGATGACATCGCGCTGATCGAGCCGAAGGACGCCCACGAGTACCAGCCGCTGTTCTCGCACGTCGCCGGCGGCACCGCGCGCATCAGCGAGACGGTTCGGCCGCAGGGCAGTGTCATCCCCGACGGTGTCCGATGGATCCAGGATGCCGTGACCTCGGTCGATCCGCACCGGTCGACGGTGCGCCTGGCCTCGGGCGGAGAGGTCGGCTACGACCATCTCGTGCTGAGCCCCGGGATGCAGAAGGACTGGGCGAGCGTCCCGGGTCTGGCCGAATCGATCGGCACGGGCGACGTGACCACCCACTACGAGGGCGATCTCGCGGCCCGCACCTCGTTGCGCCTGCGCGACCTCCGGCGAGGCACCGTCGTCTTCACGCAGCCCGCGGGTCCCGCCTCGTGCGCGGGCGCCTCGCAGAAGCCGATGTACCAGGCGTGCGACTACTGGCAGCGCACGGGTGTGCTCGACGACATCCGGGTCGTCCTCGTCGTGCCGGAGACCACCGTGTTCGGCATCCCGGCCTTCGATCGCGAGATCCAGCGGGCGATCGACCGTTACGGCATCGAGCTGCGCACCGAGAGCGCGTTGATCGAGCTGGATGCCGCGGCGTCCGAGGTCGTGATCGCCTCGCCCTCCGGCATCGAACGCATCCGGTTCGATCTCGTCAACGTCGTCCCGCCGCAGTCGGCTCCCGACTGGATCCGGGAGTCCGGGCTGGCAGCAGCCGGCGACGCCGACGGGTTCGTCGACGTCGACCCTGAGACGCTGCGCCACACTCGCTTCGGCAACGTGTGGGCCATCGGCGACGCCGCCGGGACGACGAACTCGAAGAGCGGGGGAGCGCTTCGCAAGCAGACCATGGTGCTCGCGAAGAACCTCGCGGCCGTCGCCGGAGGAGGCGAGCCCCGCGCGCGGTACGACGGCTACGGCGTGTGCCCGATGACGGTGTCGCGGTCGAGTGTCGTGTGGGCCGAGTTCGGTCCGTCCGGCGAGCTCATGCCGACGATCCCGTTCTTCCGGCGGATGTATCGCGAGAGCGCGCTGTCGTGGTTCTTCGACCGGCGCGTGCTGCCGTGGGTGTACTGGAACCTCATCCTCACCGGGAGGGTGTGACGCCGGCGGCATCCTCGCGGTCGACGTCGCCGCCCGTGCCGCGCGGACGCTCGGCCGTCAGCCGCACGCGCGCCACGAGGATGCCGGCGATCAGCGCACCGACCCCGCCCACGGCCATGTCGCCGATCGTGTCGTCGTAGGTCACGAGGATGGAGTCGACGAAGGCCTTCCCGACCCACTCCACGATCTCCCAGAGCGCCGCGAAGGCGAGACCGAACGCCGTCGTGACGATGAGGCCGGTACGCCGTCGGAAGCCCGTAGCGCCGGGGAGCGGCACGATCCCGACGCGAGCCGCCGCGATGTAGGCGAGGGCCGCGAGCACGCCCGTGCACACGAGGTGCACCGGGATGTCCCACGACGGGACGCTGCGGTACAGATCGACGACGTTGCTCCACGCAGCGATGAGCACCGTGACGCCGCACGCGATGTCGAACGAGGGGCGGACCCCGACGAAACGCGGTGCGACGAGCGCGGGAAGCGCGAAGGCGAGGATGCCGGCATCCGTGAGCTCGAACCACAGTGCGGCGACGACGATGCTGAGCAGCCCGCAGAGCCGCACCGCGTCCGCGACCACGGCGCTCATCGTTCGAGGCGGGCGGAGGAAGTTCTCGATCATGACGGGGCGGCTCATGAGGCGTCCTCTCCCAACCGGAGGAGCACATGCACGCCGAGGTGGTCGGACGGCGCCGCGCCGTCGATCGTCCGGGTGTCGATCGCGGCGCGGGTGACGCGGGTGCCACGGTCGACGGCGATCCAGTCGATCGGCCCCTTGCGGACGCGCGGCGGGTGGTAGCCGCCGTAGGTGTCCCAGAGCGCAGTCGTGCGCATCTCGGCGGCGTGCCACGCGTCGACCAGGTCTCCGCTGAGGAGCGCCGCCACCGGCGCCGAGCCGGGCCCGGCGTTCAGATCGCCCATGACGACGACCGGACCCGGCGTCTTTGCGGCGAGGTCGTGCAGCAGCCAGGCCGAGCGCAGGCGCGATCGCGCCGAGAAGACGTCGAGGTGCGTGTTGAACACGGTCAGCACGCTGCCCGTGACGCGATCGAGGAACGAAGCCCGGACGACGACCCGGGGCACCGGATTGCCCCATGATGCCGATCCGGCGACGGCGGGCGTCTCCGACAGTGCGAGCTGAGCGTGGCCGGTCAGTTCGAGACGCTCGGTGTCGAAGAAGATCGGGCATCCCTCGCCGCGGCCGTCGGCGTTCCGGCCATGACCGATGAAGCGGTAGGACGTGCCGAGCGAGGCGCGCACGAGGTCGGCCTGGTCGGGCATCGCCTCCTGCGTGCCGAGGATCGCGGGCGGGTCGGCGTGCAGCACGGTGGCCAGTCGCCGACCGCGCACCGTCCAGCGGTCATTCGGCGGCCACGTCGGACCGTCGATGCGTCGGCGGATGTTCCAGGTCGCGACGTGAAGGTCGTGCGGATGCATCTCGCCGGGGTCGAAGAGGCGGGCGACGGTGCTCCCGCGCGATGCGCGCGTCATCGTCGAGCCTCCGCGGCGCGGGTCATGCGGCGGCGTCTGGTGCGCCGCAGTCGGCGGGCGACGCGGCGGTGCGGCAGCTCGTCGGGCCAGTGCGCGACGACGGTGTGGAAGCCGCGGGCGACCCGGGTACGGAAGGCGCGCCCGTCGTCGAAGGGCCGCATCGAGATCCCCATGTCGGCGCGTCGCGAGTACGCGATGCGGTGCCGTCCGCCCAGGTGGAACGCCAGGTCGAAGTCGTCATGCACCTCGGCGTCGCCGCGGTGCACCTCTGTACTGACGCTCCGCCACGCGGTGCGCCGGAAGGCGAGATTGGAGCCGAACAGCGGCAGGTGGCCGAGCGCGGCGAACCCCAGCAGCGCGTAGAGACCGAGGTAGGTCGCCGCGAGGGGGCGGCGCAGCATCCGCGGTCCGTCGATGAAACGGGCGCCTCCCGTGAGCACGGCGACATCAGGGCGGCGGGCGAAGTCGCGGCAGAGGCCGGCGATCCAGCTGGGCGACGGCAGCGAGTCGGCGTCCAGGCGCAGCACGAGATCGCCGAGCGCGTGGTCGTAGCCCGTCGCCGCAGCGGCGGGGATGCCGGCGGCGGCGCATTCGACGACGCGGGCACCGGCGGCGCGGGCGACGTCGGCGGAATCATCGCGCGAGCCGTTGTCGACGACGACGATCTCGTCGGGTAGGTCGGACTGCTCGGCGAGAGCGCGCAGACACCGCCGCAGCATCACGGCGTCGTCCTTCACCGGGATCACGACCGAGACGGTCGGACGGTGCAGCGGGGGCCGGGCTTCGCGTGTCATCAGACCTCACGCTACGGCTGCCGGGGGAGCGCCGGCAGCGGCTTGACAGTGCTGCGCCGCCTCGTCAATGACATGCTGGGGGTATGCCTCAGCAGAGCGACCTCCTCGCCGTCCTCGTCGATGCCGACAACGTCTCGCCATCGCGGATCGGCGGTGTGCTCGCCGAGATCGCGACCTACGGCACCGCCTCGGTCAAGCGCGTCTACGGCGACTGGACCAAGTCGCAGTTGCGCGGGTGGAAGGATGCCGCGAGCGAGCACGTCATCCAGCCGATGCAGCAGTTCGACAACACGACCGGCAAGAATGCGACCGACAGCGCGCTGATCATCGATGCGATGGACCTGCTGTACACGCGCCGGTTCCAGGGGTTCTGCATCGTCTCGAGCGACAGCGACTTCACGCGTCTGGCCTCGCGCATCCGCGAGGAAGGGGTCACCGTCTACGGCTTCGGTGAGCGGAAGACTCCCGAGGCCTTCCGCAACGCGTGCGATCAGTTCACCTACCTCGAGGTGCTCGGTGTCGTCGACGAGCCGGATGCCGCACGCTCGACCACCGCGGAGCGCTGGACGTCTGCGGCGTTGCGCGGCGACGCGCGCCTCGTGGCCCTGCTGCGCAGCGCCGCCGAGACCGCCTCCGCCGACGACGGCTGGTCCGATCTCGGCACGGTGGGTCAGCTCATGCGCAAGCAGCAGCCCGACTTCGACCCCCGCAACTGGGGCTACGCGAAGCTGTCGGATCTCGTGCGAGCGGTGGGGCTGTTCACGATCGAGTCGAAGCCGGGCGGGATGTCGCTGCGCCCGAAGACCGCGGGGGGCTCGAAGGGCTCGGACGACACCGCTGCCGACGCGTCCGCGAAGGGCCGAGGAGATGCCGAACCGGGACGCTCGAGGCGCAAGCCGTCGCGTGCCAAGAGCGCAGGCTCGGAGTCCGAGTCGTTCGCGCAGGCGACACCGACCGCGCCGGAGGCGCCGACCGGGCCGGAGGACGGTGCGGACTCCCGCGTCGAGACCTCGCGGGCGACCGCTCCGTCGGAGAGCGCGAGCGGGTCGGCATCCCGCGGCCGTCGTCCGATGATCGAGCAGCTGACGCTGGGCGCAGCTCTGGATGCCGCGCTCGACGCGGTCTCGTCGGCCGCGCGCGGCAACGCCGCGTCGTCGTCGTCGTCAGAGGATGCCGATGCTGTAGGCGCCGGCGGGGGAGCGGTCGACCCCGCGCCGATGCCTGCCGCGACGGAGCGCACGACACCCGACGAGGCGACCGGCTCGGTGGATGCCGCCCCGGCCGAGGACGAGGCGGTGTCCGACGGCGGAGCGGCGAAGAGGCGGACAGCCGCGAAGAAGACCACCGCGAAGGCTGATGCGAAGACCCCCGCGAAGGCTCCCGCGGCGAAGACCCGGGCCCCCCGGACGACGACCGCTCGCGCCGCGGCGAAGCCTGCGGCCGAAGACGCCGATCCGACGGAGCCGAGCGTCCGCGCGGAATCCGTGTCCGGCCCGGACGACGGTGCCGCTCCGACGACGGTCGAGACGGAGACCGAGGCCGAGACGCCCGCGCGACCGAAGCGCGCGTCGCGCAGCCGAGCAACCGCATCGAAGACCGCCTCGGACGATGCCGACTCCGAGGCTCCTGTCCGGCCGAAGCGCGCGTCGCGCAACCGGAAGGCCGCGGCTGAGCCCGCGAGCGAGCCGACGGTCGACCCCGCTGTCGAGCCCGTCGCGGAGCCCGCGACGAAGACGACTGGTCGGACTGCCGCCGAGCCCGCCGTCGAGGCGCCGGCCGACGCCGTTTCGGCTCCGGCTTCAGCTGCGGCATCCGCGCCCGTCAAGCGGGCTCCCCGCCGGGCATCCCGGCCCGGCTCGTCGGCGAGCTGATCGCGGGGCGGCGCCCGGTCAGCCGCGTCCGCGGCGCAACGCCGAGACGAGCGCACGACGTCGGCGCCGCGCGACCGGAACGACGGGCACCGGCTGCGTGACCACCGCGTCGACGACCATCGATCCGCTCGCGGGGCCCACGACCGGTACCGGCGTCGTCGCTGCGGTGATGTGATCCGCGCGGGCGACGGGCATGCCCGCGAGCTCGCGCCGGGCCCGCAGGTAGGCGGGGATCAGGATGACGGTTGCGCCGAGCCACGCGAGGGGATTGCTCCAGGCCACTCCCGCGAACCCGAGCAGCGCGCCGAGCACGACGGCGGCTCCGGCGCGCATGAACAGCTCGACGATCCCGGTGATGGTCGGCACGAGGGTGTGCCCGAGCCCCTGCAGGGCCCCGCGAAGGACGAACAGGACGCCGAGGGCGCTGTAGGTCGCCCCGTTGATGATCAGCATGAGCGCGGCGAGGGAGACGACCTCATCCGAGCCGTCGCCGACGAACAGGCGCACGAGCGAGGCCCCCGAGGTGATCAGCACCACGCCGAGAGCGACGGCGCCGATCACTGCCATCCATGTCGCCTGCGCGACGCCTTGGCGGATGCGGTCGGGACGGCCGCCGCCGTAGTTCTGCGCGACGAACATCGAGACGGCGAGTCCGAGCGACTGCAGCAGAGCGACCGCGATGCCGTCGACGCGGGAGGCGGTCGTGTAGGCGGCGACGGCGTCGGCACCGAGCTCGTTGAGACGGACCTGCACCGCGAGCGTGCCGATCGCGATGATCGACGCCTGGAATCCCATCGGCAGCCCGAGTCGCAGATGCAGGGCGAGATCGGCACGCGTGATGCGCCAGTCGGAGCGCCGCATGCGCAGAACGGGGATGCGCCGGCGGATGTAATCGAGGCACAGCACCACCGAGAGCGCCTGCGACACCACCGTCGCGAGGGCGGCCCCGCCGACCCCCCACCCGAGCGGTCCGACCATCAGCACCACGAGCACGACGTTGAAGACGCACGCGACCGTCAGGAAGATCAGCGGGGTGCGTGAGTCGCCGATCGCGCGGATGATGGCGGCGAGATAGTTGAAGAACATCGTCGCCCCGGCACCCAGGAAGCTGACGACAGCGAACGTCGTCGCGTCGTCGAGCAGTTCCGGGGGCGTCTGCAGCAGCTGAAGCAGCGGGCGCGAGAGGAACGGCGCCACGACGGTGAGCGCGACGCTCGTGATGGCGGTCAGCGTGGCACCGGCCGCGACCGAGCGGCGCACTGCGGCGTGGTCGCCGGCGCCGAAGGCCTGCGCCGTGGGGATCGCGAACCCCGAGGTCAGTCCCCACGCGAAGCCGATGAGGAGGAAGAGCATCGAGCCGGTGGCGCCGACCGCAGCGAGTGCGTCGACGCCGAGCCAGCGGCCCACCACGACCGCGTCGACGATGTGGTACATCTGCTGCACCACGTTGCCGATCAGAAGGGGCACCGAGAACGCGAGGATGACGCGCCAGGGGCTGCCGGTGGTGAGGTTGCGGGACATCGCGGTGGCCTTCGAGAAGATGCGGGCACGACAACGGCGGCGCCGGAGCGCCGCCGTCGGTCAGTCTATCGAATCGATTCGAGATGTGCCACGGGCTATCCCGCATGCGCACGCGCGGCGTCAGCGGGCCGAGCCCTTCCGCGGTTTGAGGAACGCGCCGTCCTCCTGCTTCTCGCGTTTGGCGGCGCGTTTTTCCTTGAGTGACAATTGCGGCGCCTTTTTGTCGCCGCGTGAGCGTGGTGTTTTGGTCGACATAAGAACTCGCTTCCCCTTGTGGCTGGCGTGTGACTGCCGACCATAGCCCGGAAAATAAAGAAGTCAAATCGACCGTCGAGGGCGATTTGCAGTGACTTGCTTTTTTGTGCGCACTGGCTATGGTGGGTGGTCAATGCCCCGTCATCTCGCCCCTGCGGGCTCGAGATCGGGGCTTTTCGTGCACCACAAAAAGCGGAACGGAAGAAAAATGGAAAAGACGGCCGAAGCGGCGTCGAGCGACGTCCGGACGCGCCTGGAAGCGCTCCTCGCGGAACGCCGCGAGCTGCTGGCGGATATCGAGCCGCGTGCCGTTCCCTCGGTCGACCCGGTGGCCTATCAGGCCGCCGCATCGCACCGCGCGACGATCACGCTGATCAGCGAGGCGCTGGGCCGCGTCCGTGCGGGCTCGTACGGTCAGTGCGTCGGATGCGGTCGTGCGATCGCGCCCGCACGCCTGGAAGCGGTTCCCTACGCTCCCGCGTGCATCGAGTGCCAGAGCCGGGCCGAGACGGCCTGAGGCCGCTCACGCGCTCGGCAGCGCGACCCGGACGAGCAGGCCGCCGCCTTCGCGCGCCGTGATGCGCAGATCGCCGCGGTGGCTGCGGACGATGGTCGCGACGATGGTCAAGCCGAGACCGACGCCGCGGTCGGATGCCGGGCGGGTGCGGTCGCCCGCCCGGACGAACGGCTCCGTGAGCGTCGAGACGCGAGCGGCATCCAGGTGGGGCCCGGTGTTCGCTATCTCGAGCAGCGCCCACCCGTCCGGCGCCGTGCGCGTCCGCACCGCGACCTCGCCGCCGTCGGAGAGGTTGTGGACCATCGCGTTGGTGACGAGGTTCGATACGAGCTGCCCGAGCAGGGCCGCGTTGCCGTGGGCGACCGCCGGCCCCGGCTCCACCCGGATGGTCGGCGACGGCCGGTGCGTCGCCGGGGCGCCGGGGGTTCGCGCGTCCGCGGCGACGCGTTCCGTCACGGCGGCGAGGTCGACCGGCTCGAAGGCCAGGCCGGTGCGGCCGGCGCGTGCCAGGTCGAGCAGTGCCTCCGTCGTCGCGATCGCCCGCTCGTTCGTCTCGGCGATCCTGCTCAGGACGAGGTCGACGTCGCGCTCCTCCGGATCGGCTCGCGCGACCTCGACGATCGTCCGGATGACGGCGTGCGGGGTGCGCAGCTCGTGCGACGCGTTCGCCGCGAACCGCGATTCCTCGGCGACCGCTCTCTCGATCCGGTCGAGCATGTCGTCGAAGGCATCGGCGAGGTCGGTGAGCTCGTTCCGTCGTCCGCGCAGCGCGATCCGGCGGTGAAGCGTTCCCGCATCGGCCAGGCCGACGACCTCGGTGATCCGCCCGAGCGGGGCGAGCATCCACCCCGAGAGGAACCATCCGCCGACGAGGCCGACGACGACGAGCGCCGCGAGGGCCCACCAGGCGTACTTCACGAAGACGTCGGTGAGGTCACCGCGACCCGGTGCCCACCCGCCCGTCGACTGACTGAACAGGTCGCCGCTCGGCACGAACCGCAGGGCCAGCAAGCCGACGCCGAAGAGCACCGCGCCGGCGACGACGAGGAACCCGGCGTAGCTGAGGGTGAGCGAGACCCGTAAGGAGAGCCCTCGGCGACGGACGATCACGGCGCGGGGTCCGACATCCGGTATCCGACGCCGGGAACGGTCTCGATGACCCAGGGCTCGCCGAGCCGTTTGCGCAGCGTCGAGATCGTGATGCGGACCGCGTTCGTGAACGGGTCGGCGTTCTCGTCCCACGCCCGTTCGAGCAGCGTCTCGGCACTGATGACGCCGCCGGCGGCGCCGACGAGAACCTCGAGCACGGCGAACTGCTTCCGCGTCAGCGCGACGTATCTTCCGTCGCGGTAGACCTCGCGCCGAAAGGGATCGAGTCGCACGCCGCCGAACTCGCGGACCGGGGGAGCGGAGCTGGGCGAACGTCGAGCCAGCGCGCGCAGCCGCAGCACGAGCTCGCGCATCGCGAACGGCTTGGTCAGGTAGTCGTCGGCGCCGGATTCGAAGCCCGACGCCTTGTCGTCCAGCCGGTCGGCCGCCGTCAGCATGAGGATGCGGGGAGCCTGGGGGCGCTGCGAGAGGAGGCGGGCGATCTCGTCGCCGTTCGGGCCGGGGATGTCACGGTCGAGCACGACGACGTCGTACCCGGTGATGGCCAGCTGCTCGAGTGCGATGTCGCCGTCGGCGGCGAGGTCGGCGGAGATGGCCTCGAGGCGCAGCCCGTCGCGGATCGCCTCGGCGAGGAAGAGCTCGTCCTCGACGATCAGCACACGCATGGCCTCAGGATAGGCGGGCGCAGGTATCGCGGGCGTATGAGGAATCGGCGACACCGGTGCAACATCCGCTCTCGTCCACTGGGAGCATGAGCACTTCCTCCGCCCCGGTTCCGACCCGCCCGCTCGCGTTGCCGACGACCGAGCCCGGACGGCGGGTGACGTTCGTGCCGCCGCGCCCGCGAGCGCGGACATCCCGTCGTGTGCGCCGCCGCCGTCTCGCGCTCGGTGCGGTCGCGGTCGCGGGTGCGGTCGCCCTCGGCGCGTCCGCCATCGGTGCGCTCGCCGGTGCGTCGGGCGTGCAGCTGCCCCCGATGCCGCCGGTGTTCCCGGGCCCGGCGTTCTCGCCGTCGGCGGACGACGGGTTCATCGAGGATGGCGTGCAGGTGAGCCTGTGGGACGACGACCTTCCGGCGATCTCGCGACTCGACCCGGAGCTGCTCGCGGCGATGCGCGCCGCCGAGGCGCGTGCCGCGGACGAGGGCATCCGCCTCGGTGTGACGAGCGGATGGCGCAGCGCGGCGTATCAGCAGTGGCTCCTCGACGACCGCATCGCGTCGGTGGGGGAGGAGACCGCGCGCGCCTACGTCGCCACCCCCGAGCAGTCGCGCCACGTCAGCGGGGACGCCATCGACATCGGGCCGGTCGACGCGCAGTACTGGCTCATCTCGTACGGCTCGGAGTTCGGCATCTGTCAGACCTACGGCAACGAGCCCTGGCATTTCGAACTGGCCACCGCGCCGGGCGCGGAGTGCCCGCCGATGCGCACCGATGCCAACGGCTGAGCCGCGGGTGCGACGGCGGGTGCGCCTACGATCGACGGAGGCCCCCAACGATCCAGGAGTCACCGTGTCCGCCGTCACCGCCGCCGCCCGCTCCCACGCCGCCGACCTCGCCGACTTCGTCGCGTCGTCGCCATCGAGTTTCCACGCCGCCGCCGAGGTGGCCCGTCGCCTCGTCGCCGCGGGCTTCACCGCGCTGGCCGAGGACGAGCGCTGGCCCGATCAGCCGGGCGGGCGCTATCTCGTGGTGCGCGACGGCGCCGTGCTCGCGTGGATCGTGCCGGAAGCGGCGACGGCGGTGACGCCCGTCCGGGTGTTCGGCGCGCACAGCGACTCGCCGGCGTTCAAACTCAAGCCCCACCCCACCACCGGGCGTCTCGGCTGGCTGCAGGCCGGTGTCGAGGTCTACGGCGGGCCGCTGCTCAACTCGTGGCTCGATCGCGAACTGCGCCTGGCCGGGCGCCTCGTGCTCGACGACGGCACCTCGGTGCTCACCGCGACGGGGCCGCTGCTCCGCCTTCCCCAGCTCGCGATCCACCTCGACCGCGAGGCGAACGATCATCTCGCGCTCGACAAGCAGACGCAGACCCAGCCGGTCTGGGGACTCGGGTCCGCCGAGTCCGCCGACCTGCTGGGGGAGCTCGCCCGAGAGGCGGGCGTGGACGCCGCCCGCATCCGCGGCTACGACGTCGTGACCGCCGATGCCGCCCGAGGCTCGGTGTTCGGCGCGGGCGACGTCTTCTTCGCCTCGGGACGGCTCGACGACCTCGCCTCCGTCCATGCCGGAGTCGTCGCCCTGGAGCGAGCCGCCGAAGGCTTCGACGCCGGGCACATCGCGATGCTCGCCGTCTTCGACCACGAAGAGGTCGGTTCGGCCACCCGCTCGGGTGCTGCCGGTCCCTTCCTCGCCGACGTCATCGAGCGCATCCAGCTCGGCCTCGGGGCCGATCGCGAAGAGGGGATGCGCGCGATGGCGGCATCCTGGTGCGTCTCGAGCGACGTCGGCCACTCGGTGCACCCGAACTACGCCCACAAGCACGACCCCGTCGTCCTGCCGGTGCTGGGATCGGGGCCGATCCTGAAGATCAACGCCAACCAGCGGTACGCGACCGACGGCGTCGGAGCGGCCGCATGGAACGGCTGGTGCGAGGCGGCGGGCGTCGCCAGCCAGGAGTTCGTGTCGAACAACAGCGTGCCCTGCGGGTCGACCATCGGGCCGATCACCGCCACGCGGCTCGGCATCCGCACCGTCGACGTCGGAATCCCGATCCTCTCGATGCACTCGGCGCGCGAGCTCGCGGGGGTCTCCGACCTGCATGACCTCTCACTCGTCGCCGAGGAGCTGTTCCGCCGGTAGAATCGAGGGGTCCGCGGCGCCGGCCCGGATGAAGCGATGCAACTACCTGCTGACGGAGCAAGGCGGCACGTGAGAACGAGCTGACTGCTCGGAGGCATGTATGACGTCGAATGATCGTTCCCTGATCCATCACACGGGCTGGGCGCTCTTCCCGATCGCCTTCATCGCCCGGCTTCCTTTCGCGATGATGGTCGTGGGCGTCCTCACCCTCGTCGTCTCCGCGACCGGCTCGGTCGGGCTCGGCGGGCTCACCTCGGCCGCCGTCGGCATCGGCGTCGTCATCGCCGGTCCGGTCATCGGCGACGCCGTCGACCGGTTCGGGCAGCGACGGGTGCTCGTTCCGCTCGGGATCCTCAACGGCATCCTGCTCGGGATCTTCCCCGTCGTCGTCACGGCCGGATCAGCCGACCCCCTCATCCTGACCGCCGCGGCGGCCATCGGACTGAGCGCTCCGCAGGCCGCGGCCATGTCGCGCAGTCGGCTGATGGGCATCATCCGGGCGCGACTCGACGCCGAGCATCGACCGCGGACGCTCTCGCGCGTGATGTCGTACGAATCGGCGGCCGACGAGACGGCCTTCGTCATCGGTCCGTTCCTCGTCGGCATCCTCGCGGCCGTCATCGCCCCCTGGGCCCCGATCGCGATCGCCGCAGCCCTCAGCCTCGTCTTCGTCACCGCCTTCGCCCTTCACCCCAGCGGGCAGATCGCGGCGACGGCCCTCGATCCGGGCGAGAGCGAGGAGCGGGCGCCGATCTCGCAGGTGCTGCGCGGACGCATCCTCGTGCTGGTCGCGGCCACGTTCGGCGTGGGGCTCTTCTTCGGCTCGACACTGACCTCGCTCACCGCGTTCGCGCAGACCGCGGGCGACGACGTCGAGGCAGGACTCCTGTACGGGCTGATGGGGATCGGCTCGGCGGCCCTCGCTCTCGCGGTCGTGCTCCTGCCCTCGCGGTTCGCGCTGCGCCGCCGCTGGCTCGTCTTCGCAGCCGTCCTCGCGGTCTCGGCCGGCGGTTACGCCGCCTCGGACTCGCTCGGGGCGGTCATCGTGATGCTGCTGCTGATGGGGCTCGGGGTCGGGCCGACCCTCGTGACGCTGTTCAGCATCGCGGGGCACCGCAGCCCCGTCGGCCGGTCGGCGACGACGATGACGCTCCTCGGATCGGCGCTGACGCTGGCGCAGGCGCTCGCGTCGGCCGTGACGGGCGCCATCGCCGAGGCCGGCGAGGTGCGGCTTGCCATGCTGCTGCCGACGATCGCGGCGGTGCTCGTGCTCGCGTTCGGTGTCGTCAACCTCGCCATCGAGCGGCGCGAACGCGCGGGCGATGGTGCCGGAACGCCGCGCGGAGTCCGCTCCGCCCCGTCGCTCGTCAGCCGCTGATCAGCGCTCCGGCGGCCGCACCGACGCCGGCACCCAGCGCCACGACCACCCAGGCGGGGCAGCGCCAGAGCGTCAGCAGCCCGAAGCAGACCAGAGCGAGTGCGAACTGGTCGACCCGGGTGATCGACGTCGTGAAGACCGGGTCGTAAAGGGCGGCGCCGAGGATTCCGACTACTGCGGCACTCGCTCCCCGGACCACGCCACGCGCCCACGACCGGCGCCGCAGGACAGCCCAGACGGGCAGCGTTCCGAGGAGCAGCAGGAAGCCGGGCAGGAAGATGGCGACGAGCGCGATCGTGGCCCCGGCCACGCCTCCCGGGCCGACGCTCGCGAGCGCTCCGAGATAGGCAGCGAAGGCGAAAAGCGGTCCCGGCAGCGCCTGCGCGGCGCCGTAGCCGGCGAGGAACGTCTCGGCGTCGACCCAGCCTGGCCCGACGACGGCGCTCTCGAGGAGGGGGAGGACGACGTGGCCGCCGCCGAAGACGAGCGCGCCGGAGCGCAGGAAAGCGTCGAACAACGCGATCGAGCCGTCTCCGGTGATCCGGGCGGCGATCGGGCTCACGACGAGGAGCGCGACCAGGATCACGAGCGCAGCGATCCCGACGCGGGTGCCCGCGCTCGGAAGCGCGTCGTCCCCGCCGGCGTCATCCGAGTCGGAGGACCTCTCGCTGAGCCACAGAACCCCCGCGAGTGCGCCGAGGGCGATCGCCCCGAGCTGCGCGACGGGCCCGCCCACCAGCGCGACCCCGACGGCCGCCGCGATCGCTATCGTCCCGCGGGGCCGGTCGGGCGCGAGGCTGCGCGCCATGCCCCAGACGGCGTGCGCGACGACGGCGACCGCGACCACCTTGAGCCCGTCGATGACTCCGGTCGCGACGGGGCCGGTCACGGCCCCGATGCCGCTCGCCGCCCAGACCATGAGCGCGGCGGAGGGCAGCGTGAATGCGGCGAAGGCCGCGACGGCGCCCGAGAGTCCCGCGCGGCGCAGGCCGATCGCGAACCCCACCTGGCTCGACGCGGGTCCGGGCAGGAACTGGCACAGGGCCACGATTTCGCCGTAGCTCCGATCGCCGATCCAGCGCCGCCGGGTCACGAACTCGTCGCGGAAGTACCCGAGGTGCGCGATCGGGCCGCCGAAGGACGTCAGCCCGAGGCGGAGGAACACCGCGAACACGGCGGCGAGATTCGACACGCGTCCAGCGCACCACCGATCCGTGAACATGCGGTGAACGCCACGCGCGATTAGCACACCAAGATGACGCAGCGTGTCACCGCGCGGACACCTCGCGGGACGGGAGCGTTCACTTCGTGCTCGCGCACGGCCCCTACCGTCGGCGGCATCCCTCTTGCACCGAAGGTGGCTTGTCATGCCCGCTGAGCGCCCACGCGCCCGTTTTCTCACCATCGCGACGACGACGGCGACGCTCGCCGCGGGAGCCCTCTCGCTCGCGCTCGCAGCGCCCGCGCTCGCGGCTCCCACCGCTCTCGTGCCGACAGCGGCCGACGCGGCATCCGGCTCGCTCGTCGTGACCGAGATCGCCCCCGACAACGTCGGCGTCGACGACTACGAGTTCTTCGAGGTCCACAACCGCGGTGCCGCCGACGTCGACCTGGCGGCTGCGGGCGTCTCGTTCGCGTACACGTATGTCGACGGTGCCGACCGCTCCCGCGACGTTCCGCTCGCCGTGGCCGACCCGGTCGTGATCCCCGCCGGGGGGACCGTCGTGTTCTGGCTCAGCTACACCGCGGGGAGCGTCGACTCCTTCGCCCGCTCGATCGACGAGTTCCGCGCGCACTGGGGCGCCGATGCCGGCACCCCCGTCGTGCGCGTGACGGGGCAGGCCGGGATGGCCAACGGCGCGCCGCGCGGCATCCGCATCCTGCAGAACGACGGGATCGTGGGCTGGTCGACCTACGGCCGCACGGCGGCCGCCGCCGGACAGTCGGCGCACTTCCGTCTGCCCGCTGAGCGCGTCGACGGCGGCACGGACATCCTCGCCGAGCCGGCTGCGGCGACGCCCGGCGTCGTCGCACCCGAAGCCGTCACCCCGCCCGCGGGAGAGGAGCCGGGAGGACAGCCGGGGTTCGACCCGAAGCCCGACCCGAGCGTCGTCACCGCACCGCTGCAGATCACCGAGCTGCTGCCCGACTCGGCCAACGTCGCGGGCTCCGACGCCTTCGAGTTCATCGAGGTCTACAACGCCTCCAGTGATCCGATCGACTTCTCCGACTACACGATCGATTACCTCTACCCCGTCGAGGGCTCGTCGAGCGTCTGGCCGGCCGTTCCCGGTGACGTCGTGATCCCGGCCGGCGAGACGCTCGTGCTGTGGATCAAGAACGGCGCCAACGACGCCCTGACCGCCGCCGACTTCAACGACCACTTCGGCTCGCGGCTCGTCGCGGGGGAGAGTCTCGTCGAGATCTCCTCGGCCGGGATGGCGAACGGCTCGCCTCGGGGCGTCGCGATCGAGACCAACAGCGGCCGTCACGTCAGCACCGCGCTGTACAACCTCGACGGCGCCGATGACACCGTCGCCGACCAGGGGATCCGTTACACCGTCGGAGCGGATGTCGCGACGCAGCGGATCGTCGACCTCGCCCCGGCGTCGCCGGGTGCCGTGCAGCCAGACCAGGTTCCCGGCGGGCTCATGATCGTGGCGCCCGACACGCAGGCGCCGACGATCGTCGACGGCACCGCCGCCGAGATCCAGCCGGGCACCGACTTCGCCATCACCGCGACCGTGACCGATGACGTCCTGGCGCGGACCGTGACACTGCAGCTCGCCAACGACGTCGACCCCGCCCCGGCGCGCATCAACCTCCTCGACGCCGGCGACGGATCGGTGACGTTCGTGGTCAACGCCGCCGACCTCATCGGCAAGAGCTGGTACGAGTACACGATCACCGCGAGCGACGGCACGAACACCACGTCGACGCAGACTCGTCGCGTTCCTGTGGCCGGGGTCGACACCAACCCGGTCCGACTCAATCTCGAGGACGGGCGGTTCGTATCGGGAACGACGGAGATCGTCGCCGGGGGCGACGCGTACCCGAGCCCGATCGAGCTGACGATCGACGGCGCGGCCGTGGAGACCACCCCCACCCTCGAGGACGAGCCGCGTTTCGTCTTCGACACGACGAACGTCAACTACTACTTCAAGAACGGCGTGCGCATCGGTGACGATGTCCTCAACATCTTCGAGATCGGCACGCAGGGATGGGAGACGATCGTCACGCCCGTGCCGCTCGAGTACGTCGTCCGCGGTGACGAGCTCGTCGTGAGCGTGTGGGCGGGTACGAAGAAGGCGCCCGAGATCGACCTCGCCGAGAACAACGACGACTTCGAGATCCGCGCCCTGCGCCTGGTGCTCCCCGACGGCCGGACGCTCACGCCCCTCGGCTACGACGATCCTGCCGCAGTCCTGCGGATGGGCGACAGCGTCACCGAGGCGGGAGCCGCCACCGGGAAGCTCGACTACTACGAGGCGCGCTTCGCGCTGCCCGACGATGCGTTCGCCGCGCTCTCGGCTTCCTGGGACACCACCGCCGGCGCCGACGGTGCCGCCGTGGTGGCGGCCACCGACGGCGAGACGACCGTCTCGCGGACGGTGACGGTCGACAACACCGCTCCCGTCGTCACCTCGCAGATCGTCGACGGCACCGCCTATCAGGGACCGATCGTCATCGATGCCGAGATCGTCGACGCGGGATCGGGCGTCGCGAGCACCGTCGCCCGGCTCGACGGCGCTGAGATCGCCCTGCCTCACGAGACCTCGTCTGTCGACCTGGCCGCGGGGGAGCACCGCGTCGAGATCACCGCGACCGATCAGGCCGGCAACACCGACACGTGGACGGCGACCTTCACGACGTACGACGAGCAGCCGAGTGCCGGGGCTCTCGCGCCCGCCGAAGGGGCCGAGGTGCCCGCGGGCGACGTGACGCTGCAGGCGAAGGTCGAGGATCCGACGGGCGACGTCCTCGACGTGAGCTTCCTCGAGGGACGCCGGCTCGATCTGTCCGACGGCGACGTCAGCGCGCAGTCCGGCACCGTGCAGGACGCACGAGCCGTCGACCGCGCCGAGGCGGAACAGCTGACGACCGACGAGCTGCGCACTCTCGCGGCCGTCGACGGCCTCTCGGAGGAGATCACCAGCGACCGGGCGTTCCCGTACCAGTCGTTCGACGTCGCGGTGACCGACGCCGACGCCGGTTCCGACGTCCGCTCGACCTGGTCGGGTCACGTCGACGCGGGAGCGACCGTCATCCTCTACGTCCAGCGAGCCGACGGGTCGGGGTGGGACGAGGTCGACCGCCACGTGAGCGCGGCCGACGACGAGTCGTTCTCGCTCGATGCCGTCGTCGCGGTCGACGACTACGCGTTCGCCGCCTCGGACGGTGCGGGACGGGTGGTGCGGATGCTCGTGCAGCACTCCGAAGGCTTCGCGGGCGCGGACCGCTCGGACCGGACGACTCCGGTCGCACCGCACAACGCCGCCGATGTTCCGCGCAGCGAGTACGACTTCACCCTGGCGTGGGAGTCGGACACGCAGTACTACAACGAGAACACCCTCCCGGGCGAGCCATACCGGCACCAGCAGGCGATCCACTCGTACCTGCTGGATCGGCGCGACGAGCTGAACCTGCAGTACCTCTTCCACACCGGCGACATCATCGACGATTACGACGTGATGGAGCAGTGGGAGCGGGCCGATCCCGAGTACCGCCGCCTCGACGAGGCGGGCTTGCCCTACGGCGTCCTGGCCGGCAACCACGATGTGGGACACCACCTCGAGGACTACTCGAACTACGGTGCGTACTTCGGCGAGGACCGCTACGCCGGCAACCCCTGGTACGGCGGCAGCTTCGAGGACAACCGCGGTCACTACGACCTCATCTCGGCGGGCGGCATCGACTTCCTGATGCTGTACACCGGATGGCTCCCCGGCGATCAGTCGATCGCGTGGATGAACGAGGTGCTCGCGCAGTACCCCGATCGCGTCGCGATCATCGCGCAGCACGAGTTCATCCTCACCACCGGCGGGCTCGGTGCGATCCCGCAGCGGGTCATGGACGAGGTCGTCGCGACCAACCCGAACGTCCGCATGGTCTTCTCCGGGCACTACCACGACGCATTCCTGCGCGAGGACGCGTTCGACGACGACGGCGACGGCGTCTCGGACCGCACCGTGTACTCGATGCTGTTCGACTACCAGGGCCTCCCGGAGGGCGGTCTCGGCTTCCTCCGCCTCCTGCACTTCGACAACGAGGGGCGGCAGATGCTCGTGCGCACCTACTCGCCGTCACTCGACGTCTACAACTCCGACGAGCCGAGCCTCCTCGGCCCGGCGGGAGCAGGCGACTACTCGGAGCAGGAGTTCGCGCTCACGTACGATCAGCTGCGCATCGAGCCGGGCACGCGCACCCTCGGCACCGACGCCTTCTCGGCGGAGGTCCTCGGCGGCACGGAGATCGCGACGTTCTCGGATGTCGCGAGCGGCTCGATCCTCTCGGCCGCCTGGCCGCTCGCGGAGGAGGGCGAGCGCGGATGGTACGTCCGCACGAGCGATCCCTTCGGCGCCGTCGACGACTCGCGCGTGTCGCTGTTCACCGTGACCGCCGCCGTCGAGCCCGAGAACCCCGGCGAGGGCTCGGGCGGGGGCTCGGACCCCGGCGCCGGAGGCGGAGCAGGCGGCGGCACCGGTGGGGGTGCGGGCAGTGCTCCGTCCGGAGGCACCGGCGCGGCCGCCCCCGAGGCAGCGGGCGCAGCGGCCGGGGCCGGCGCGCGGCGCGATCTCGCTGCGACGGGCGGCGAGGCCTCGATGACCGCGACGGTGACCGGGATCGCTCTCGCGCTCCTCGCGGGCGGCGCGCTTCTCACGGCGATCCGCCGGCGCGCGCACCGCCGCGGACGGATCTGAACCGCACCCCAGCGGCTCAGTCGGCGGTCGGGTCTTCGGACCCGACCGCCACGTTCCATTCGGGCAGGGGGTCGGACAGCCGTCGCCAGGCCGTCGGACCCGCCGACAGCTCCGCGTCGTCGAGCACGGCGGCATCCAGGACGTGCCGCACGGCGACGGTGTTGAGGTCGATGCCGGTCAGAGCGATGTCCTGGCCGACGTCGTCGAGTCCGTGGCCGGCCTCGATCGGGTCGATCCACATGGCCGAGCCGGCCTGCTCCCACCGCGCGGGAACATTCGGCCGCGTCGCGAGACGGCAGACCCCGACCGACCGCAGGACCAGTCCGCACGAGCCGGAATCGAGCAGATCGAGAGCCAGCACGAGCCGGCCGGGGTGGAACGGGCGCAACTGCTCGTAGCGCATCGTCGCAACGCGCCGATCGGTGAGGAACGGATCGTGCTCGCCGTTGAGGGCACGCGTCCATCCGGCGCGATCGCCCGCGTCGCGCAGCGGAAGGGCGGTGCCGAAGCCCAGTGCGGAGAGGTCGTCGACGACGCCGCGGCTGAGTCGGATGCGGGCGGTCGGTGCCAGGTGCGACGCGAGTGCCATGAGGATCGACAGGTCGGCCGTCGGCATCCGCTCCCAGTTGACGATCACGACGGCGCTCGCCGCCTCGATCAGCTGCGCCGCCAGCCGCGCGCGTGCTCCGACGTCTGCTCGCCCGTCTCCGTGCGGGACGGCCCGACGCAGCGGTGCCTCGTCGCGCAGGTCGTCGATCGCATGGCGGGCATCCAGCACGCAGAGCGAGGGCATGCCGTGGACGGTGGCGTGGACGTGGACCGGGTCGGCGTCGCTGGCGAGGTCGACGACGCGGAGGGCGCGGTGGCGTCCGGCGATGACGCACAGACGGGCGTAACGACGGCGTTCGGCGCTGCAGACGCCGGTGACGGCGAGATGAGTGGTCACGGTGTTCTCTCCGGCTCGAGTTGTGGCGATCGGTCCTCCACCGTACCTTGTTGTTGATAAGAGTTCTCAATAGGAGGTCGTCGTGAAGGTTCGCGCATCCATCAAGTCGCTGAAGAATCAGCCCGGCGCGCAGGTCGTGCGTCGCCGTGGCCGCGTGTACGTCATCAACAAGCTCAACCCGCGGTTCAAAGGGCGCCAGGGCTGAGGCGCGGCCCGATGGCACGTGTCGTCGAATCGCGCAACATGTGCCCCGTGCCCGCCGCGCGCGGTTAGCGTGATCGGCATGAGCACCCCCGCTGAGCGAGCCCAGACCCTGTCCGCACTCCATGCTGCGCCCGAGATCCTCCGGGTGGTGAACGTGTGGGACGTGGTGTCGGCCGAAGCCATCCTGGCTCTGCCCGAGACACGCGCGATCGCCACCGCCGGTCACTCGATCGCCGCGTCGTTCGGGTACGAGGACGGCACCGACATCCCGCTCGAGATCGTGCTGGACATGGTGGGCCGCATCGTCTCGGTAGCGGGCGACGTCCCGGTGTCGGCCGACCTCGACGCCGGCTTCGGCGACCCCGGTGAGACGACGCGCCGGGCCATCGGCGTGGGCATCGTGGGAGCCAACGTCGAAGACCGCCTGCAGCCTCTCGCGGACTCGGTCCGCGCGGTCGAGGCCATCGTCCGGGCGGGGGAGGCCGAGGGTGTCCCGTTCGCCCTCAACGCCCGCACCGACGCCTTCGTGCGCGCGGGTGACCGTTCGACCGAGGAATCGATCGCCGATGCCATCGAGCGCGGTCGCGCGTATCTCGACGCCGGCGCCGATCTGGTCTTCGTCCCGGGGATCCTCGACGCCGACATCACCCGGCGCCTCGTCGAGGGGCTCGGAGAGCGCAAGCTCAGCGTCATCGGGCTGCCCGGCGCGCTCACCGCGAAGGAGTACGAGGATCTCGGCGTCGCCCGCATCTCGTACGGTCCGACGACCCAGCGGGTCGCTCTCACGGCGCTGCAGGACGTGGCCCAGCAGCTCTACGCCAACGGTGTCATCCCGCCCTCGACGCGCCCTCTGAACTGAGCGGAGCAGATGCCGACGCGCCCCGGCCCCCGAGGGGCGGAGGGCGTCGGCATCTTGCGGGTCAGGCGAGTGCGGCGCGAAGCCCGTCCGCGAACGACGTCGTCGGTCGTCCGATGAGGCGCGAGAGGGTGTGGTCGTCCACATCGAGAACGCCCTCGCGGATGCCGGTGTCGATCCCCGCGACGAACTGGGCGGTCCCGGCGTCGAGACCGGCGCTCTCGAGGGCCGCGATGTGATCCTCCGTCGACACGCGCGCGTAGGCGACATCGCGATCGAGCACCTCGGATGCCGCGGCCGCGATGACGTCGTACCCGATGCGGGTGTCGCCCGCGAACTCGTACACCTTGCCGAGGTGACCGTCCTCGATGAGCACGACGGCGGCGCCCTCGGCGAAGTCGGCGCGCGAGGCCGGTGCGATCAGCCCGTCGCCGACGGATGCCGCGATGACACCGCTCTCGGCGGCGCGCTGGACGTCGGGCACGTAGTTCTCGATGTACCAGTTGTTGCGCACCACGACAGCCGGAATGCCGCTCGCCGCGATCGCCTCCTCGGTCGCCTTGTGCTCGGCGCCCAAGGGCCACTCGAAGGTCGTCGCCTTCGGGGCGCTGGTGTAGACGAGCTTCGACACCCCTGCCGCCGCTGCCGCGTCGATGACGTTCTTGTGGCCCGCGAGCCGCTTGCCCGGCTCCGACGCCGAGATCAGCAGCACGCTGTCGACGCCCGCGAGCGCGTCGCGCAGCGAGGCGGGGTCGTCGTAGTCGACGCGGGCGGTGGTGACACCGCGGTCGGCGAGGTCGGCGAGCTTGGCGAGGTCGCGAGCCCCGGCGACGACGGTGTCGGGGGAGACGCCGCGGGCGAGCAGCGCGTCGACGACGAGGTGGCCGAGCTGTCCGCTCGCTCCGGTGATGAGGATGGTCATCGGTGGTCCTTTCGGTCGGGTGTTGCCGGTGACAACCGCCGCCGGGCATCCTTGCATTCCGTCAGATGGGTACCCACTTTTCGGTAAGCTACCTACATGGCAGTGAGTTTCGCGCAGATCCGGGCGTCCTCCGATCAGGTCTTCACCGAGAACTGCCCGACGCGGGTCGTGCTCGACCATGTCATGAGCAAATGGGGCGTGCTCGTGCTGCTCGCACTAACCGACGGCACCGCCCGATGGGGTGAGCTCCGGCGCTCCGTGGCGGGCATCAGCGAGAAGATGCTCGCGTCCACACTGCGTACGCTCGAGGCCGACGGCATCGTGAGCCGCACCGCCTACCCCGAGGTGCCGCCTCGCGTGGAGTACGCGCTGACCGAACGCGGTGTCGAGCTGATGGAGCGCATGATGCCGCTCATGGAGTGGATCGCCGCGAACGCGGACGACATCGTCGGCCGCCCCGCGTGAAGGCTGAGTGTTCGGTGCGAGCCCTGTCGCCGGGGGCGATAACGATATATCGTCAGGTATCGCTAACGTATCGACGACCGGGAGGTCAGCATGAGCGGAACATTCCCCACCGGCGGTTTCGGCGGCCGTGACAACATCTTTGGGGGACGAGGCGGGTTCAACGTCTCCGATCTCGGGAACAACGTGTTCGAGGCATTCGACCAGTTGAAGTCGACCTTCGAGCAGAAGGTGAACACCCGGGTCGGACGCGGCGACGTCCGTGCCGCCGTGCTCGCCCTCCTCGCCGAGCAGCCCATGCACGGCTACCAGATCATCCACGAGATCGAAGAGCGCAGCGGCGGGTCGTGGAAGCCCAGCGCGGGATCGGTGTACCCCACCCTCCAGCTGCTCGCCGACGAGGGCCTCGTCAGCGCCCAGGAGTCCAACGGACGCAAGACCTACTCGCTCACCGAGGCCGGCCGCGAGGCGGCGGGCGAGGCGGGCGAGAAGTCCGCTCCTTGGGAGTCCACGAGCCGCGACCACAGCCGCGTGACCGCGCTGCCCAAGGCGGGCGTCGAGCTCGCCCAGGCCGCCGCCCAGGTCGGCCGCAGCGGTTCGCCCGAGCAGGTCCAGCAGGCCGTGGAGATCCTCGACGACGCGCGCCGCAAGCTGTACGCCCTGCTCGCGCAGGCCTGACGCGGGTGGCCTCGGCCGAACCGCATCGCGTCGCATCACCCGGCACCCCCGCGGTGCCGGGTGATGCCCGCGCGCGTGCGCGTTATCGCCGCATCCTGCGCTTCGCCGCGCGGGCGCTCGTGCAGACGTGGTGGTTCGAGATCGTCCTGCCGCGCTTCGGTCTCGAGCGGCTCTCCGAACGGGGGCGAACGGCCCGTCTGCGCCGCCTCGCGCGCCGCTTCCACGCGCTCGCCGTCGAGCTCGGCGGGCTGATGATCAAGGTCGGGCAGTTCATGTCATCCCGGCTCGACGTCCTGCCACCGGAGATCACGACCGAACTGGCCGGCCTGCAGGACGAGGTGCCCCCGGTTCCCTTCGACCAGATCCGCGCGGCGGCGGAAGCAGAGCTGGGGATGCCGCTGCGCGACGCCTACGCGTCGTTCGACGAGCAGCCGGTCGCCGCGGCCTCCCTCGGTCAGGCCCATCGCGCCCGGCTCGCCGCCGAGCAGGCCGCCGACGCCGGCTTCACCGACGTCGTCGTGAAGGTCCAGCGACCCGGCATCCAGACCATCGTCGACGTCGACCTCGCCGCGCTCCGCCGTATCGCGCGCTGGCTGCGCCGCATCCGCATCGTCTCGCGGCGAGCGGACATGCCGGCTCTCGTCGAGGAGTTCGCCATCACGAGCCTCGAGGAGATCGACTATCGGCACGAGGCGGCCAACGCCGAGCGCTTCCGCGAGAAGTTCGCCGGCAACCCCCGAGTCGCCGTCCCCGAGATCGCGTGGGAGCGGTCGACCGCGCGGGTCCTGACGCTCGCCGACGTCACCGCGATCAAGGTCACCGACGTCGATGGTCTTCGCCGCGCGGGCATCGACCCTCACGAGGTGGCGAGCGTGTTCGCCTCCGTGATGTTCGACCAGTTCTTCGGTTTCGGCTTCTTCCACGCCGACCCTCACCCGGGCAACGTCTTCGTCACGCCGGTGCCGTCCGATCGGCGCCGCGAGGGCGAGCCGGACTGGGTGCTGACGTTCATCGACTTCGGGATGATGGGCGAGATCTCACCCTCGGCGCGCGACGCGCTGCGCACGGTTCTCGTCGCTGCCGCGGCCCGCGACGGCCGCGGACTCGTCGCCGGGATGTCGCAGGTCGGCGCGCTGCTGCCCTCCGCCGACGTCCGCGAGCTCGAGCGCGCGATGACCCAGCTGTTCGCGCGCTTCGGAGGCATGGGATTCGCCGAGCTGAAGCAGGTCGACCCGCGGGAGTTCCGCGACTTCGCGGGGGAGTTCGGCGAGCTCGCCCGTGCGCTGCCGTTCCAGCTGCCCGAGAACTTCCTGCTCGTCATCCGGGCGGCCTCGCTCACGTCGGGCGTGTGCACCTCGATCGATCCCGCGTTCAACCTCTGGGACGCGGTGGAGCCCTACGCGGCTCGGCTGCTCCGCGAGGAACGCGGCGATCTCATGCGCGACGCCGCGCGACGCGCGATGGCGTTCGCCGATATCACGATGCGCCTCCCGCAGCGGCTCGACGGCCTCATCACGCATCTCGAAGACGGCAACCTCGGCTTCGACAGCGGGCGGCTCGAACGGCGGATGTCGCGCCTGGAACGGCTCGGACGGCGCGCCGTCTCGGGAATCCTCTTCGCCGGTCTGCTCGTGGCGGGAGTCCTGATGCGTCCCGACGACGAGACGGCGGGCACGGTGCTCATGGGGCTCTCGGCACTGCCGCTGCTGCACGTCCTGCTCGGCGGCGTGTTCGGCCGCCGCGACTGAGGGCTGGGTAGCCTGGAGGAATGCCCCTCGAGACGCCGGGAACGGGCGCGCGCGAACAGCTCGCCGCGCTCGCCGCGCGTGCCGGACGGGCCGGGTTCGGTGCGGGCCGGGTGACGGGGACCCCGGCCGCGCCCGGCGCACGCGCCGCCGCCGTGCTCGTGCTCTTCGGCATGCTCGATGACCATCCGAGCGATCATGCGCCCGATGCCGCTGTCTCGCGCGATCTCGATGTCCTGCTCCTCGCCCGCGCGGCGACGCTCCGATCGCATCCCGGGCAGGTGGCTCTGCCGGGCGGCCGGGTGGACCCCGGTGACGCCGACACGGTTGCGGCGGCGCTGCGGGAGGCGCGCGAGGAGACCGGCATCGACACCGACGGGGTCGAGGTGCTCGGCGCCCTTCCGCCGGTTCCGCTGGAGTACTCCCACCACCTCGTGACGCCCGTCCTGGCCTGGTGGCGTCGTCCGTCACCCGTGCGCGTGGTCGATGTGGCGGAATCCGCGGCCGTGTTCCGCGCCCCGGTCGCCGATCTGCTCGCGCCGGCGAACCGCGGCGTCACGGTCCTGCGCCGAGACGGCGCCGAATGGCGGGGACCGGGCTTCGTCGTCCGCCACGATGTCGGAGAGTTCCTCGTGTGGGGCTTCACCGCGATGCTCCTGGACGGCCTGTTCACCGAGCTCGGCTGGACCGAGGACTGGGACACCGGCAGGGAGCTGGTCCTGCCGCCGTCCTGACCACGGCCGCCCCGCGCTCAGAACCGCCAGATGAGTGGGACGTAGAACACCGCCGCGAGGAGGAACAGGACGGTGAGCGGCAGCCCGAGCCGCCAGTAGTCGCCGAACCGGTACCCGCCCGGCGCCATCACCATGAGGTTGACGGGAGTGGCGACCGGGGTGAGGAACGACGACGCCCCCGCGACCGTCAGTGCCATGAGGAACGGGAGCGCGCTGACATCGAGGGTGAGCGCGATCGAGGTCGCGACCGGCGCGACGATCAGGACGGTGGCGACGTTCGAGATGAACTGTCCGAGCACGACGACCACGACGCAGACCACGATGAGCGCCAGGTGCGGGTCGGCCTGGCCGACGACGGCGAGCAGGGCGTCGGCCACGACGTCGGCCGCGCCGGTCTCGAGGAACGCCACGGACAGGGGGATCATGCCCGCGATGAGGACGAGGGTCGTCCACGAGACGCCGTGATAGAGGTCGGGCAGCTTCACGACCCGCAGCACGATGAGGGAGCCGGCGGCGAGGAGGCCGGCGACCGCGGGCGGGGTCGCGCCCGTGGCCAGCAGCGCGACCATCACGGCTGTGACGGCGAGCGTGCGCCGCGAGCCGCGGTGCAGGCGACTGCGCCGCTGCGTGCGCACAGCCCCCGTGCGCACGGCCTCGGGGACGAGCGAAAGAGTCTCGGCCTCGCGCTCCGTGTGATGTTCGGGGGCGGGGTCCGGTCCGTGATGCGGCAGCAGCCGCGGGCCGAGCAGCACGACGATCGCGATCGTGGCCGCGACGAGCGGGAGCCCGACGAGCGCGAACTCGAAGAAGCCGAACGGGCGGCCCGCCTCGGCCGCGAGCTCGGACACCACGACGTTGACGGGTGTTCCGGTCAGGGTGAGCAGCGACGCAGACGACGCGATGAAGGCCATCGGCAGCATGAGCTGCGACGGCGACAGGCCCGACCGCCGGGCGATCACGGCGGCGACGGGGATGAGCGCGGCGACGGCGCCGTTGATGCTGATCAGCGCGGTGAGGATCGCGACGATGCCGCCGACCCATATCAGGATGCGGCCACGCCGCGTACCGGCGCGCGCGAGGATCACGGCACCGACCATCCGGGTGACGCCGCTCGTCTCGAGGGCCGTCGCGACGATGAACAGGCTCGCGATGAACAGCACCGTGGGATCGCCGAAACCGGCGAACGCCTGGGGGAGGGTGAGCACCCCCGTGGCCCACAGCCCGAGCGCGACACCCACGGCCACGACCTCGAGCGGCACCCGCGCCGACAGGAACGCGATGATCGCTGCGGCGAGGATCAGGAAGGTCGCGACGATCGGGTCCACCCTTTCACGCTACCCGCAGGGCCGAGCCGGTTCGGGTGGCCACGATCTCCTCCCGCAGGGGGAGGCGGTGACACCCGTGCGTCGAGAAGCTGGATAGGTGAGTCTCCCCATCGATACGCATGTTGCTCGTCCATCCACCCGCTCCCGCCGACGCGGACCGGTCGCCGTCGCCGTCGCGGCGGCGACCGCCGCAGCGCTCGCCTCCTGCTCTGCCGAGCCCGCGCCGGAGGGGACGCCCGCCTCGCCGGCCGCACCCGTCGAGATCCCCGGCACACCGGTCGGCGACCAGGTCCGCTGGGTGATGGACGAGATCAACGCCGACGCGGCCACCGACATCGAAGACATCGAGACGCACTTCGACGCCGCCGCTCTGGAGCAGCTCCCACCCGCGCAGCTGCAGGACGTGTTCGCGCAGATGCAGGCCGCGGCCCCGTGGACGGCGGTCGGGTACGACGGCGTCGAGACCCAGGCCCGCGTGACCATCGAGTCCGCTCAGGTGACCTACGACATGTCGATCTCGGTCACCCCCGACGCTCGCATCCAGATGCTCCTGTTCAGCCCGCCGCAGCCTGAGCGCACGCCCGCGGCGTCCTGGGACGAGCTCACCCGGCAGATCGACGACGCCGCCTTCACCGCAGGCGTGCAGGTCCGGGAGGTCGGGGGCGAGGTGCTCTACGAGGGCGGTGACCAGGCCGCCGGACCCATCGGCTCCATCTTCAAGCTGTGGGTGCTCGGCGCCGTCGTCGACGCCGTCGCGGCCGGACGGCTCGCCTGGGACGACGAGCTGGTCGTCGACGCCGCGGTGCGCAGTCTCCCCAGCGGTGAGCTGCAGGACCGTCCCGACGGCACGAAGGTGACCGTGCGGGAGGCCGCCGACAAGATGATCGCCATCAGCGACAACACCGCCACCGACATGCTCACCCGCGCCGTCGGTCGTGATGCGGTCGAAGCGGCGATGGTTTCGATGGGGCACTCCGACCTCGAGGCGAACCTCCCGTTCGCCACGACGCGCGAGTTCTTCTGGCTCCTCTTCGGCGACGCCGATCTGCGGGCGCTGTGGACCGCTGCGGGCGACCCCGATGCCCGTCGCTCGGTGCTGGAGCGGCTGCCCGCCGGCGTCCCCGATGTCGCGACCGCCTCCGCTGCGCAGCCGGGCTGGCCCGACGGGATCGACTGGTTCGCGGCGCCCGATGATCTCGCGGCCGCACACGTTGCGCTGCAGGACCGGGCGCAGACGCCGGCGGGGGAGCCGGTGCGCGAGATCCTGTCCGCCAATCCCGGTCTCGCGTTCGGGGACGAGTGGACGTACGTCGCCTTCAAGGGCGGGAGCTCGGTCGGCGTGCTCGCCGGCTCGTGGTACCTCGAGCGGGAGGGCGGCGCGCCCGTCGTCATCACGGTGCTCGCGCGCGCCGACGACGCCACGACGCTCGCACACCCCGAAGCGGCGCTCGGGTGGGCACAGGACGCCGCCGCCATCCTCGCCGGCCCGTAGCCTGGAACGATGAAGCGCTCGACGAGCCACGGCATCCATCCGCGTCCTCGGGGGCCGAAGGCCCTGGCCGGGGCGCTCCTCGCCTCGACGCTGCTGCTGTCCGCCTGCACCGGCGCGGCCGAACCGCGCCCGAGCGGCGGCGCGACCGCGCCGACCCCGAGCGAGACCCCGACGGAACAGGCGGATGCCGTCGCCTGGTGGCACGCCGCGGGCGAGCCCCGCGACGTCGTCACTCAGCTGGAGGTGCCGTGGTCGGTCGTCGTCCTCGACGACGGGACCCAGCTGGTGAGCCAGCGCGACGACGGCGCTGTCCTCGAGGTCGACGCGGACGGGCTCGCGCGCGTCGTGGGTGAGATCGACCTCACGGCCGCGGTCGGCGAGGGCGGCCTCCTCGGCATCGCGGTGCATGAGGACGCGGACGAGGACCGCACGCTGCTGTACGCCTACGTGACGACGGCCGATGACAATCGCGTCGTGCGCGTGGGGCTCGACGGTGAGGCGGGAAACCGCCGGCTCGGCGGTGCGGAGGTCGTGATCGACGGCATCCCGCGTGATCGCGTCCACAACGGCGGGCGCATCGCCTTCGGGCCCGACGGCATGCTCTACGTCGCCACGGGAGACGCCGGACGGCCCGAGGCGGCGCAGGAGCCCGGTTCGCTGGCGGGGAAGATCCTGCGGCTGACGCCGGAAGGGGAGCCCGCCCCGGGCAACCCTTCCGGGTCGGAGGTGTACTCCCTCGGCCACCGCAACGTGCAGGGTCTCGCGTGGACGCAGGACGGCACGCTGTGGGCGAGCGAGTTCGGACAGGATCGCTTCGACGAGATCAACCGCATCGAAGCCGGCGGCAACTACGGCTGGCCGGTCGTCGAGGGCGCATCGGACGACGAGCGCTTCATCGCGCCCCTCATCACCTGGACGCCCGAGGAGGCGAGCCCGAGCGGCGTCGCGGCGCGGGGGAACACCCTCTTCGTCGCGGGTCTGCGCGGCGAACGCGTATGGCAGATCGACGTCGAGGCAGGCGCTCTCACCGGCGAGCCGGTGGCGCTCTGGCAGGGTGAGCTCGGCCGCGTCCGCGATGCCGTCGTGGCGGGTGACGAGCTCTGGCTGCTCACGAACAACACCGACGGCCGGGGGAACGCGGCGGCCGGCGACGACCGCCTGACGCGGGTCCCCCTGGCGGCAGCGGACTGAACCGGCTTGATAGCGTTCACGGGAGACATTCGCAGACAGGGGACCTCATGACCGAACGCGTGACGTGGCTGCTCGTCGACGGCGAGAACATCGACGCGACGCTCGGTCAGTCGATCCTCGGGCGTCGTCCGCTCCCGGACGAACGACCCCGCTGGGACCGCCTGCTGCAGTTCGTCGACGATCAATGGCAGCAGCCCGCTCGCGGCCTGTTCTTCCTCAACGCCAGCAACCACCTGCCGATGTCGTTCGTCCAGGCGCTGCTCGCCCTCGACTACAAGCCGGTGCCGCTGTCGGGCGACGCCGACGAGAAGGTCGTCGACATCGCCATCCAGCGCACGCTCGCGGCGCTGAAGGAACGCGAGGACGATGTCGTGCTCGTCAGCCACGACCGCGACTTCGTCGGCGAGGTGGCGGCGCTCACCGGGCCCGGTCGTCGCGTGGGCGTGCTGGCGTTCTCGGAGTTCCGCAGCAGCGAGCTCACGGCCATCCCGGGCGTCGAATTCTTCGACCTCGAGTACGACGTCCATGCATTCGATGCGCCGCTGCCGCGCGTCCGCGTCATCCCGATCGAGTCGTTCGACCCGTGGGAGTTCCTCGCCTGACCCATCCGGTGATGGAGGCGATACACCCGTCGGACCGGCGGGGCTGGCGTCGTCTCGAGCGGGCGCCGAGGGCACACCAGCCCCGCGAGTCCGACGAATGTATCGGCGGGCGCGGGCGCGCCGGATGCGGGCCGACGGGGTGTCAGAGACTCCGGATGTGCTTGATGTTCGACTTCGCCGTCTCGAGCACCGCGCCGATGCCGCCGGAGTCCTTCGCCCCGAGCACCATCTTCGCCATCGACATCCCGAAGCCCGCGACCTGCTCCGCCGTGATCGATGCCGGCATCGAGAGGGCATCGGGGTCGGTGACGATGTCGACGATGGACGGCCCCCGGTGCGCGAGCGCCGCGGCGGCGGCCGCCTCGAGATCGGCCGGATCGGTCACCCGCTGCGCGTGGAACCCGAGCGCCCGCCCGACGGCGGCGAAGTCGACCATCGGCACGTCGACGCCGAAGTCGGGGAAGCCGGCGACGAGCATCTCGGCCTTGACCATCCCGAGCGTGGAGTTGTTGAACACGAACACGTTCAGCGGCAGGTCGTAGGCGGCCACCGTGATGAGCTCACCGAGCAGCATCGAGAGTCCGCCGTCTCCCGCGATCGCGATGACCTGCCGATTGGGGTACGCCATCTGCGCGCCGAAGGCGTGGGGGAGGGCGTTGGCCATCGACCCGTGCCGCCACGACGCCAGCAGACGCCGCTCGGGCCCGGGAGTGACGTAGCGGGCCTGCCAGACGTTGCCCATGCCGGTGTCGGCGGTGAAGACCGCATCGGATGCCGCGACCCGGTCGATGACCGACATGGCACGCTCGGGATGGATCGGCTGCGCATCCGAGTCGGTGTACGCCGCGACCGAATCCTTCATCGCCTTCCGATACCGCTTCAGCGTGTGCTGGAGGAACGCGTCGTCAGTCTTCGCGGTGGTCCGTGCGCGCAGCGCCGCGAGGGTGAGGCCGACATCGCCGTGGACGGGATGCGTGACCCCCGCTCGGCGCCCGAGCCGCTGCGCGTCGATGTCGATCTGCGCGATGACCGTCTTGGCGCCGTCGGGGAGGAACTGCTCGTACGGGAAGTCGGTGCCGACCATCAGGAGGAGATCGACCTCGTGCATCGCGTGGTCGATCGCGCCGTAGCCGAGCAGGCCCGACATGCCGACGTCGAAGCGGTTGTCGTACTGGATCCACTGCTTGCCGCGCAGCGAGTGCCCCATCGGCGCCTGCAGGTGCTCGGCGAACGCGATGACCTCCTCGCGCGCGTCGCGGACGCCCTCGCCGGCGAAGATCGCGATCTTCTCGGCCTTGTCGATGGCGGCGGCGAGCTCGGCGACGCTCCGCTCGTCGGGCGCGATGCGACCGGGGCGAGCGGCGACGAACGGCGGGAACTCGCCCGTCGAGTGCAGCTCGGCGAGATCGCCGGGCAGCACGATCACCGAGACGGACGACCCCGCGGTGGCGTGACGGATCGCGGAATTCACGACGCGCGGCGACTGCTCGGGCGTCAGGATCATCTCGCAGTAGTCGCTGCACTCGGTGAAGAGGCGCTCGGGATGCGTCTCCTGGAAGTACCCCGAACCGATCTGCAGGCTCGGGATGTGGCTGGCGATCGCGAGCACCGGCACACCCGACCGCTGCGCATCGAACAGGCCGTTGATCAGATGCAGATTGCCGGGGCCGCAGCTGCCCGCGCACACCGCCAGCTCGCCCGTGAGCTCGGCGTCCGCGGCGGCGGCGAACGCGGCGGCCTCCTCGTGGCGGACGTGGATCCAGTCGATCCCGCCCGACGCCGCACCTCCGGTTCGTCGTACCGCGTCGACGATCGGGTTGAGCGAGTCGCCGACGATGCCGTAGATCCGCTTCACCCCCGCATCCATCAGCTGGGCGACGATCTGTTCGGCGACGTTCTGCGGCACGAGGGCTCCTTCTGCTGAGGCTGTCCGGACACCCTCAGTCTTCTCCCGCCGCCTGTGCGCATGCCAGGGGTTGCGGATGGCTCGCCTGAGCGGCAGGCGAGCCGCGCCTCAGCCTTTGAGGTCGGGGAAGTCCGACTCGCGCCACTCGGTCGTCACGCGCTCGCCGGCATGCGCGGCGGCCACTTCGCGCTCGCGCAGCTCGACCCGGCGGATCTTGCCCGAGATCGTCTTCGGCAGCTCGAAGAACTCCACGCGGCGCACCCGCATGTACGGAGGCATGTGCTCGCGGGCGTGCGCGAGGATCGCCCGCGCGGTCTCGGCCGACGCCTCCCAGGATGCCGCGAGCGACACGTACGCCTTGACGATGTTGAGACGCACGGCGTCGGGCGCCCCGACGACGCCCGCCTCGGCCACGGCCGGGTGCGTCAGCAGGATCGACTCGACCTCGAACGGCGACACCTTGAAGTCGCTGGCCTTGAACACATCGTCGGTGCGCCCGACGAACGTGAGCTGTCCGGCGGCATCCCGGACGGCGACATCGCTCGTGTGGTAGTAGCCGTCGTGGTCGACCCGGGCGGTGCGCTCGGGCTCGCCGAGGTAGCCGGGCATGAGATTGAGCGGACGGATCGGCGCGGTCGGCAGGCAGATCTCGCCCTCGTCTCCGATGCGCCCGGTGAGCGGGTCGATCAGCACGATGTCGTTGCCCGGGAGCGGTCGGCCCATCGCGCCGGGCTTGACGGCGACGCCCGGCGTGTTGCCGATGACCGCCGTCAGTTCGGTCTGCCCGTACCCGTCACGGATCTGCAGCCCCCACCAGCGCTGGATCGTGTCGATCACCTCGGGGTTGAGGGGCTCGCCGGCCGAGAGCAGCTCGCGCAGTGCGCGGGGCCGCTTCTCGAGGTCGGCCTGGATGAGCATGCGCCAGACCGTCGGCGGGGCGCAGAAGGTGTTGACCGCGTTGCGGTCGAGCTGCTCGACGAGGCGCGCGGCGTCGAACCGGGCGTAGTTGTAGACGAAGATCGTCGCCTCGGCGATCCACGGCGCGAAGAACAGGCTCCACGCGTGTTTTCCCCACCCGGGAGCGCTGATCGTCATGTGCACGTCGCCGGGGCGCACGCCGATCCAGTACGTGGTCGAGAGGTGCCCCACCGGATAGCTCACGTGCGTGTGCACGACCATCTTGGGCCGCGACGTGGTGCCGGAGGTGAAGTAGACGATGGCCGGATCATCGGAGGCCACGACGACACCGGGTGCCGCGTCGTCGGCGTCGGCCGCATCCGCGAACGAGTGCCATCCCGGACGCTCGCCGCCCACGACGACGCGCTCGAAGCCGCCCGCGATCCCGTCGAACTTGGCGGCGTCGACCGGGTCGGCCAGGATGGCGCGGATGTCGGCGCGTTCGACGCGCTCGAGGAGGTCGTCGGCGCCCAGCACGACCGAGGTCGGCAGGATGACGGCACCGATCTTGAGGATCGCCAGCATCGCCTCCCACAGCTCGACACGGTTGCCGAGCATGAGCATGACGGCATCTCCGTGCCCGACGCCGAGGCCGGTGAGCCAGTTGGCGACGCGGTTCGAGCGACGACGCATCTCGTCGTACGTGACCCGCGTCTCGCTGCCGTCCTCGTCGACGACGTGCAGGGCGATGCGGTCGTTGCCCGAGGCGATGGCGTCGAACCAGTCGACGGCCCAGTTGAAGTGGTCGCCGACGTCGGGCCAGCTGAACCCGGCGTGGGCCGCCTCGGGTGAGTGCGCGTTGTCGAGCAGGAAGTCGCGGGCGGCGCGGAATGCGGCCGTCGCCGCCGTCGCATCGGGAGAAGACATGGGCCTCGGATCTGTTCTCTCGTCCGGAGCAGGCGCGGCGGACGCCTTCCGAGTCTAGGAAGAAGCGGATGCTGGGCGAAGCATGGGACGCACGGATTCAGCGCGAGGCGATCACCGTGGCGCTGCCGTCCTCGACCAGCAGCGCCTGATCGTCGCGCAGCGGGAGGAGCGCGAAGTCCGACCCGTACGTGTCGATGGTTCGGCGGATCAGCTCGGGCGGGTATTGCGGCAGCTGTCCGTCTGCGTGCGGGATCGGTGTGGCGTCGATCAGCCCGAGCCCGTCGTGGTTCTCGAGTGCGCGACCGTCGGCAGGATCGTCCATCAGCGATGCGGGCGTCACGTCGGGTCCGGCGACGATCGATCCGGCGCTGAGTCCGATGTACGGGAGCCCGCGCCGGACGTGGTCGACGAGGACGTCGTCGTTGCCGGAGAGTCGCAGGGCCTCGAGAAGCGCGAAGGTGCTTCCGCCCGCGACGTACACCGCCCCCGCGCGCGAGAGCAGACGGTCCGCGTCCTCGGGCGCGGTGTCTCGCAACGTCGCATCGATCACGTCGCGGCCGAACGAGCGCACCGCCTCGCGCTCGGCGGCGACGAAGGGCGCGTCGCGGAACGCCGCCTGCGCGTCGTCGATGTACACGATCGGGCCCGGGCGGTCGCCGTCGTCGAGGAACGGGCGCAGCGCGCCGGGATGCAGGGAGAGCAGGAGCAGTCGCACGCCCGTCACGCTATCGGGGACGGCCGACACGGTGGTGGCGGGAGAGGATGGAGAGATGATCCGTGCGTCCGTCCTCGCCTTCCTGCTCGATGCCGTCCTCGTGGTGGCGTTCGCGGCGACCGGCCGGGCGAGCCATGACTCCGATGTGCTCGCGGGCCTCTGGCACACCTCGTGGCCGTTCCTCGCCGGCCTGCTGATGGCGTGGGTTGCCGTGCGCGCCTGGCGATCGCCGACCGGGATCGTGCCGACGGGTCTGGTCGTCTGGGCGGTCACGGTCGTCGGCGGGATGCTGCTGCGCGCGCTCTCGGGCCAGGGGACGGCACTGCCGTTCGTGGTCGTCGCGACGCTGACGCTGCTCGTCCTGCTCATCGGGTGGCGTCTCATCGCCCGCGGCATCCGTTCGCTGCGGTCGCGCGGCGATGGGCGTCCTCGCAGCCGGGATGTCGCTCCTCGCGCGTAACCTGTCGGGCATGCGCCGCCCCACCCCCGATCCCGTCGGTCCCGGACAGGAGTCCGTCTGGGACTACCCGCGACCGCCCCGTCTCGAACGCGTCCAGGCGCGCGTCACGATCGATTTCGCCGCCGTCACGATCGTCGACACCGACGACGTCGTGCGGGTGCTCGAGACGAGCCATCCGCCCGTGTACTACCTGCCGGCCGCGGCGTTCGTGCCCGGCTCGCTGATACCTGCGGCCGGCAGCTCGTTCTGCGAGTTCAAGGGTGCCGCCGAGTACTTCGACGTCGTCCGCGGCACGGCGGTGCGCGAGCGCGCCGCGTGGGGTTATCCGAACCCGTCGCCGGGGTATGAGGAGCTCGTCGGTCGCGTGGCCGTCTACGCGGGCGGGATGGACCGGTGCACGGTCGACGGCGAGGTCGTCGTGCCACAGCCCGGCGGGTTCTACGGCGGCTGGGTGACGTCGAACCTCGCAGGCCCGTTCAAGGGGGTTCCCGGTTCGATGGGATGGTGACCCGCTCGAACAGGCCCGCGGAGGCGTTGCCGCGCTTCGTTCAGCGCTGGGCGCGGGCGAGGTTTGCGCGCAGCTCGTCGGCGTTCTGCCGCACGACGTAAGCGGGCTGGTCGCGCTCGACGCGCCAGCTCTCAGCGAGCGAACCGATGTCGACGGTGTCGAAGCCGAACGCGTCGTAGAGCGCCGTGACGTGGGCGACGGCATCCGGGTGGTCGCTCGCCGTCGCGAGCGCGCGCCGGTCCGGGGTTCCCGCGGGGGAGCCGTCGGTGTTGATGTCGGCGGCGGGGATGTGGTTGAACGCCTTGACGACCTTCGACTCGGCGAAATGACGCTGCGCCATCTCGGACGTCGTGGTGAGCTTCTCCTCGAGCTCGGCGATGCGGCCGTCGCGCTCCCAGTAGTAGTTGTTCGTGTCGAGCACGATCTTGCCCGCGAGCGGTTCGGCGGGGACGTCCTCGAGCGCCTTCAGCGGCACCGTCACGACGGCCCAATCCGCCGCCTCGGCCGCTTCCTGCGCGGTCGCCGCCCGTGCGCGCTCGCCGAGCCGCGCGACGAGGTCGCCGAGCGTCTCCGGCCCGCGCGAGTTGGCGATCACGACGTCGTAGCCGCGTGCGACCAGGCCCTCGGCGAGAGCGCTTCCGATGTGTCCTGCTCCGATGATTCCCACAGTTGTCATGGGGAAGGCAACGGTCGGTGGCGGCCCCGGCATTCCCTCGGGGCTGAAAACTATGTAAAGTTTAGTTAACAGTAAAGCTCACTTGACAGTCGGGAAGATGATGAAAGAGAACCGGAACACGCTGTCCGTCGCTGATACGCGCCCCCGCTGGGGACGCATGAGGTTCGGCGATCGCCGGCTCTCCGCGCTGTGGATCGCGATCCCAGCGGGTGCGCTCGCGTCATCGGCACTCGCGGCGTTCGTGGTCGCGACGGGAGGCGGCGGACCGCAGCCGGTGGTCGGAGCGGCCGTGATCGTCGCTCTCACGCTCGCCCCGTGCATCGGCTTCGCCTGGGTGGCGGTCGTCGACCGGTCCACTCTGCGAGGAGCCGCCGAGCAGCCCGAGCAGTCGGTCGAGTCGCGGTGGTTCGAGCGGGCCACGAGCGGCGCTCTCACTGACACCCTCCTCATCGTGGGGCTCGGTACGGCGACCCTCGCGTTCACGCGCGTCGAGGTCCCGACCCTTATCGCTCTGTCAGCGGTACTGATGATCGCGATGGGCTCGGTCGCGGTGCGCTACCTGGCGCAGCAGCGCCGCGGCTGAACATGGAGAACTCGGTATCCGAGCGCCGACGCGACCGGGGGTGGTCGCAGCAGCGTCTCGCCGATGAGCTCGGGGTTTCGCGTCAGACGATCATCTCGATCGAACGCGGGCGCTTCGATCCGTCCCTCCCGTTGGCGTTCCGGCTCGCTCGGGTGTTCGGATGCGCGATCGAGGACATCTTCTCCGACAGCGCAGAATGAAGGACGCACCGAGTCGTTCGGTACGGCGGGCTCAGAGGATCTGGCCGATGGGCTCGCGCTTCTCCGCCTGGAACCGGTCCTCGTTGCGGCCCCGGGCCCAGTAGCCCGACAGGGAGACACGGCCGCGCTCGAGTCCGCGCTCGTCGAAGAGCACGCGTCGCAGAGCCTTCATCGACTCGCGCTCACCGTGCGCGAAGACCTGAACGTCGCCCGCCGGCCAGTCGTACTGCCGCACGACGGCGGCGAGAGCCTCGGGGTCGTGGGCAGGGTCGACGACCCACTCCACCTCGACACCCGCAGGCGCGTCGAGAGGCAGGATCGCGTCGTCGGATTCCACCTCGACGAACGCGTGTCCGGCGGCATCCGACGGCAGCGCCTCCAGTGCGGCGGCGATCGCCGGAACGGCCGAGAGGTCTCCGGCGAAGAGATGGAAATCGGCGGCAGCATCCGGGGCGTAGCCGCCGCCCGGTCCCATCAGCTCGATCTGGTCGCCGACCTGCGCGCGCGCCGCCCACGGCCCGGCGAGGCCCTCGTCACCGTGCACGACGAAGTCGATCGAGAGGGTGCCGGCGACGGCATCCACCCGCCGGACGGTGTACGTCCGCGTGACGGGTGCGGATTCGCGAGCGGGAGTCGTGAACTTCAGCTTGACGTACTTGTCGGTCTCGGGCCGGTTCTGGAACCCCGCGAAGCCGTCGCCGCCGAGGGTCACGCGCACCAGGTGCGCGGAGAGGCGTTCGGTTCCGACGACCTCGAGCTGGATGCTCGGGCGCGGGGTACGGGGAGCGGTGCGAGAGGAGAGAGCCACCTCACCCACGGTACCCGGGGCGCCGCGGGTCAGGCGAAGCGGACCCAGTTCGCGCCCGCGCCGGTCTCGGCCTGCTCGAGCAACGTCAGCTCGGCGCCGTCGACGGCGTAGAGCGAGACCGTGCGCGACTTCTCACCCGCCGCGATCAGGCGGTCGCCGGCGGGTGAGAGGGCGAAGCCGCGCGGCTGCGGCTCGGTGGGGATGAAGGACCCGACGTCCTGCACGGTGCCGTCCTCGGCGACGGGCGCGGCGCCCAGCGTGCTCGTCGAACGCTCCGAGATCCAGAGGTACCGCTCGTCCGCGCCGAAGTGGATGTCGGCGCCCCAGACGGCGTGGTTGGCGACCGGGTCGCCGCCGATCTCACCACGCACGAGTCCGGCTGCGGGGTCGACTGCGTTGGCCCGGGAGCGCAGCTCCAGGCCGCCCGTCGCCGCGTCGCGCACGTAGTGCAGCACCTCGCCGGAGTACTCGGTCATGACGTAGACGGCGTCCTCGGCGCTGTTGAGCACCAGGTGGCGGGGTCCGCTGCCGGCGGGCGCCGCGGCGGTGCCCGGGCCGACCGGAGTCAGCGTCAGGTCGTCGCCGAGCTCGAACTGTCCGACGAGATCGTCGCCGAGTGAGACGAAGTAGGCGAAGCGCCCGTCGGAGGAGGGCAGCACCGAGTGCAGCTTGGCGAACTCGACGCGGCCGGTCGGCTCGCCGATCGCGCCGTCGGAGATCGGGGCGACGAACCCGTAGTCGCCGCCGTACGAGGCGGCGAGGAGCGCCGTGCCCCCGCGGGCGAGAGCGATGTAGCTGACCGAGCCGTCCGGAAGCGCGAAGCGCGAGCGGGGGGTGAGCTCGCCCGTGGCGCGGTCGAGGGAGAGCGTGACGATCGCCGCGGGCTCGTCGGAGGTCGCACCCTTGACTCCCGCGTAGACGAGGCCGCGCTCGCGGTCGATCGCGAAGGTGCCGGTGCCGGTGAGGCCGTCGGCGACGAAGAGCCGTTCGAGGGCGTCGCCATCGAGACGGAACACGCTGATGCTGCTGTCACCCGCGTTGGCGACCAGGACGAGAGAGGAATCAGTCACGCCACGAGCCTAGCTCCGCGGTCCGAGACCGACGCGGCGGGAGTCCACGCCGGGGACTGATAAACTCGTCGACGGAAGTGTGTCCGAGCGGCCTAAGGAGCATGGCTGGAATCCATGTAGGCGGGGTAACTCGCCTCGCAGGTTCAAATCCTGTCACTTCCGCCGAAATGAAGGGCGCCACTCCGCGAGGGTGGCGCCCTTCGTCATGCCAGGATGTCGTCCCACACCCGCCCGCCCTCGGCGATGCGCTGTGACGCGTCGAGCCGGGCCGCAGGAGTGCCGGGCTTGCGGCGCGCCTGTGCGTGGATGCACCCCGCGAACTGCGCGGCGAAGTCCCGGCGTGGATGCCTTCGCGTGACGGCCCGCAGGGTCTCGGCATCCCATAGCTCCGGCGCGACTCCCGAGACGTCGAGGCTCGTCGCGACCTCCAGCAGATGACCCTCGGGGTCGAGCGCCGGGTCGACGCTCAGCCACATGTGCCGCTCGATGACCTCGCGCGCGCGTTCGCGGCGCGCGGCGGGCCACCCCGCACCGGCCGCGAAGAGCCACGCCGCCGCGCCGCCGGCCGACTCGAACGCCATCTCGTGCGCGTCGAACGCGGGTGTCACGCCGAGGTCGTGGAGCATCGCGGCGACGAACAGCAGTTCGGGGTCGTGGTCGAGCCCGAGCGTTTCGGCGCGCAGCCGCGCCCAGGCCCACGACCGGATGCCGTGGTCGACGAGCACGGCCGACGACCACCGGCTCACCGCCTCGAGGGCGAGCGCGGCGGTGGGCGTCGGCGGGGCGAGGAGGCGGTCGAGATCACGGATCATGCGCTCATTCTGGGGTGGCGGCGGCAAACCCGACCGCCCCGCTGCCGACTCCGGCAGACATCAGAGCGCCCGTGTCCCGAAAGCGACGGCGCGAGCAGGCCGGCGGGTGTCATGGAAGGTCATACGGCCCCGGCGACCCCGATTCGGGTTTAGCGTCGGTGGGTCGCCATCGCGACGTCATCCCTCTCAGGAGCACCACCATGAGTTCTGCCACCTCGAAGAACGCCGCGCCGGCGAAGCGGAAGAAGCCCTTCTACCGCTCGTTCGGCTTCCAGATCACGATCGCGCTCGTCGCGGGCGTCCTCCTCGGCCTGCTGGCACGCCAGCTCGGGCCCGATGCCGAGGGCAACCCGAACGGCCTCGCCGCAACGCTGTCGACGATCGGCAGCGGCTACGTCACACTGCTGCGCACGGCGGTCGTGCCGCTGATCTTCCTCGCGATCGTCGCCTCGATCACGCAGCTGCGCAACGTCACCAACGCCGCGCGTCTGGCGGGTCAGACCCTGCTGTGGTTCGGGATCACCGCGCTGATCGCCGTGACGATCGGCATCGTGCTGGGTGTCACGATCCAGCCGGGCGCGCGCGTCGACGCCGGCCAGCTCACGCCCGACGTCCCCTCGAGCGTCGGCTCCTGGTGGAGCTTCCTCACGGGGCTCATCCCGCAGAACTTCCTCGGTCTGTCGGTGTCGACCTCGATCAACCCCGAGACGGGCGCCGCGAGCTCGAGCGTCGGCTACAACGTGCTCCAGATCATCGTCATCTCGGTCGCGATCGGCATCGCCGCCCTCAAGCTCGGCAAGCGCGCCGAGGCGTTCGTGTCGTTCACCGAGTCGGCGCTGAAGGTCGTCCAGCGGGTGCTCTGGTGGATCATCCGCATCGCTCCGATCGGCACCCTCGGCCTGATCGGGTCGGCCGTCGTCACCTACGGCTGGGAGAAGCTCACGACGCTCCTCTGGTTCGCCGTCGCCATCTACATCGGCCTCGCTCTCGTGCTCTTCGTCGTCTATCCCGTGCTGCTGAAGACCCACGGCCTGTCGGTGCGGCAGTACTTCTCGGGCGTGTGGCCCGCCGTGCAGCTCGCCTTCGTCTCGCGCTCCTCGATCGGCACCCTGCCGCTCACGCAGCGGGTCACCGAGCGCAACCTCGGCGTTCCGCGCGAGTACGCCTCGTTCGCCGTGCCGTTCGGGGCGACGACGAAGATGGACGGCTGCGCTGCGATCTACCCGGCGATCGCCGCGATCTTCGTCGCGCAGTTCTTCGGCCTCGAGCTGAACGCGGTGCAGTACCTGCTGATCGTGGTCGTCTCTGTCGTCGGTTCCGCCGCGACGGCGGGCACGACGGGTGCGACCGTCATGCTCACGCTGACCCTCACGACCCTGGGCCTGCCGCTCGAGGGTGTCGGCCTGCTGCTGGCGATCGACCCGATCCTCGACATGGGCCGCACGGCCGTCAACGTCGCGGGCCAGGCGCTCGTGCCGACGATCGTGGCCAAGCGCGAGGGCATCCTCGACCGCGAGCTGTACGACGCCGAGCGTTCGGGCGACCCGTTCGCCGACGACAGCGCCGACGAGGTGGAGGCCCCCGCCCGGGCCTGACGCTCGCGCCCACCGCGACGGGGCGCACCTCTCGGCATCCGGCGCAGCTTCTTCTGCGCTCGATGTCGGGATGTGCGCCCCATCGGCATGCGTGGGGCCCGCGGAGATCAGGCGCGGACGAGGAATCGGGGGAGCAGCACGGCGCCGATGCGCCGCGGCGTCGAGACGGATGCGAGCAGCCCTCGGCGGACGGCCAGGGCGTCGGATGCCGCGGCGCGGCCGATCGCGGCGTCGCGGTCGCCGTCGGGAACGTCGTAGCTCGTCCGTTCGACCGCCGCGACGAGCGCGTCGATGCGGTCGACGGGAACCGGCGGCACGGCCGCCAGGCGGATGCCGAGCGCGCGGGGACTCTCGGCGTCGTCGATGCGCACGCCGATGTCGCGGGCGCTCTCGCGGACGATCCGCCACGCCGCGAGCACATCGCCGCGTTCGGCAGCCGTCGTCTGCCACCGCCTCCGCGCGGCACCGAGGAGGGCGGGCAGCAGCACGAGCGCCGCGAAGCCGAGGAAGACTCCGCCGTAGGGCAGCGCGAGCGCGAGGGGCGAGGTTTCGGAGCCCGCGCTCGTCCCCGTCGAGGCGGTCGGCGTCGGAGTGGGGCCGCCGTCGGGCGCGACCGTCGCCGTCTGCTGCGGCGCGGGCGCGGGGGGCACGTCCTGCCCGCCGTCGTCCGGCAGCGGCTGCGCCGAGCGCGTATAGCTGGCGGGGGTGCCGAGGCTGTTCGTCGGCTCGAACGGCACCCAGCCGATGCCGGCGAAGTACACCTCGGGCCACGCGTGCAGCTGCGAGCTCAGCACCGTCGCGACGCTCTCGCCATCGACGACGCGGCCGGTCAGCGTTCCGGGCAGGTATCCGACGACGATGCGGGACGGCATGTCGAGCGTCCGCGCCATCACCGCGAACGCGGAGGCGAAGTGCACGCAGTAGCCGCTGCGCACCTCGAGGAAGTCCGCGATCGCGTCGACGCCCGATCCGTCGAACCCGTCGGAGACCGGAGCATCGAGCGAGTAGGTGAACTCCGCGCTGCGGAACCAGCGCTGGAGGGCGGCGAGCCGGTCGTAATCGTTCTCGGCCCCCGCGGTGACCTCGCGCGCCGTCCGCTCGATCGCGGCGGGCATGTCGGCGGGCAGCTGGGTGACGGTGTCGGGGAGGCCGTCGATGGTCGTCCCGGCCGCCTGGATCTGCTCGAGGGTCGGACGCACGACATGGGTTGTCGTGACGTACTCCTGTCCCTGCGTGTCGGTGTCCGCGGCGACCACCGTGCGGTTGGAGGGCATCGCCTCCCAGCCGCCGGAGAGGTCGTCCACGCGCACGGCCGGGCCGGGTACCGGCAGCCATGCGGACGAGAGCTGCGTGATGCTGACGGTCGTCTGGTACTCGGTCACCCGCACGTCGGGGTCGGCGACGACCGGACCGAGCGCCTCGGGAGTGAGGGGGGTGGTCTCGTCGCGGTCGGGTTCCCAGACGCGTCCGTCGAAGCTCGAGAGCGTCGCGGCACGCAGGTAGGGCATGCTGGGCGCGTTGGTGCGGGTCGTGAGCACCTCGACGTCGGTGGGGCGCCGCAGATCGTCGCCGAGCTCGAGGCTGGCGTTGATGGTGGTGGCGGGGCCCGTTCCGATTCCGACGCGCGGCGCGGGGCGGGGGAGCTCGGGCACCACGATGACGGTCGCCACGATCGCCGTCACCGCGAGGCCCGCTGCGAGCACGGCACCCGAGCGTGGCAGGCGGCGCCGTGGTTCGGCCTCGCCGCGCTGTCGCGCCTCGGCGGCGCTGGCGGCTGCGGCCGATCGGGCCAGCGCACGCTCGCGCGAGCGGGTCTCGGTCCGGATGAGCAGGAGCACCGCGGCCGCGAAGACGACGAACGCGATCAGGTCGACGGGCGCAGGCACGGACAGTGCGGGAATCAGCCATACCGCGACGAGGGCGATGGCCGCCAGCAGCGGCATCCGTGCCGTGATGACGGTGTGGTCGAGCAGGATCGTGAGAGCTGCGACCGCGGTCACGGCGAGAACCGCGAGCGGGCGGTCCGCGGTGAGGGGCGCGACTCCGTTGACGATCTGCCCGCTCGCGCCGGCGATGAGGGACGGCACCTCGGCGAAGGTTCCGGGGGTCGGGATGACGAGGAGCAGCGCGGTGTCGCCGAAGTAGACGGCGGTGACGAGTGCACCCGCCGTCACCAGCTCGGCGAGGGTGACCACGACGGCGGGCGTGTGCAGCCGCCGCAGTCCGACGCCGACGAGCAGCAGGGCGGCCGCCACGGCGACCGCGACGACGAGCCACGTGCCGGCGGCGACCACGCGCAGCAGCGGGAGGATCGCGGCGACGATCGAGAGGAGGAGGACGGCCGCCAGGGGCGTGTCGCCGGTGCGGCTCAGCTCGGCTCGCGAGGGCATCGTCGGACGATGCCGCCACCGGCGCGACGGATCAGTACGCGGCACGAGCGGTCCCCCGTTCGGTCGCGGCTCGCCAGCTCTCGGTGAGGTCGCCGTCGGGAGTCAGGACGCCGGCCCGCCAGCCGGCGGCGGATGCCCGTGCGAGCGCCTGTTCCGAGGATTCGGCCGCCAGCAGCACGGGAAGCGCGCTGTGCGCCACGAGCGGCGCCAACGCATCGGCGTCGGCCGTCGTCACGCGTGCGGAGACGACGACCACCGGTCCCGCGACGGTGCCTGCGAACAGGCGGGGGAGCGCCGCCAGTCGATCGTCGGAGCCGGCGACGATCGTGGCCAGGTCGAGGGCCAGCTGCTCGACCGCGACGGAATCGCCGGCCGGAACGGGCACGCCCACCGGATGTCCCTCCGAGTCGATGACCGTGACGTCGTAGCCCTCCCGGGCCAGGCGTGCGACGGCCGAGATCGCCGCCGTCACGGCGGCCTCGAACGCCGGGTCTTCGCCGGGTCGCGACGCGGCGGGAGCCCAGCGGGACGCCGCCCGGTCGAGCACGACGGTGGCCTCGGGAGTGGACTCCTGCTCCTCCTGACGCACCATCAGCTCGTCGTGGTGCGCGCTCGCGCGCCAGTTGATCCGCCGCATCGAGTCGCCCGGCGCATAGGCCCGGGGGATGAGGTTGTCGGCGCCCTCGCCCAGCTGGTGCGTCGCGGTGTGGAGGCTGCCGCCCGCCTCGCCGGGGTATTCCGTCAGCGGGGGAAGCATCACGGTCGCCGGCGCGACGGTGATCGGCTCAGCCCGGCCCATGCGGACGCTCCGGCGGGTGAACCCGAAGGGATCGGTCACGACGAGGGCGAAGGGGCCGACGTCGCGGATGCCGCGCCGGGTGCCCCGGATGCGGTAGGTCAGCCGGATGCGGTCGAGAGCGGCCGCACCGGTGAGGATGCCGGATGCGTCTCCCTCCACGCCGTTCGGCAACATGTCGGTCCACCGGGCGATCGCGCCGGAGACCCCGCCGCGGGCCGTCGCGTGCACGGTCACGACGCTCTCGCTCCCGACGGCGGCGACGTCGGGGGAGAACGAACGCGACACGTCGCCGTACCTGTGGACGAACCACAGCGACACCCAGCCCAGTGCGACGGCCGCGATCAGCAGCACGCCGACGTATACGAGCTCCACGACGCCGAAGGCGTGCGCGCAGACGATGGCGGCGACGGCGATCAGCAGCGCGCCGCAACCGCGGGCTGTCAGCGGCCAGGCCCGTCGGAGGGCGGGGCCCAGCCGATGCCGGCGGTGAGCCGGACGGGAAGAACCGGTCATGGCGGACTCAGCGGACCGGCAGCGGCACCGGCACCGTCGCGGCGATGTCGGCCAACGCCGCTTCGACGACTTCGGCACCGCTGCGGCCGCGGGACGCGCCGGTCGTCCGCGCCGGGATGAGGCGGTGGGCGAAGACCGGCTGAAGCAGCGCGACGATGTCGTCCGGGATGACGAAGGGGCGGCCGTCGAGGGCTGCCCACACCTTCGCGGCACGGACGAGCTGCAGAGTGGCGCGGGGACTGGCCCCCAGGCGCAGGTCGCGGTGATCGCGGGTGGCGCGGGCGATCGCGACCGCGTACTCCTCGACGGAGGGCGAGACATGCAGGCTGCGGGCCCAGGCGATGAGATCCTGCACCTCGCGCGCCGTGATGACCGGGGCGAGCGACGACAACGGGTTGACGGTGTCGCGCTCGCGCAGCATCCGAGCCTCGGATCCGGCGTCGGGATAGCCCATCGAGATGCGCATCATGAAGCGGTCGCGCTGCGCCTCCGGCAGGGCGTAGGTGCCTTCCATCTCGAGGGGGTTCTGCGTCGCGACCACCAGGAACGGCGCGGGCAGCGCATGGGTGCGCCCGTCGACCGTCACCTGGCGCTCCTCCATCGCCTCCAGCAGCGCGGACTGCGTCTTGGGGGAGGATCGGTTGATCTCGTCGGCGATGACGATGTGGGCGAAGATCGCCCCCTGCTTGAACTCGAACTCGCGATCGGCCTGATTGAAGACACTCACGCCCGTGACGTCGCCGGGCAGCAGGTCGGGGGTGAACTGGATGCGGCGCACCGTGGCGTCCACCGTCGCGGCGAGCGCACGCGCGAGCATCGTCTTGCCGACGCCGGGCACGTCCTCGATGAGGAGATGCCCCTCGGCCAGGAGGCAGACGAGCGCGGAGCGCACCGCCTCGGGCTTTCCGTCGATGACGCGGGCGATACTCGCCGAGATGGCATCGGTGGTGGCGGCGAACCGGTCGGGACCGAAAGCTGCCTGGGTGCCGTGGTTGGTCATGCGATCCCCTCGTTCTCCGCGTCGCGTGCCCCGCCGCGTCGCGCCCGTCTGGCGAGAGCCTAACCGGCCCCGGTGACGGGAGGACTCAGGTTCCGGGTTAGACTGGTGACAGCTCTCCGCGAGGCGGCATCCAGGCCAACTCCCCCAGGACGGAAACGTAGCAAGGGTAACCGGGCTCTGCCGGGTTCGCGGAGAGTCTTATTTTTCCCCCACCGTCGTGGCCTGCGGCATCCGCCGCCACGACCGTGGCGATATTCACGGCTCGTGGTCAGGCCTCTCCCTCTTAGGCTGAACCCGTGGCTCAGAGCATCTACATCACGTCCGCAGAAGGCCATTCCGCGAAGTCGATCATCGCGCTGGGGGTGCTCGAGGCGTTCAGCCGCGTCGCGCCGCGCGTCGGCGTCTTCCGGCCGATCGCCCGGTCGACGGAGGAACGCGACTACGTCCTCGAGATGCTGCTCGACCACGACGGCGTCGACCTCGCGTACGACGAGTGCATCGGCGTCACCTACGACGACATGCGGCGCGACCCCGACGGGGCGCTCTCTCGCATCGTGGAGCGGTACAAGTCGGTCGAGGCCAAGTGCGACGCCGTCGTCATCATGGGCAGCGACTACACGGATGTCGGTTCCCCCGCCGAGCTGAGCTACAACGGCCGCATCGCGGTGAACCTCGGCGCGCCGGTGCTGCTGGTCCTCGGCGGACGGGCGGGACAGGGCGGCGGCGAGAAGCTCGGGTCCGCCCCCGCGCGCACCCCTGACGAGATGGGGCAGATCGCCTCGCTGGCGGTGTCGGAGCTGCGCGGCGACCGCGCCGAGCTGTTCGCCGTCGTCGCCAACCGTGCGGACGGCGATCGTCTCGACGAGATCATCGACGCCGTGCGCGGCGCGGTGCCGCAGAGCGTCCCGGTCTGGGCCGTGCCGGAGGACCGCTTCCTCGTCTCGCCGTCGGTGAGCACCGTCCTGGCCGCGGTCGAGGGCTCGCTCGTCAAGGGCGACGCCGACCTCCTGGGGCGCGAGGTGCTCGGGGTCGTCATCGGCGCGATGTCGATGGTCAACGTGCTCCCGCGGCTCAGCGAGCGCTCGGTCGTGGTCATCCCCTCCGACCGGGCCGAGGTGCTGCTCGCGACCCTGCTCGCGCACGGGTCGGGCACGTTCCCCTCGCTCTCGGCGATCGTCATCAACGGCGGGTTCCCGCTGCCTGAGGCGGTCGACCGGCTGATCGACGGCGTCGGCGAGACGCTCCCGATCATCGCCACCGATCTCGACACCTACGAGACCGCCGCCCGCATCATGGGCACGCGTGGGCGCCTCGCGGCCGATTCGCGCCGGCACTACGAGGCGGCCGCGGCCCTGTTCGAGCGGCACATCGACACCAATGAGCTGACCGAGGCGCTCGGGCTCGCGCGGTCCACCGTCGTGACCCCGCTGATGTTCGCGTACGGCCTGGTCGAGCGGGCGCGCACGGACCGCCGCCGCATCGTCCTGCCCGAAGCCGACGACGACCGCGTGCTGCACGCTGCGTCGATCGTCCTCGCCCGTGGCATCGCCGACATCACGCTGCTGGGCGAGGAGATCGAGGTGCGCTCGCGAGCGCTGGAGCTCGGTCTCGACCTGCGCGGAGCCGAGATCCTCTCGCCCTTCGACGCCGTCCACGTCGACAAGTTCGCCCGCGAATACGAGCGCCTGCGCGCTCACAAGGGGATGACGTACGGCCAGGCGGCCGACACGGTCACCGACGTGTCGTACTTCGGCACGCTCATGGTGCACCTCGGTCTCGCCGACGGCATGGTCTCGGGAGCCGCGCACACGACGGCGCACACGATCCGTCCCGCGTTCGAGATCATCAAGACCAAGCCCGGCGTCTCGGTCGTCTCGAGCGTCTTCCTCATGGCGCTCGCCGACCGCGTCCTCGTCTACGGCGACTGCGCCGTCATCCCCGACCCCACGAGCGAGCAGCTCGCCGACATCGCCGTCTCGTCGGCCGAGACGGCGCGCCAGTTCGGCATCGACCCGCGCGTGGCGATGCTGTCGTACTCGACGGGGGAGTCGGGGTCGGGCGCCGACGTCGACAAGGTGCGCGCGGCCACCGCGCTCGTTCGCGAGCGCGCCCCCGAGCTGCTGGTCGAAGGACCGATCCAGTACGACGCCGCGACCGACGCCGCCGTCGCGGCCAAGAAGATGCCCGGATCCTCCGTGGCGGGCAAGGCGACGGTGTTCGTCTTCCCCGACCTGAACACCGGCAACAACACCTACAAGGCGGTCCAGCGCTCCGCCGGCGCCGTCGCGATCGGTCCCGTTCTGCAGGGTCTGAACAAGCCGATCAACGACCTCTCCCGCGGAGCCCTCGTCGAAGACATCGTCAACACGATCGCCATCACCGCGATCCAGGCCCAGGGAGGGGCATCCGCATGAGCATCGTGCTCGTCATCAACAGCGGCTCGTCGTCGTTCAAGTACCAGCTGATCGACGCCGAGACCGGGCTCCCTCACGCGTCGGGTCTTGTCGAGCGCATCGGGCAGGAGCAGGGCCGGGTCAAGCACACCGTGTTCTTCCCGCCCGCCGCTGGCGGGGAGGCCGCGGTCACCGCCACCGACGCCACCTTCGAGCGCGAGCTTCCGATCGCCGACCACACCGCGGGCTTCCAGCTCATGCTCGACGCGTTCGCCGAGAACGGCCCGTCACTCGAGCAGCACGCGCCCGTCGCCGTCGGCCATCGCGTCGTCCACGGCGGCGCGCGGTTCTTCGAGCCGACGCTCATCACGCCCCTCGTCGAGATCAACATCGACGAGCTCTCGGTGCTCGCGCCCCTCCACAACCCCGGCGCGCTGCAGGGCATCCGTGCGGCCAAGGCCGCCTTCGCCGACCTGCCGCACGTCGCGGTGTTCGACACCGCCTTCCACCAGACGATGCCGCCCGCCGCCTACACCTACGCGATCGACGCGGCGCTCGCCGAGGCGCATCGCGTCCGCCGCTACGGGTTCCACGGCACGTCCCACAAGTTCGTCTCCGAGGCCGCCGCGGCTCACCTCGGCCGTCCGCTCGCCGAGCTGCGCCAGATCGTCTTCCACCTGGGCAACGGCGCATCCGTCACGGCGATCGACGGCGGTCGCTCGGTCGACACGTCGATGGGGATGACGCCGCTGGAGGGCCTGGTCATGGGCACGCGGTCGGGCGACATCGACCCGGCCGTCATCTTCCACCTGGCCCGCCGCGCCGAGATGACCATCCCTCAGCTCGACGACCTCTTGAACAAGCGCAGCGGCATGCTGGGCCTTGCGGGGGTCTCCGACATGCGCGACATCGAGGACGGGGTCGAGCGCGGCGATGAGGCGGCCACACTGGCGTTCGAGGTCTACGCGCACCGGCTGCGCGCCTACGCCGGTGCGTACCTCGCGGAGCTCGGCGGCGTCGACGTCATCTCCTTCACCGCCGGCGTGGGGGAGAACTCCCCGCTGGTGCGCGCCGCAGCCCTCGAGACGCTCGGGTTCGCCGGTGTCGAGATCGATCCGGCCCGAAACGAGCAGCGCGGGCGCGGCATCCGCCGGATCTCCACGGATTCCTCCCGGGTCGAGGTGCTCGTCGTCCCGACGAACGAGGAGCTGGAGATCGCGCGGCAGACCATCGCCGTGACGGCGTGACCGCCGGACCTCATTACGCTGGTTCCGTGACCTCGGCTCAGCTTCCCGACCTGACCACTTACGACGGCGTCCTGTTCGACCTCGACGGCGTGCTCACCCCGACCGCCGACGTGCACATGCACGCCTGGCAGGCCATGTTCACCGAGCTGTTCACGGCCTGGGGGATCACGCCGGAGTACACCGCGGACGACTACTTCCGCCATCTCGACGGCAAGAAGCGCTACGACGGCGTCGCGAGCCTGCTGCGTTCGCGCGACGTCGAGGTGCCGTGGGGCGACCCCGGCGACGACCCGTCGGCCGACACGATCTGCGGCATCGGCAACCGCAAGAACGCCGTGTTCGAGCGCGTCCTGCGAGCCGAGGGAATCGCGCCGTACCCCGGATCGCTGGCCCTGGTCGACAAGCTCCAGGCCGCCGGGGTCCCGATCGCCGTGGTGTCCAGCTCGAAGAACGCGCGCGAGGTCCTCGCCGTCGCGGGGCTTCTGGAGAGGTTCCCCGTCGTCATGGACGGCGTCATCGCGGAGGAGCGCCACCTGCCCTCCAAGCCCGCGCCCGACGTCTTCGCGGAGGGCGCGCGCATGCTCGGCGTCGATCCGGCCCGTTCCGTCGCGATCGAGGACGCCCACTCGGGTGTCGAGTCGGCAGTCGCGGCAGGCTACGCTCTCGTGGTCGGCGTCGATCGCGGCGCCGGCGCCGACGCGCTCCGCGCGCTCGGAGCCCACGTCGTCGTCGACGATCTCGACGCGTTCGTCTGACCCAACGTCAACACCCGCCCGCATCGCCCGCCTCCAGCGGCGGGGCCCGTCCTCCGGAAGGCCCTCATGATCGATCGCGATCGCTTCCCCGTCGACCCCTGGCGTCTCGTCGAGAAGAGGTTCTCGGTCGAGGACATCGGCGTGACCGAGACGCTCTTCGCGGTCGGCAACGGCTACCTCGGGCTGCGCGGCAACCACCCCGAGGGACGCTACGCGCACGAGCACGGCACGTTCATCAACGGCTTCCACGAGATCTTCCCGATCCGCCACGCCGAGAAGGCCTTCGGCTTCGCCGAGGTCGGGCAGACGATCATCAACGCGCCCGACGCGAAGGTGATGCGCGTCTACGTCGACGACGAGCCTCTCTCGCTCGACGTCGCCGACATCCGCGATTACGAGCGGGTTCTCGACATGCGCACCGGCGTGCTCACCCGGAAGCTGCTGTGGGTCACCCCGAGCGGCAAGGAGGTGCAGGTCGACTTCGAGCGCCTCGTCTCGTTCGAGCAGAGGCACCTGGCGATCATGCGGCTGACCATCACGGTGCTCAACTCCGACGCCCCGGTCTCGGTGAGCAGCCAGATCGTCAACCGTCAGGACGGCGAGGACGTCTACGGGGGGTCGGCGCCGGGCCGCGCCGCCGCGGGCTTCGATCCGCGCAAGACCGAGAAGATCGAGGAGCGGGTCCTCCAGCCGCAGGAGTACTGGCAGGACGAGGACGGCCGGTCGGTCCTGTCGTACAAGTCCACCAACTCGGGCATGACGGTGTCGGTCGTCGCCGACCACCTCGTCGAGACCGAGAACGAGTACTCGTCTCGCCGGCTCATCGAGCCCGACATCGCCAAGAACGTCTACCGGGTGAACGCCCGGCAGGGCGTCCCCATCACCGTCACCAAGCTCGTGAGCTACCACACGTCGCGCGGCGTGCCGGCGCGCGAGCTCGTCGAGCGGGGCCGCCGCGTGCTCGACCGGGTCCGCGAGGAGGGCGTCGCCGTTCAGTTCGAGCGGCAGGCGGCGTGGTGCGCCGACTTCTGGCGTCGTTCCGACGTGCGCATCGGCGGCCACGAGGACCTGCAGCAGGCGACCCGCTGGTGCCTGTTCCAGCTCGCGCAGGCGGCCGCCCGAGCCGATGGACAGGGCGTGCCCGCCAAGGGTGTCAGCGGGTCGGGATACAGCGGCCACTACTTCTGGGACACCGAGGTCTACGTCCTGCCCTTCCTGGCCTACACGACTCCGCTGTGGGCCCGGAACGCGCTGCGCATGCGCTACCTCATGCTCCCCGCCGCGCGCCGCCGGGCCCGTCAGCTCAACGAGGCCGGCGCCCTGTTCCCGTGGCGCACGATCAACGGCGAAGAGGCTTCGGCCTACTACGCCGCCGGCACCGCGCAGTACCACATCAACGCCGACGTCAGCTTCGCCCTCGCGAAGTACGTGCGGGCTACGGGCGACGTGGACTTCCTCTACCGCGAGGCCGTCGACATCGCCGTCGAGACGGCGCGGCTGTGGTCGACGCTCGGGTTCTGGCGCTTCGGCGAGGACGGATCCGCAGAGTCGTTCCACATCCACGGCGTCACCGGACCCGACGAATACACGACGGTCGTCAACGACAACCTCTTCACGAACGTCATGGCGCGGTTCAACCTGCGGTTCGCCGCGCGGACTGTGCGCGACATGGCCGAGGAGGCGCCCGAGGCGTACCGCGCGCTCATCGAGCGTCTCGATCTCGACCCCGCAGAGGCCGACGGGTGGGAGCGGGCTGCCGAGGCACTGCTCATCCCGTTCAGCGAATCGCTGCGCATCCACCCGCAGGACGCGGTGTTCCTCGACCGCGAGGTGTGGGACCTGGAGAACACCCCCGACAGCCAGCGGCCCCTGCTGCTGCACTTCCACCCGCTTGTGATCTACCGCTACCAGGTGCTCAAGCAGGCCGACGTGGTGCTGGCGCTGTTCCTCCAGGGCAACCACTTCACCGACGAGGAGAAGCTGGCCGACTTCGAGTACTACGACCCGCTCACGACCGGCGACTCGACCCTGTCCGGTGTCGTGCAGTCGATTCTCGCGGCCGAGGTCGGATACCAGGACCTCGCGCTGGAGTACTTCCTCGAGTCGATCTACGTCGATCTCGGCGACCTCCACAGCAACGCCTCGGACGGCGTGCACGTCGCCTCGGCCGGTGGCGTGTGGACCGCTCTCGTGTCCGGATTCGGCGGCATGCGCGATCACTACGGAGCCCTGAGCTTCGACCCGCGCCTGCCGCGCGACTGGCCCTCGCTGGAGTACACCCTGCACTGGCAGGGCACGCGCCTGGACATCACGCTGACCGCCGACGCGATGACCGTCGCCGCGGGGCCGGGCGACCCGGTGGACTTCTCGGTGCGCGGTCGAGAGTTCCGGGTCGCGGGCGGCGACACCGTCCGCATCCCGCTCGCCGGTCAGGGACCGCTCCTGTCCGGCCGCCCGTCGCTGCGCCAGCTCGCTCAGTCGCGACGCGAGGACGGTTCGCTGCTGTCGGCCTCGATCCCCGACGCGACGGTGACGACGTCGATTCCGACGGTGACGACGGACGTTCCGATCATCACCGGTGAGGTTCCCGTCGTCGAGGACTACGCGCAGACCTTCGCCGACCAGCAGGTGGGCTCCGACTCCTGACGACGGCGGCGGGCCCTGGCCGGCCGGCTCAGGGAACCGCCGCCGCGGCGGGTTCGGGATCCGGCGCAGGGGCCGCCGCGAGCTCGGACATGATCGCCCGCACGGCGTCGCGGCCCGCGCGGTTGGCGCCGACCGTCGACTGCGACGGCCCATAGCCGATGAGGAACAGCCGCGGTTCGTCGATCGCGCGCCCGTTCGCGACCCGGATGCCGCCCGCAGCGGTCCGCAGGCCCAGCGGGGTCAGGTGCGGGATGTCGGCGCGGAAGCCGGTCGCCCACAGGATCGCATCGGCGGGCTCGACCCGGCCGTCCGGCATGCGCACGCCGGTCGGCTCGATCCGCTCGAACATCGGATGCCGCACGAGCACGCCGCGCTGCTGAGCCGACTCGGCCCAGCGGTTCCAGTGCAGGCCGGTGACCGAGATGACGCTGCCGGGCGGGAGCCCCTGCCGCACGCGCTCCTCGACCCCGGCGATGGCCGCGATGCGCGCGGCGGTGTCGAACCCGCCGGCATCCCACCGCAGCTCGTCGCGCGTCACCCAGAAGGTGTCGGCGACGCGGGAGATCTCGTCGAGCAGCTGGATGGCCGAGATGCCGGCGCCGACGATGACGACCCGCTGGCCCGCGAACTCGTGGGCCGAGACGTAGTCGTGCACGTGGAGCTGACGCCCCGCGAAGGTCTCGGCTCCCGGGTAGCGCGGCCAGAACGGGCGGCGCCACGTCCCCGTGGCGTTGACGACCCAGCGGGCCGACCACGAGCCGGTGCCGGTGACCACGCGCAGCCGGCCGCGCGGATCGGCGTCCTCGCGTTCGACGCGCCGCACCTCCACGGGGCGATGCACCCCGAGGCCGAAGCGTCGCTCGTAGTCGTCGAAGTATGCGGGCAGCACGGTGCGGGCCGGAGCTGCCGGGTCGGCCGGCGGCACCGCGAAACCGGGCAGCTCGTGGATGCCGTTGACGGTCTCCATGCGCAGCGATTCCCAGCGATGCTGCCAGGCGCCGCCGGGAGCGTCCTCGGCATCGAGGACGACGAAGGATCGCACCGACGCGTCGGAGGGGGTCTCGCCGGGGGAGAGAGGGACGAACCCGCGCCGCCGCAGATGGTAGGCGGCCGAGAGCCCCGCTTGCCCCGCGCCGATGACGACGACATCGACGCGCGCTGCTTCCATGCCCCGTGCAACCGCGCGCTGGCGCGCGCTGTTCCCGACGTGGGGATGCCGACGGGGCCGGTGTCAGCGGTACGCCGTAGTCTGTCTGGGTGACCACCGCCCTCTACCGCCGCTACCGTCCCGAAGCGTTCGGCGAGATGATCGGCCAGTCGCAGGTGACCGAACCCCTGATGACGGCGCTCCGCTCCGACCGCGTCGGTCACGCGTACCTCTTCTCGGGTCCTCGCGGATGCGGCAAGACGACCTCGGCCCGCATCCTCGCCCGCTGCCTCAACTGCGCTCAGGGCCCCACCGACACGCCGTGCGGCACGTGCGACAGCTGCGTCGAACTGAGCCGAGGCGGGGGCGGCTCGCTCGACGTCGTCGAGATCGACGCGGCCTCCCACAACGGTGTCGACGACGCCCGCGACCTTCGTGAGCGCGCCGTCTTCGCCCCGGCCCGCGACCGCTTCAAGATCTTCATCCTCGATGAGGCGCACATGGTCACGGCGCAGGGCTTCAACGCCCTGCTCAAGCTCGTCGAAGAACCGCCGGCCCACGTGAAGTTCATCTTCGCCACGACCGAGCCCGAGAAGGTCATCGGCACGATCCGCTCGCGCACCCACCACTACCCGTTCCGGCTCGTGGCGCCTGCCGCGATGCTCGAGTACGTCGAGCAGCTGTGCGCCCAGGAGGGCGTGCAGGTCGAGGCCGGCGTGCTGCCGCTCGTCGTGCGAGCCGGGGGCGGGTCGCCCCGCGACACGCTCTCGTTGCTCGACCAGCTGATCGCCGGCTCCGACGACGGCGCGGTCGCCTACGAGCGCGCGGTCGCCCTCCTCGGCTACACCCACGCGGAGCTGCTCGACGAGGTCGTCGGAGCGTTCGGAGCCGTCGACGCCGCCGCGGCCTTCGCGGCGGTCGACCGGGTGATCCAGACGGGGCAGGACCCTCGCCGGTTCGTCGACGACCTGCTCGAGCGGCTGCGCGACCTCATCATCGTCTCGGCCACCGGCCAGGGCGCGTCCGCCGTGCTGCGCGGCGTGTCCGCGGAAGAGCTCGAGCGGATGGGGCGGCAGGCCTCGCTCTTCGGCACCGACCGCCTCTCGCGCACGGCCGACCTCGTGGTCACCGCCCTCGACGAGATGTCGGGAGCGACGTCGCCGCGGCTTCAGCTCGAGCTGCTCGTGGCGCGCGTCCTCGCCGCCGCGCAGCACAGTGTTCCGGCAGCCGACCAGGCCCCGGTCGCCGCCGCTCCCGCGTCGCACGCCTCGTCTCCCGCGGCCGCGCCCGCAGCCCCGCCGCGCATCGTCACGCCCGCTCCGGCTCAGGTTTCGGCCCCTGCGCAGCCCGAGCGCGCCGCGTCCGCGCCGTCCGCCGCCCCCACCGCGCTGGCCGCCGCGTCGGGAGCCCCCGCGCCCGATACGCAGCGTCCCGCGGCCGCGAGCTCCGCCGAACCACGCGATCCGTCGACCGTCACGCTCGCGCAGATGCGCGACGCATGGCCCGAGGTGTTGCAGCGTCTCGAGTCGATCAGCCGCACCTCGTGGATGATCGCCTCCGTCGCCACACCTGTCGCGTTCTCCGAGACGGGCGTGCTGACGCTGTCGTTCCAGAGCCAGTCCGACGTCCTGCAGTTCAAGAAGCTCAACGCAGGCAAGGGACCGAGCGAAGACCTGCGGGGCGCGATCCTGGGCGTCCTCGGCGTCCGCGTGAAGTACGTCGCCCGTCACGACTCCGACCCCGGCGGCGGCCCGGCACCGGGCGGCCCGCCGGCCCCGCAACCGGGCGGTCAGTCGGGCGGCGCACCGCGACAGCAGCCCGCGGGGGATCACCGGCAGCCCGCGGCTGGCCCGCCGTCGCAGCCGGCCCCCGGCGGTCAACGCGCCGCGGGCGCTCCCTCGGCGTCGGCGGGCGCCCGTCCGGCCGCATCCGCGTCACCTTCCGGCTCCGCGTCCTCCGCCAGCCCCGTCACCGAGTGGGCCGTCGCGCCGATCCCGCAGGGCGACCCGGCACCGCAGTTCGCTGTGGACGACGAGCCGGAGGATGCCGTCGCCGCCCCCGTGCGCACGCTCACGGCTCCCCACGACGGTGACGTCGACCCGTACCCCGAGCCCCTGCCACCCATCGACGAGGAGGACCGCGACTACCCGCCGCCTCCCGTCGACGAATATGCGCCGCTGCCCCCGCGGGCGCCGGTCGCCGTCGAACGGTCCACGACCCCCGCTCCGGCGACGACAGGCCCCGCACAGACATCGCCGGGGTCCGCAGTCGCCGCCTCCGCGCCGTCGAACGGCCGCTCGAACGCCGTGCCCGCGCGGGGCGGTATCGAGCGCTACGGCGAAGCGGTCGTCCGCCAGATGCTCGGGGCCACCTTCGTCCGCGAAGAACCCTTCACCTCACCCACGAGATTCGGCTAAGCCATGTACGACGGCATCGTCCAGGACCTCATCGACGAGTTCGGTCGCCTGCCCGGCATCGGACCGAAGTCGGCGCAGCGCATCGCGTTCCACATCCTGCAGACTCCCACCTTCGACGTCTCCAAGCTCTCGCACCTGCTCGGCGAGCTGCGCGAGCGCGTGCGCTTCTGCGAGGTCTGCGGCAACGTGTCCGAGCACGACCGCTGCGCGATCTGCCGAGACCCGCGGCGTGACGGCACGTTCATCTGCGTCGTCGAAGACGCCAAGGACGTCGCGGCGATCGAGCGCACCCGCGAGTTCCGAGGCCTGTACCACGTGCTCGGCGGCGCGATCAGTCCCATCGGCGGCATCGGCCCCGACGACCTCCGCATCGCGCAGCTCATGCAGCGTCTGGCCGACGGCACCGTGCAGGAGGTCATCCTCGCGACCAACCCGAACCTCGAGGGAGAGGCCACCGCGACCTACCTCAGTCGCCTGCTGACCGCTCTCGAGATCCGCGTGACGCGGCTGGCATCGGGCCTCCCCGTCGGAGGCGACCTCGAGTACGCCGACGAGGTCACCCTCGGCCGTGCGTTCGAGGGGCGCCGCCAGCTCTGACAGCGCCCCTCGGGTGGTGTCAGGCCGGCTGGTCGGCCAGGCCGACGACGTCGAGCAGCCACGCGAGCTCGAACGCGCGCTCGCGCCACGAGTTGTACCGGCCGCTCACCCCGCCGTGGCCGGCCACCATCTCGCACTTCAGCAACGCGTCGGCCCCGACCTCCCGCAGCCGGGCGACCCACTTCGCGGGCTCGACGTACATCACACGAGTGTCATTGAGTGAGGTGACCGCGAGGATGCGGGGGTAGGTGGCGTCCTCGCGGACGTTCTCGTACGGCGAGTACGACTTCATGTAGGCATACACGTCGGGGTCGTGCAGCGGGTCGCCCCATTCGTCCCACTCGATGACGGTCAGGGGCAGCGACGGGTCGAGGATCGTCGTGAGCGCGTCGACGAACGGCACGGCGGCGAGGACGCCCGAGAACAGCTCGGGGGCGAGGTTCGCGACGGCGCCCATGAGGAGCCCGCCGGCCGACCCGCCCTCGGCGGTCATCCGATCGGGTGTGGTGTAGCCGGTCTCGACGAGGTGGCGGGCGACGGCGACGAAGTCGGTGAACGTGTTGCGCTTGTGCAGCAGCTTGCCGTCCTCGTACCACTGGCGCCCCATCTCGCCGCCGCCTCGCACGTGGGCGACGGCGAACACGACGCCGCGGTCGAGGAGCGACAGGCGCGCCACCGACATCGCCGGGTCGATCGAGTGCTCGTACGATCCGTAGCCGTACAGGTGCAGCGCGCGCGGCTGTTCGCCCTCGCTCTCGGCGGGGTCGCCGAACGACCGCTTCCACACGACCGAGACCGGGATGAGTGTCCCGTCGTCGGCCGTCGCCCACACCCGTCGCTGCTCGTAGTCCGCGGGGTCGTATCCGCCCAGCACCGGCTGGCGCTTGCGCAGCAGCAGCTCGCCGGTGGCGACGACGTAGTCGTAGACGGTGCCGGGGGTGACGAACGAGCCGTAGCCCAGACGCAGCACGGGCGGCGCCCACTCGGGGTTGCCGCCGGAGCCCACGGTGTAGAGCGGCTCGTCGAACTCGAGCTCGGTGACCGAGCCCGAGCCGTAGTCGAAGATGCCCAGACGCTGCAGTCCGTCGCGCCGGTAGCCGAGCAGCGCCCAGTCGCGGAAGGTCGAGAGCCCTTCGAGGCGGCGTCCCGGCTCGTGGGGGAGCACGACCTCGCGCGCACCCGTCGGGTCGGCGGCCGAGACCCGGACGAGCTCGAAGTCGAGCGCGTCCTCGTTGTGCAGAACGTAGAGCACGTCCTCGCCGGCCACGACCGCGTGCGAGACGGAGTACTCCACGCCCTCGCGCCGCGGCCACACCGACCGGGGTTCGGCCCGCAGGTCGTCCGCCGGCACGAGGAACTCCTCGCTCGTGATCGACGAGCCGACCTCGATCACGAGGTAGCGGTCGCTGCGCGTGAAGCCCGCACCCACCCAGTAGCGCTCGTCGGGCTCGTGGAACAGACGCTCGTCGGATGCCGTGTCGGTGCCGATCTCGTGCAGCCAGACCGAGTCCGGTCGCCACGCGTCATCCACCGTGGAGTAGACGACGAATCGGCCGTCCGGTGACAGCGAGGCTCCCGCGAAGGTCCCGGTGATCTCGTCGGGCAGGTTCTCGCCGGTGGCGATGTCGCGAAGGCGCAGCGTGTATCGCTCGTCGCCCTCGGTGTCGACGCCGTAGAGCAGCAGGGAACCGTCGGCGGAGACCTCGAAGCTCCCGAGCGAGAAGAACTCCGCGCCTTCGGCCTCGACGTTGCCGTCGAGAAGCACCTGCTCGCCGGCGACATCGACGCCGGGCTCGAGCTGCGGAGGCGTCCAGTCGTCGGGCGACGCGAGGGGAGCGCGGCAGTGGATGCCGTACTGGCTGCCTTCGACGGTGCGGCTGTAATACCACCAGTCGCCGCGGCGGCTCGGAACAGAGAGGTCGGTCTCGAGCGTGCGGCCCTTGATCTCCTCGAAGATCCGCTCGCGCAGCCCGCTCAGGTGCGCCGTGCGGGCGTCGGTGTACGCGTTCTCCGCCTCGAGGTGCGCGATCACCTCGGCGTCGTCCTTCTCGCGCAGCCACTCGTACCGGTCGACGAACTCGTCGCCGTGGTGGGTGCGGCGGTGCTCGCGCACGGCCGCGACAGGGGCCGCGGGAGCGTCGGAGGAAGAGGGGCTGAGGATGTCGCGGGTGTCGGTCACCGTTCCACGCTAGCGCCGTGACCGCCCGATCCGGCCGCTCGGATTCACGGTGACGGCGATGGTGTGGCAGGATTCGATGGTCCGGTTGCCGGACCCTGAACAGACGGTGAACTCTTCGTTCGCGCCCGCCGCTGCCGCGGCATCCCGATCCGTACTCGAGGACCCGTGTTCGCGGGCCCGCACGCACAGAGAGCGCACAGTGGAAACCGCTGTACTCATTCTTCTGCTGGTCATCGGACTGGCACTCTTCTTCGACTTCACCAACGGCTTCCACGACACCGCCAACGCGATGGCGACGCCGATCGCGACGGGGGCGCTCAAGCCCAAGGTCGCCGTCCTCCTGGCCGCCGGCCTCAATCTCGTCGGAGCATTCCTGTCGACGGAGGTCGCCAAGACCGTCTCGCACGGGATCATCCACGAGGATCAGCTCGCCGCCACCGCGCTGCTGCCGCTGATCTTCGCGGGGCTGATCGGCGCGATCACGTGGAACATGCTGACGTGGCTGCTGGGACTCCCGTCGAGTTCGTCCCACGCCCTCTTCGGCGGCCTCATCGGCGCGACCCTCGTGGGTGTCGGGGCGATGGCGATCGACTTCGGCGTCGTGCTGAGCAAGATCATCCTGCCCGCGCTGATCGCGCCCGTGACGGCCGGTGTCATCGCGTTCACCGTGACGAAGGTCGCCTACGCCGTGACCCGTCGCCACGACGGCAAGCCCGATGGTCGCGACGGCTTCCGCTGGGGGCAGATCTTCACCTCCTCTCTCGTCGCGCTCGCGCACGGCACCAATGACGCGCAGAAGACCATGGGCGTCATCACCCTCGCCCTCATCGCGGCCGGCTGGCAGAGCGCCGAGCACGCCGAGCCCCAGCTGTGGGTCATCGTGGCGTGCGCCGTCACGATCGCGCTCGGCACCTACATGGGGGGATGGCGCATCATCCGCACCCTCGGCAAGGGGCTCACCGACGTCAAGCCCGCCCAGGGGTTCTCGGCCGAGGCGTCGACCGCGTCGACGATCCTCGCCTCGAGCGCCCTCGGCTTCGCGCTGTCGACGACGCAGGTCGCGTCGGGCTCGGTGATCGGCTCCGGACTCGGACGCCGCGGCTCGACGGTCCGCTGGGCCACGGTGGGCCGCATCGCAGTCGGCTGGCTGCTGACCCTTCCCGCCTCGGGGGCCGTGGGCGCCGTCGCCGCTCTGCTCGTGGTGTGGTTCGGGCCGGTGGGCATCGTCATCGATGCGATCGCCGCCGTCGCGATCGTCCTCGCGCTGTTCCTCCGCTCGCGTCGCAACGAGGTGCACGCGGGCAACGCGATGAGCGAGGTCGCCGATTCCGGTCTCGCCGTCGAGGTGCCGGCCGATCCGCCGCCCACGCGGCGGCAGCGGCGCGCGAAGGCGGCGGCCGCGGCGAGGAAGTCGGGCTCGGAGCAGACGGAGGGCGAGCGATGAACGTCTCGATCGACTGGTTCGCCTTCGTCCAGGTGTTCGCGGCGGCCATCACCGGCGCCGTGCTCGTCGTCGGCTTCTACGCGTTCGGCTTGCGGATGCTGGTTCGTGCGGGCCGCGTGCCGGTCGTGACTCCCGCGGAGTTCACCGACGCGATCGCGGTCATCAGCGAGAAGCAGGCGCGCCGCCACGCGAAGGCCGCGGCCAAGGCGGCGAAGAAGAACCCGCTGACGGCGGCCCAGAAGAGGGTCGCGCTCGTGGCCGCCTACGGCGCCTTCGCCCTCTGCGGGCTCGCCGTCCTCGGGGGCATCGTCCTCATCGTGGCGGGGCGGTAGGACCCCCGGCATAGGCTGTGGCCATGACTTCAGCAGCGCCGTCGGACGGTTCCACACAGCCTCGCGACCCTGCGGCATCCGTGCGTTTCGGTCGTCATGAGCCCGCTGGTCACGTCCTCGTCCATATCAGCGACACGCACCTGCTGGCGGGTGGTGCTGCGCTCGGCGGGCGCTACGACGTCGAGGCGAACCTCGACGCCACCCTCGCGGCCGTCGAGCGCACCGGCGTCCGACCCGACGCGCTGGTCTTCACCGGTGACCTCACCGACCTCGGCGAGCCGGACGCGTATCGCCGCCTCCGCGAGGCGGTCGAACCCGTGGCGGAGCGGCTGGCGGCGCCGATCGTGTGGGTGGCCGGCAATCACGACGAACGCGACGCGATGCGCGTGGGCCTGTTCGGCGGACCGTCGACCCGGGAACCGCTGACCGGGGTCTGGGACCTGTCGGGACTGCGGCTCGTCGCCCTCGACTCCACGGTCCCGGGCTGGCACCACGGTGACATCGATGCGGATCAGCGCGACTGGCTGCGCGGGATCCTGTCCGAGCCCGCGCCCCACGGCACGATCCTCGCGATGCACCATCCGCCGCTGCCGAGCCACGTGCCGTTCTTCGACATCCTCGAGCTGCGTCATCAGGAGGCGCTGGCGGAGACCATCGCGGGGACCGACGTGCGCGGCATCCTTGCCGGTCACCTTCACTACTCCACCTCCGGGACATTCGCGGGCGTTCCGGTCTCGGTCGCGTCGGCCACCTGCTACACGATGAACCTCCAGCGCCCGCCGCAGGCGGTCAACGGAATGGACGCCGGCCAGGCGTTCCAGCTGGTGCACGTCTACGACGACGTGATCACCCACACCGTCGTGCCCGTCGTCGACGCTCCGACGGGCGACTACTTCTCCGCCGAGTGGGTCGCCGAGATGGCGCGGCTGTCGCCGCAGGAGCGTCTCGAGGCGTTTTCCCGCAAGCGCTGACTAGGCTGGGATCGTCCCTCCCATCGCCGTGAGACCCACAAGGACCCGTGCATGATGTCGTCCACTCCCGCCACCCGCACCGAGACCGATTCGCTCGGTTCGCTCGAAATCCCCGCCGACGCCTACTGGGGCGTGCACACCGCTCGCGCACTCGAGAACTTCCCGATCTCGCAGCGGCCGATCTCCGTCTATCGCGACCTGGTCCGGGCCCTCGCGATGGTCAAGCAGGCCTCGGCGCGTGCGAACCGGGAGATCGGCGTGCTCGACGCCGAGCGCGCCGAGTTGATCGACCGGGCCGCGCAGCTCGTCATCGACGGCGAGTACCACGACCAGTTCGTGGTCGGCGTCGTCCAGGGCGGTGCCGGCACCTCGACGAACATGAACGCCAACGAGGTCATCACCAATATCGCCCTCGAGCTGGCGGGCCGCCCCAAGGGCGATTACGGCTTCCTCTCGCCGATCGACCATACGAACCGCAGCCAGTCCACCAACGACGTCTACCCGACGGCGATCAAGGTCGGTCTCGCCCTCGACCTGCAGGGGCTGCTCGACGAGCTGGCGCTGCTGCGCGAATCGTTCCTGGCGAAGGCCGTCGAGTTCCACGACGTGCTCAAGGTCGGGCGCACGCAGCTCCAGGATGCCGTTCCGATGACGCTCGGACAGGAGTTCCACGGCTTCGCGACGACCCTGGGTGAGGACCACTCCCGCCTCGGCGAGAACGCGTCGCTCCTCTACGAGATCAACATGGGTGCGACCGCCATCGGTACGGGCATCACGACGCATCCGGAATACCGTCCCGCGGTCGTCCGCCACCTGCGCGAGATCACCGGCCTCGACCTCTCCAGCGCCGTCGACCTCGTCGAATCGACGAGCGACACCGGCGCGTTCATGTCGTTCTCCTCGTCGCTCAAGCGCAACGCCATCAAGCTCTCGAAGATCAGCAACGATCTGCGCCTGCTCTCGAGCGGCCCCCAGGCGGGCCTGGGCGAGATCAATCTCCCGGCGCGCCAGGCGGGGTCGAGCATCATGCCCGGCAAGGTGAACCCGGTGATCCCGGAAGTGGTCAACCAGGTCGCGTTCGCCGTCGCCGGCGCCGACCTGACGGTGACGATGGCGGTCGAGGGTGGACAGCTGCAGCTCAACGCATTCGAACCGATCATCGCCCACTCGATCTTCCAGTCGATCACGTGGATGCGGCGGGCCATGCGCACACTGCGCGTCAACTGCGTCGACGGCATCACCGCCAACCGCGAGCGGCTGGGCGCGATGGTCGGTTCGTCGGTCGGCGTGGTCACGGCGCTCACCCCCTTCATCGGCTACGCGGCGGCGGCGGCCCTCGCCAAGACGGCACTGCTGACCCACCGCAACGTGGGCGACCTCGTCGTCGAGGCGGGGTTGATGTCGCGCGAGGAGGTCGACAAGCAGCTCTCGCCCGCGCGGCTGTCGGGGCTGCAGGCCGTGACGGCGGCCATCCCGATCGTCCTCGCCGACGCTGAGGAGAGCGTGTCGGGCTGACCACCCCTTTGTGCCGGGGGGTCGGCTCTCGCTAACGTCGAGAAGTCCACCTCTTACCGACCGACCGGGGGATCCCATGACCGACCCGAACAACCCGTCCGCGCCGCAGCCTCCGGCCTACCAGCCACCGGCGTACCCGACGTCATCCTCCGACGCCTCGTACGGCAACCCCAACGCACCGATCCCGGGCAAGACCCTCGGTATCGTCGCCTTCGTCCTGTCGTTCTTCGCGCAGCTCGTCGCCCTCGTCCTCGGCATCGTCGCGCTCGTCCAGAGCAAGAAGGCGGGGCACAAGAACGGGTTCGCGCTCGCCGCGATCATCATCAGCTCCGTGCTCATGGTCATCGGCGTCGTCGTGGCGATCGTGCTGTTCACCGTCTTCGGCAACATGGCGAACGAGATCTACCAGACCTGCGTCGTGGAAGGGGCCGACACCGTGACGGTCTGGGGTCAGACCCAGCCCTGCTCTTCCGCGCGGTACTGAGCCGACGCCAACACCGAAAGCCCCCGCGGATCCGATCCGCGGGGGCTTCCTCATGCCCGGCTCAGGACTCCCGGGCGCGATTGCGTCTTGGCGCTCAAAGCGCTTAAACTCGACGACGGCGCAGAGGTTAAGCGCTTTGATCGCCGCGGCGATCCCGCGATTCAAGGAGGAAGACGTGAAGTTCAAGACAGTGGCAGGTGGCATCGCCACCCTGGCCGCGGTGTCGCTCATCCTGACCGGCTGCGGCCGGGCGGACGAGTCGGCTGCCGGACCTGCTGAGGTCACCACGATCGACGACAGCCCGGCGACGGGCACGATCAGCGTGTGGGCGATGGGTGCCGAGGGCGAAGCGCTGCCCGCGTTCGTCGAGAAGTTCCAGGAAGCGAACCCGGACGTGAAGATCGACGTCACCGCCATTCCGTGGGACGCGGCGCACAACAAGTTCCAGACGGCGATCGCCGGCGGGAACACCCCCGATGTCGCCATGGTCGGCTCGACGTGGATGGCCGACTTCGGCGACGCGTTCGCCACCGTCCCGGCCGAGATCGCGACCGACGGCTTCTTCCCCGGTGCCCTCAGCACGACGGAGTTCGACGACCGCGCCGCCGGCGTGCCCTGGTACGTCGACACGCGGGTGCTCTACTACCGGACCGATCTCGCGCAGCAGGCGGGCTGGACGCAGGCTCCCACCTCGTGGGACGAACTGCAGCAGCTCGCCGCCGACATGAAGGACAAGGCCGGCGCCGAGTACGGCATCCGGATGCCGGGCGGCAACGACTCGTTCCAGGGCGCGATGTGGATGCCGTGGTCTGCCGGTGCCGAGCTCACCGACGGTGACGCCTGGACGCTCGACACCCCCGAGATGACCACGGGGCTGGAGTACTACAAGAGCTTCTTCGACACGGGCCTCGCCGACGCGAACGCCGACATCTCGGCCGGAGCCACGGAGGCCGAGTTCGTGGCCGGGACCACCCCGATGGTCGTCGAGGGCCCGTTCCTGCGTGGTCAGCTCGAGCTGCTGGGCGGCCCCGACTTCGCCTCGAAGTACGCCACAGCGGTCCTGCCCGCCGACACCGGGTCGGTCTCGTTCAGCGGCGGCGCCAACCTCGTCGTGTTCAACCAGAGCAAGAACGCCGAATCGGCGTGGAAGCTCGTCCGTTGGCTCAGCGAGCCGGAGACCCAGGCGGCCTTCTACGAGACGACGGGTGACCTGCCCGCTCTCCAGGCGGCGTGGGACGCTCCTGCGCTGGCAGACGACGCGAGCCTGACGACCTTCGGCGAACAGCTCCAGACCGCCAAGGCTCCGCCCGTGACGACCAGCTGGGTGCAGGTCGCCGCGAAGGGCGACCAGGCCCTCGAGCAGCTGCGCCGCGGCGGCGCCGACGTTCCCGCGGTGCTGCAGAAGCTGCAGGCCGACGCCGACGCGATCGGACTCGAGTGACCTCGATGTCCACCACCACCCTCCCCGCGGCCGGAGTCGACTCCGGCCGCGGGGCCTCCCGCCCCGGCGGGCTGCACGCGAGGCAGCGCAAGCGCCATGCCCTCATCGCCTGGGCGTTCTGCCTGCCCTTCGTCGCGGTCTTCGCCGTCTTCATGCTGATCCCGATCGTCGGCTCGTTCGCGATGTCGTTCACGGACTTCACGGCGCGTGACATCACTTCGCCCTTCGCGGTGAACTTCGTCTGGTTCGACCAGTTCGCGACGCTCTTCGGCGACCCGCGCTTCCTCACCTCCCTCGGGGTCACCGCGATCTTCGTCGTGGTGGGCATCCCGGTCACGATGGTGCTGGCCCTCGCCCTCGCCCTGGCACTCAACAGCGGCGGCGGGCGCATCGTCGCGTTCTTCCGGGTCGGCTTCTACGCACCGGTGGTCACGAGCATCGTGGCGGTCGCGGTCGTCTGGCGGTACATCCTCCAGCCCGACGGCCTTCTCAACTCGGCCCTCGCCCTCGTCGGCATCGACGGTCCCAACTGGCTGAACGATCCCGCTTTCGCTCTGCCGTCGCTGATCATGATGGCGGTGTGGCGCAACGTCGGCACGCTCATGGTCATCTTCCTCGCGGGCCTGCAGGCCGTGCCTCAGGACGTCAACGAGGCCGCGACGATGGACGGCGCATCAGCCTGGCGGCGTCTGACCTCGGTCACCCTTCCGCTGCTGCGGCCGACGATCCTCCTCGGCGCGGTGCTCATCTCCGTCGGCTACCTGCAGTTCTTCGAGGAGGCGTTCGTCATGACCAAGGGCGGGCCGCTCGACTCCACCCTGTCGGTCGCGTACTACACCTTCCAACAGTTCGGCTTCGGCGAATACGGCCTGGCGTCAGCCGCCAGCTACGTCCTGTTCCTGGCCATCGCGCTGCTGAGCCTGCTGCAGTTCCGGCTGCTCCGTTCGAAGGACTGACCCGATGACAACCATCCCCGCTCCCGTGGTGGACACCGTCACGCCACCGCCCGCTCCCCGGCGCCGCCGCCGTCGGTTCGGCCCGCGCGCGATCACCTACACCGTCCTGACGGTCGGACTCGCCCTCTGGCTCATCCCGTTCCTGTGGATGGTGCTGGGATCGGTCAAGACGCAGGGCGAGATCCTGCGCCGTCCGCCCACGTGGTTCCCGGAGAACCCGACGGGCGAGAACTTCGCGCAGTGGTTCGGGCCTTTGGACTTCGGCCACTTCTTCGCCAACAGCCTCATCGTCGCGGTCGTCACCGTCCTCGGCAACATCGTGTTCTGCTCGATGGTGGGCTACGCCCTGGCGAAGATGGAGTTCCCCGGCAAGAAGGCGCTCTTCGTCCTCGTCATGGTGACGCTCATGGTGCCGGGAGTCGTCACCTTCGTGCCCCTGTTCGTGATGGTCTCCTCGCTCGGGCTCGTCAACACCTATCCCGCGCTCATCCTGCCCTTCATCACCGCCCCCATCGGCGTGTTCCTCATGCGGCAGTTCATCATGGGCATTCCCGACGCGTTGCTCGAGGCGGCGCGCCTCGACGGGGCGGGGGAGTGGCGCATCTTCTCGCGCATCGTGATGCCGCTGTGCGGGCCGCCGCTCGCGACCCTCGGCATCCTGACGTTCCTCGCCTCATGGAACAACTTCCTGTGGCCCCTGGTGGCCGCCCAGACCGAGGAGATGTACACGCTCCCCGTGGCGCTGTCGCTCTACTCCACGGGGCAGAACGCGACCAACTACGGACTGCTCCTGGCCGGCTCGGTGCTCGTCATCGCGCCCATCATCGTGCTGTTCGTGTTCCTGCAGCGCTGGTTCATCCGGGGCGTTGCCACCACCGGCCTGAAGTGACCCTCGCGCGGACCTCCGCGTCGCCGCATCCGTCCCCCCACGATCGAAAGTCCCTCATGCGACCCGAATTCCACACCGCCCCCGACGGAACCCGCTTCCGCGACCTCAACGGCAACGGCATCCTCGACCCGTACGAGGACCCGCGCCTGACCCCCGAGGAACGCACCGACGATCTTCTCGGCCGGATGTCGCCGGCCGAGAAGATCGGCCTCATGTTCCAGACCGTCATCGAGATCGGCCCCGACGGCGAGCTCCTCGAGACGCCGGGGGCCATCTCGAAGTCGCCCACGACCGATGTCGTGGTCGGCAAGAACATGACGCACTTCAACGTGCACGCCATCCGGACCGCCCGCGAGGGCGCGCGCTGGAACAACAACCTCCAGCGTCTCGCCGAGTGCACGCCGCACGGCATCCCGGTCACGATCAGCACGGATCCGCGGCACGCCTTCGTCGAGAACACCGGGGTCGCCTTCTCGGCGGGACCGTTCTCGCAGTGGCCCGAGCCGCTGGGTCTCGCCGCTCTCGACGACCTCGAGGTCATCGAGCAGTTCGCCGACGTCGCCCGACGCGAGTACTGCGCGGTCGGCATCCGAGCCGCGCTGCATCCGCAGATCGACCTGCCCACGGAGGCGCGATGGGGGCGGCAGGCGCAGACCTTCGGCTTCGATGCCGAACGGGTCTCGCAGATCACCGCCGCCTACCTCCGGGGCTTCCAGGGCGACGAGCTCGGTACCGAGAGCGTCGCCTGCACGACGAAGCACTTCCCGGGCGGCGGGCCTCAGCTCGACGGCGAGGACGCGCACTTCCCGTACGGCCGCGAGCAGGTGTACCCGGGCGGCATGTTCGACTACCACCTCGAGCCCTTCCGCGAGGCGATCCGGCGCGGCACGGCCGGCATGATGCCGTACTACGGCATGCCTGTCGGACTCGAGCGGAACGGGGTGCCGATCGCCGAGGTGGGGTTCGCCTACAACCGTCAGATCGTGACGGACCTCCTGCGCGACGAGCTCGGCTACGACGGCGTCGTCGTCACGGACTGGGAGCTCGTCAACGACAATCACGTCGGCGATCAGGTGCTGCCGGCGCGGGCGTGGGGCGTCGAGGACCTCGACCCCACCGAGCGGATGCTGCGGCTGCTGGATGCCGGTGTCGACCAGTTCGGCGGCGAGGAGTGCACGGAGCTGCTGGTCGACCTCGTCGAGTCCGGCACCGTGCCCCTCGAGCGCATCGACGTGTCCGCCCGCCGCATCCTGCTCGTGAAGTTCCGGCTGGGCCTCTTCGACGACCCGTACGTCGACGAGGACGCGGCCGAGCGCATCGTCGGCAACGCCGATTTCCGCGAGCTCGGGACCCGTGCGCAGGCGGAGTCGCTGACCGTCCTGCAGAATCGCGACGACGTGCTGCCCATCCGCTCGGAGCCCCGGCCGAGGATCTACGCCGAGAACGTCGGCGACAGCGCACTCGCCGCGTACGGCGACCGCGTCGAGCGGCCCGAGGATGCCGACGTCGCGATCGTCCGTGTCGGAGCGCCCTTCGAGCCCCGCGACGACCTGTTCCTCGAGAAATGGTTCCACCAGGGTTCTCTCGACTTCGGGCCCGGACTCGTGTCGCGGTTGGGCCGTGTCGCCGCCCACGCCCCGCTGGTGCTGGTCGTCGGTCTCGACAGGCCCGCCGTGCTCACCCCCTTCGTCCCCATCGCCTCGGCGATCGTCGCCGACTACGGCAGCTCGGATGCCGCGGTGCTCGCCGCTCTCACCGGCGCCGTGCCGCCGCGGGGAACGCTGCCGGTCGAGATCCCGCGATCGATGGAGGCCGTGCGCCGCTCCCGGACCGACGTCCCGGGCGACACGGACGAGCCGATCTTCCCGCGGGGGACCGGGCTGTCGATCGTGCCGGCGTGAGGCGCGTCGGTAGACTCCCCGGGGAATCGAGGTAGTCATGGTGGTCGGACGGCCCACGGTGTACGACGTCGCGGAACGGGCCGGGGTGTCGATCGCGACGGTCTCCTTCGCGTTCCGGCGCCCCGACAAGGTGCGCACCGAGACGCGTGACACGGTGCTGCGTGTCGCGCGCGAGCTCGGATACGTCCCGAGCGGATCGGCCCGGAACCTCGCACGCGGCCGCACCGGTGTGCTCGGGCTGCACCTGTTCGACCTGCTGGTCGAATCGGCGCCGCCCGTCGAGACGGGGCTGTCCGCGGGCGCGCCGTCCGCCGGGCCGACGCCGCCACCCGGGCTCACCGATCTCGCCGAGCTCGACCTCGACGTCGACCTGATCGCCTGGGACGCCGACGAGGACGTCCGCCGGAGTGCTCCGCGCACCTTCCCGCTCTACGTCGACGAGATCCAGCGCGGCTTCGTGCTCGAGTGCAAACGGGCCGGCACCGCGGTGCTGCTCAGCACCGGGGGCCTGGGAGCATCCGAGATCGCCGACACGGCGGGCCAGGTCGACGGCCTCGCGATCCTCCCGGGGCCGACGGTGACGGCATCCCTCGGCTCGGTGTCGTCGACGCTTCCGGTCGCCGTGCTCAGCTCGCCGCTCGGCGACGCGCACCACGTCCTCGCCGACAACGCGGGCGGGGAGCGGATGCTCGTCGAGCATTTCGTCGAGGTCCACGGCGTCTCCACCTTCGGGTGGATCGACGCGCCCGCGGGCTTCGACACCGACGAGCGCCGCGCTGCCTTCTTCGAGGCCGTCGCGGCCCATCCCGGCGCGAGCGCGGAGATCATCGACACCGTCGAGCTCGAGCGCGCGCCGGTTTTCCCGGGGCTCAGCTCACGGGCGCACGCGGGCACGCTGCCTGACGCGGTCCTGTGCGCGACCGATCAGATCGCGCTCGCTGCGCTCGACGTGCTGCACGCCCGCGGTGTGCAGGTGCCGCACGACGTCCGGCTCGCGGGCTTCGACGGCATCCAGGCGGCGGGGATGTCGTCGCCCCCGCTCACCACCGTGCGTCAGCCGATGGAACTCATGGGGCGCATCGCCGCCCACCTGCTGCTGAACGATCCGGGCGACGGGTCAGCGCGCCGAAGCGTGCGCGTCGAGGTGGGACTCCGGGTCGGCGGGAGCTGCGGGTGCGCGGTCAGTCCGTGATGCGGCAGTGCGTCCGCAGCTCGCCGATCCCGTCGATCCCGACGGTCACGACGGAGCGGTCGCGCAGGAAGATCTGCGGGTCGCGCGAGTAGCCCGCTCCGCCCGGGCTGCCGGTCGAGATGAGCGTGCCGGGCAGCAGCGTCGCCGCGGTCGAGAGGTGCGCGACGAGCGTGGCCACCGATCGGATCATCTGCCCCGTCGAGGCGTCCTGCACCGTCTGTCCGTCGACGACCGCCCAGATGTGCAGGTCCTGCGGGTCGGCGATCTCATCGGCGGTCACCACGTACGGCCCCGTCGGGGTGAACCCGTCGAACGACTTGCAGCGCGACCACTGCGCCTCGGAGAACTGGATGTCGCGCGCGGTGATGTCGTTGACCACGGTGTAGCCCCAGACGTGGTCGAGGGCGGCGTCGGCGGTCACATCCTTCGCCGCCGTTCCGATGATGACGCCGAGCTCGGCCTCGTAGTCGACGGACTCGCTGAGGCTCCGCGGCCACGACGTGATGGCCTCGTGAGCGGTGAGCGAGTTCGGCCACAGGGTGAAGACGGTGGGTGCGGTGTCGGCCTTCAGGCCCAGCTCGCTCGAGTGCGCCGCGTAGTTCAGGCCGACGGCGAGGACGATCGGCGGGGCCAGGACGGCCGACGCGAACGCCGAACCGTCGATGCCGTGCCACGCGACGTCGTCGCCCGTCGAGGCATCGGCGACGCGGGCGAGCCCGTCGTCACCGAGCTCGATGAGCTGCTGCAGACGCTCGGGTGCGCCGGCGAACAGGTCGCCGACGAAGGTGGCCCGGTCGTCGTCGACGAGCACGAGGCGGGGATCGTCGGCCCCCGCGGTCATCACGTGGGCAAAGCGCATACTGTCAGGCTACCCGGCTCGCGACTCGGTCGCGGCGCGGGCTGCTCATCATCGGGCGGAGCCCGCTCGCGCCCTAGGGTGGGGGCGTGTCGTTCCCGTCGCCCCTGTCGCAGCCGCAGCCCGGTCATCCCGGTCCCATCCCGGCCGCACCGACGTCGCCGCCCGTCGTGCCGGTGCGGGTACGCCCCGGGGGATGGGCCGCCCTCTGGGTGGGCGCCGTCCTCGTGCTGCTGCTGCTCGGACTCGTCGCCTACCTGGTCTCCTTCCTGGGGTGGTTCGCGGCGATCGTGGGTGCGGTGCTGGCCCTGCTTCCGCTGCTCGGCGTGCTCTGGGCCGTCCGCATCGTCGATCGGTGGGAGCCCGAGCCGCCGCGGCTGCTGTGGCTCGCCCTCGGGTGGGGAGCCGTCGCCTCGGTGGTCATCGCGCTGGGCGTCGACCTGCTGGTGACGATCGTGGCCGGTCCCGCGCGCGACCCGCTCGCGCAGGCGATGGGGAGTGTCGTGCAGGCGCCGATCGTGGAGGAGATCGCGAAGGGGCTCGGCGTCCTCCTCATGCTCCGCATCGGCCGCCGGTACTTCGACGGCCCCGTCGACGGCGTGGTCTATGGCGCGATGATCGGTGCCGGCTTCGCCTTCACCGAGAACATCCTCTACTTCGCCGACAGCCTGATCACCGGCGGTATCGCGCAGGTGTCGGTGACCTTCGTGCTGCGCGGCATCCTCTCGCCCTTCGCGCACGTCATGTTCACCGCCGCCACGGGGTTCGCGGTCGGACTCGCGGTGCGCCGCGGCGCGCGCGGCAGCGCCGTCTTCGGGCCGTGGGCGACCGGTCTCGCCGTCGCGATCCTGCTGCACGCGCTCTGGAACGGTTCGGCCGCGTTCGCCGACTTCTTCGCTCTCTACGTCACGCTGCAGGTGCCCCTGTTCATCGGATTCGTGCTCGGTGTCCTGCTGCTGCGACGCGAGGAGGCGCGGCTCACGCGGGAGCGCCTCCACGACTACGCGGCAGCGGGATGGTTCACCCCCGTCGAGGTCGACCTCCTCGCCACCGGGGGAGGCCGGCGGCGCGCGCTGGCCTGGGCGCGGACCCTCCCCGGTGACCGCAGCGAGACGATGCGCGCCTTCATCGCCGAGGCCACGCGTCTGGCTGCGGCGCGGCAGCGGGCGCTGACCGGCCGTGACGATCGGGCCCTTGCCGACGAGCGCGAGCATCTCGCCCGGGCCACGCGCCTGCGCCAGACGCTGTTGCGCCCGTGACGCGGGACCGGGACGGCGCCGCCCGGTGAAAGACTCAGCGCCCGGTGCTGCGGCGATGCCTGCATGTCTCCCGGGCGCTGAGTTGGCCTGCCCTCATGATCCTCCCGCCGCCGCGCCGCGTCAAGAGGCGCGCTCGGACGGGCCCCGCGTTGCACCGGCTCGCGCCCTCGGGTTGGATGGACATCATGACTGACGACCGCACCAAGCCCGAGATCGACGCCCCCGAGGGTCCCGCGCCCGATGACCTCGTCGTTCGCGACCTGATCGTCGGCGACGGCGCCGAGGCCAAGCCCGGCGACACCGTCACCGTCCACTACGTCGGCGTCGAGTACACCTCCGGCGAGGAGTTCGACTCGTCGTGGAACCGCGGTGAGAGCATCCAGTTCCCGCTGCGCGGACTCATCCAGGGCTGGCAGGACGGCATCCCGGGCATGAAGGTCGGCGGACGCCGCGAGCTCGTGATCCCGCCGCACCTGGCGTACGGCCCCGCCGGCGGCCACTTCCTCGGCGGCAAGACCCTGATCTTCATCATCGACCTGCTCGCGGTCGGCTGAGCGGGCGAATACCTCTCGACGGGCGGATGCTGCGCGACGCGGCATCCGCCCGTCGCCGTTCGGCCACCGAAAATTTACATTCGCGGGAATAGGCTGTGCGAGGGTCGCGTTGCCGCCCCTGTACGCCGGACCCCTCCCGGACACCTACAACGAAGGACGATCATGACCACGACCACCGACATCCCCGGTTACAAGGCTGGCACCTGGGTGCTCGACGCCTCCCACAGCGAGGTGGGCTTCAGCGTCCGCCACATGATGATCTCGAAGGTGCGCGGCACCTTCGCCGTCGCCGAGGCGACCATCGTCGCCCCCGAGAACCCGCTCGAGCTGACGCTCGACGCCAAGGTCGACGTCGCCTCGATCAACACCAAGGACGAGGGGCGTGACAACCACCTCCGCAGCGCCGACTTCTTCGACGTCGAGAAGTACCCGAACATCACGTTCGTCTCGACCGGTGTGCGTCAGCAGGGCGGCGACTTCCTCGTCGACGGTGACCTCACCATCAAGGACGTCACCAAGCCGGTGACCTTCGAGGTCGAGTTCGGTGGCTTCGGCACCGACCCGTGGGGCAACTACAAGGCCGGCGCGACGGCGAAGACCGTCATCAACCGCGAGGAGTTCGGCCTCACCTGGAACGCCGCGCTCGAGACCGGCGGCGTGCTCGTCGGCAAGGACGTCACGATCGAGCTCGACCTGCAGGGCTCCATCCAGGCCTGATCGCCCGGATACCCACGAGGGGCGGATGCCGCGGCATCCGCCCCTCGTCGTGTCATCGGCCCCGGTTCGGCCGGCTCAGGGCGTCGGGTGTGCCGCATCGTAGGAACGGAACGCGGGGGCCAGGCGAACGAGCAGCGCCACCAGCCCGACGATGATGAACCCGCCGAGCAGCGGCGGGAACCACAGCGCCGTGACCGTCGCGAGGGTGCCGGCGTACAGCGCGCCCAGACGCGGACCGCCCGCCACGACGACGATGAACAGGCCCTGCAGGCGGCCCCGGATCGCGTCGGGGACGGCGGCCTGCACCATCGTGTTCCGGTAGATCGAGCTGACGTTGTCGGCAGCGCCCGACCCGGCCAGGGCGATCGCCGCGAGGGCGATGAGCGCGACGTTCGCGGAGTCCTCGCCCACGTTTCCGGGGGAGAGCACGCCCAGCGAGCCCGCGAGCAGGACGCCGCCGAACAGGGCGATCGTGATGCCGTAGGCGATGATCGCCCGCTCGATTCCGCGCCCGTGCATCGGGTAGCGCGCGATCGGTCCCGAGAACAGGCTCGAGAAGAACGCTCCGACGGCGATGGCGGCCGTCAGCAGCCCCGTGGTGATCGCGCCGCCACCGAGGAGGACGGCCCCGATGGCCGGGAAGAGCGCGGTGGGCTGCCCGAAGGTCATCGCGATGATGTCGAGGATGAACTGCAGCCGGATGTTCTTCGCCCGCTTGATGAAGCGCCAGCCGTCGGCGAGCGAGCGCAGCCCCGGGCGCACGACGGCGCCCTCCGGGCGAATGCTGGGCAACGACCAGAGGCCGAGGAAGAGGGCGCTCATCAGCACGAGGTCGATCGTGTAGGTCCAGCCGTAGCCGGTGAAGGCCACGAGCAGCCCGGCCGCGGCCGGCCCGACCGAGACCATGATGCCCATCGTGATGCCCCCGAGCGCTGAGGCTGCGGGCAGCAGCTCGCGGGGGATCAGCCGCGGCACGATCGCCTGCCGTGCCGCCATGACGACCGAATTGGCCGCGGAGTTCACGACCGCGATGGCGTACAGCCACGCGACCGTCTCGCCACCGCTCCAGGTCAGGACCATCAGGACGGCCGTCGAGGCGAACGTCACGGATGCCGCGATGAGGGCGACCCGCCGCCGGTCGAACGCGTCGGCGAGCATGCCCCCGTAGAGGCCGGCGATGATCATCGGCACGAGCCCGGCGACCGCGATCATCGCGACGGCGAACGTCGACGCCGTCAGGTCGTACATGTGGAGCATGATCGCGACGATCGTCAGTTGCCCCCCGAGACCCGCGAGGGTCGAGCCGACCCACATGCGCGCGAAGGCGGGGGAGGTGGTCAACGGCCGCAGATCGATGAGGTGATCCCGACGCAGGCGCATCAGACGAGCCTAGATGACTGGTACAGTAGAGCGGTTGCCGTTCGATCGGCCGCGGATAAAGAGAGCTCGCACATCGGGTGACGGGCGCCGCGCAATGAGAAGGAAGGGGATCCCATCTATGGCACTCGAAGCAGACGTCAAGAAGGCGATCATCGAAGAGTACGCGACGCACCCCGGTGACACCGGATCCCCCGAGGTGCAGGTCGCGCTCATGTCGCAGCGCATCAAGGACCTCACCGAGCACCTCAAGACCCACAAGCACGACCACCACTCGCGCCGTGGGCTCTTCCTGCTCGTCGGTCAGCGCCGTCGACTGCTCGGCTACCTCCAGGAGCTCGACATCCAGCGTTACCGTACGCTGATCGAGCGCCTCGGTCTCCGCCGCTAAGGAGAGCGACTCCGCGCACAATCGCGCAAAACATTCTTGCGAAGGCCGTCCCAGGTGTGGGGCGGCCTTCGGCTTTTCCCGAGCCGGCGTCGCGAGAACGTACCTTCACCGCGAGAACGTACGCCATCTGGTACGTCGTCGCGGAGACGGTGCGTGCTCAGCGGCGGGTGTTCGGCGGGGTGTGCTCAGCGGCGGGCCGCGGCGAGCAGGTCGGCGTGCCAGCGCTCGGCGACGTCGGGGTGGGCCCGCAGGCGCGACTTCAGTGCGTTCTCGCCGTGGACCCCGTGAATGGGGTTGCTCGGGTCCTTCGTGACGCCCTTCGCCTCGGCGGCGAGCTCTGCGGGCAGCTCGATGAGCGGGAATCGGGCGTCGAGGGCGGGGTTGAAGAAGAACGGCACCGAGATGCGGTCGTCGGGGTACCGCGGCGACACGACGCGGTGGTTCGTCGCGATGAGATAGCCGTCGGTCGCGTACTCGAGCAGTTCGCCGATGTTGACGACGAAGGCTCCCGGCACCGGTGGAGCGTCGACCCATTCGCCCTCGCGCTGCACCTGCAGCCCGCCCTTGCCGGGCTCGACCCACAGCAGCGTCAGGGCGCCCGAGTCCTTGTGCGCCCCGACGCCCTGCTGCGGTGTCGGGTCGTCCTTGCCGGGGTAGCGGACGATCTTCAGCAGCGTCTGGGGTTCGCCGAAGTGGTCGTCGAAGTACGTCGAGGGCGCGCCGAGCGCTTCGGCCCAGGCGCGGAGCAGGCGCCGCGCGACCTCCGAGAGGTGGGCGACCCACGCATCGGCGACCTCACGCAGCTCGGGCTGCGCCGCGGGCCAGAGGTTCGGCCCGATGAGGCGCGCGTAGTCGGGGGCCTCGGGATCGGTCACCGCGGGCCGCTCGGGGCCGATGTCAATCTGCTCGCGCCAGTCGACCCGGCCCTGGGTGAGCTCGCCGCCCACGCGCGTGTAGCCGCGGAAGTGCGGGCTGTTGACGTTCTCGATCGCGAGCTTGTCGTCCTCGGGCAGGGCGAAGAACTCCCGCGCGACGCGGTGCAGGCGGTCCTCGAGCCCCTCGGGGATGCCGGTGCCGGTGAGGTAGAAGAAGCCGACGTCGTGCGTCGCGGCGCGCAGCTCGTCGCGGAAGCGGGCGATGTGGTCGGCGTCGCCGTCGAGCTGCGAGAAGTCGAGAACGGGGAGGGAGAGCTCGCTCATGCAGCGAGGTTACGAGCCGTCTGCGGCATCCGCTCGATTGTTGCGCGGGATGACCGCGCCGGGCTCTCGCGGACGACGCGAGCCCGTCGGATCGTTGCGCCGGCCCTCGCGTCCGGCGAGCTCCGGGTCGCGGAACAGCCATGCGGGGCGCGGCTCGACGAGCCGTCGGAACAAGCGTCGCACCGGCGCTGTGGCGAGTCCGAGCGCGATGAGAACCGACGCGACGACGACGAGCGGCAGCCATACCCACGTCGGCTCGGCATCGCGCAGCACGCCCGATTCCCGGAACGGGTACAGCACGAACGAGTGCAGCAGGTAGACGTACATCGTGTACTGCCCGAGGCGGGTCCAGCGGTGCGAGCCGCGGGGGATGAGGGCGAAGAAGGATGCCGTGAGGGCCAGCGCCACGAGGACGAGGGCGATCCGCACCGCTCCCGCCCACCACTCGGAGCTGCCCGCGTCGGAGTAGCTCGCGTCGTAGAACATCCACTTGCCGAGGTTGATGTCGCGCCACGTGCCGATGAAGGCCCACGCCGCCCAGCCGGCGAGCCCGAGCGTCGCGATGGCCGCCGTCACGGTCGCGGCATTGCGTCGCAGCAGGTCGAACCTGTCGACCACGTCGCGGTCGCGCAGCCACCAGCCCAGGACGAAGAAGGGCAGGAAGCCGAGGGTGCGCGACAGCGACAGGGTCGAGTCGATGTTGGGGAGGTAGCCCGAGACGATCGAGATCGCGACGGCCCACAGCAGCGGCCACCGCAGGAGCGCGAGGTAGGGCAGCACGAGGCGGAAGATGCCCAGTGCCAGCAGGAACCACAGCGTCCACGAGGGCTGCGTCGGGTTGGGGTTCGCGTGTCCTTCGACGAGGAACTTCGTGAGCGTCCACAGGCCCTCGAAGATCGCGTACGGCACGATGATGTCGGTGATGACGCGGGCCATCTGTCGCCGCGACGGCGGATCGGACTTCGAGAAGTAGCCCGAGATGATCGCGAACGCGGGCATGTGGAACGCGTAGATCACGAGGTACATCGCCATCGCGATGTCGGAGTCGTACGTCAGGCGCTGGACGGCGTGTCCCAGCACCACCAGCACGATGCAGGCGAAGCGGGCGTTGTCCCAGAAGGGCACGCGCCGCTTCGGGCGCGTTCCGGTCGTGCCGGTGGCGGGATGCGTCATCGTGGATGAAACACTATCCCGCGGGAATAGTCCGAGCGCGACGGCGTTGCATGGTTTATATTCATTTGCATGAAACGGATGCCGCGGCATCCGGGAAGGCGGACCGACGTGAACACGCACACGAGCGAACACACCGGCTGGTCGGGGATGCAGTTCGGCATCTTCTCCGTGAGCGACATCACGGCAGACCCGACGACCGGCCACACCCCGAGCGAGGCGGAGAAGATCCGCGCAGCCGTGACCATCGCCAAGCACGCCGAGGAGGTCGGGCTCGACGTCTACGCGATCGGAGAGCACCACAACCCGCCGTTCTGGTCGTCCTCGCCCACCACGACGCTCGCCTACATCGCGGCGCAGACCGAGCGCCTCATCCTCTCCACCGCCACGACGCTCATCACGACGAACGACCCGGTGAAGATCGCCGAGGACTACGCGATGCTGCAGCACCTGTCGGGCGGCCGCGTCGACCTCATCATGGGCCGTGGCAACACCGGCCCGGTGTACCCGTGGTTCGGCAAGGACATCCGTCAGGGTCTGCCGCTCGCGATCGAGAACTACGCCCTGCTGCACAAGCTGTGGCGGGAGGACGTCGTCGACTGGGAGGGCAAGTTCCGCACCCCGCTGCAGGGCTTCACCTCGACGCCCCGCCCGCTCGACGGCGTCGCGCCGTTCGTCTGGCACGGCTCGATCCGCACCCCCGAGATCGCCGAGCAGGCCGCCTACTACGGCGACGGCTTCTTCGCGAACAACATCTTCTGGCCCAAGGAGCACTACCAGCGCCTGATCGACCTGTACCGTCAGCGCTTCGCTCACTACGGCCACGGCACCCCCGAGCAGGCGATCGTCGGTCTCGGCGGCCAGGTTTTCATGAGCGCCAACTCGCAGGATGCCGTCCGGCAGTTCCGTCCGTACTTCGACAACGCGCCCGTCTACGGCCACGGCCCCTCGCTCGAGGACTTCAGCGAGATGACCCCGCTGACGGTGGGATCGTCGCAGCAGGTCATCGACCGATACGCCGCCATGCGCGAGACGTTCGGCGACTACCAGCGTCAGCTGTTCCTCATCGACCACGCGGGGCTGCCGCTGAAGACGGTCCTCGAGCAGCTCGACATCCTGGGCGGCGAGGTCGTGCCCGTGCTGCGCAAGGAGCTCGCGCAGGGACGCCGCGCCGCGGTGCCCGACGCCCCGACGCACGCTGCGCGCGTCCGTGAGGTGTACGGTGACGGCCCCGCTCGCGAGGCGCGGCCCCGCGCCAACCGCGGCGACAACCTCAGCGGCCCTTCGCCCTACCAGGACGCTCCGGCGCCCGCAGGTTCGGCCTTCGGCGTGGCGGCGGCACGATGAGCGCGCGCCGGATCGCCGTCGTGTCGGCGGGGCTGTCGAACCCGTCGTCGACGCGGATGCTGGCCGATCGGCTGGCGACCGCCACGATCGCGGAGCTCGCGGCATCCGACATCACCGCGACCGCCGACGTCATCGAGCTGCGCGATCTCGCGCACGACATCACCAACAACCTCCTGACCGGCTTCGCGCCGCCCGCGCTCGAGTCGGCGATCAACTCGGTCGTCTCGGCCGATGCGCTCATCGCCGTGACGCCGATCTTCTCGACGAGCTACTCGGGACTGTTCAAGTCGTTCATCGACGTGCTCGATCCCGACTCGCTCACCGGGAAGCCGGTGCTCATCGGGGCCAACGCGGGCACGGCACGGCACTCGCTGGCGATCGACTACGCCATCCGCCCGCTGTTCGCCTACCTGCACGCGGCCCCGGTCTCGACCGGCGTGTTCGCGGCATCGAGCGACTGGGGGAGCAAGGCCGACGAGGTCGCTCCGCTGAGCGCCAGGGTCGAGCGCGGGGCGCGTGAGCTGGCGGCGGCCGTCGTGGCACGCACGCCCGTCACCGACGCGGATCCGTTCGACCCGGCCTCGTACCTGGGCGAGGGCAAGTCGTTCGGTCATCTGCTGGGCGGTCTCGCGGGGGAGTGACCCGCTCGCGGCGCCGCGCGACGGCGGCCGTGATCAGATCGATCACGACGCCCAGCGCGAGCGCCGCGACGACCGACAGGACGACCGCGAGAAGCGGAGCATCGGGAAGAAGCGCGCCGATCGCCGCTCCGATGATGCTCTGATAGGCGGCCCAGGTCGTGGCCGCGACCGCGGCGACGGTGAGGAAGCGCGCGGCAGACACGCGCGTCGCGCCCGCGGTGAGGTTGACCGCGAGGCGCGCGAAGGGGATGAAGCGGGCGGTGAAGACGACCGTCGCCGTTCCCCGCTGCAGCCGAGCCCCCGCCCACGTGAACGCGCGCTGCACGCGCGGATGCCGCATCCATCGCCAGCGGCGGAGGCCGATCCGACGCCCCACGGCGTAGCAGAGCGCATCCCCGCAGAACGCCGCCGCCGCGGCGACACCGACGACGGCCGCCACGGGGGGATCGCCGGTCGACGCCGCGAGTGCTCCCGCCGCCGTCACCGCGATCTCCCCGGGAACGACGACCAGCACCGAGTCGAGCAGGACGAGCACGAAGACCGCGACGAGGAGCCACGGCCCGCCGGAGATCGCGTTCAGCAGGTCGGCCAGCACGTGGCATCCCTATCAGCCGGGGATGAACGGTGCGGGAACGGCGACGGTCAGGCATCCGCGAGGTGACCGGCCGCCGAGGAACGCGTGAACAGTGCGCGATACCTGCCGCATCCGCGCGTGCCGAGGCGTAGCGGGCGACACCCTGGTCTCGTGAGAGTCGCGGTGGTCACCGAGTCCTTCCTCCCCCACATGAACGGGGTGACCGGTTCTGTGCTGCGGGTGCTCGAGCATCTCGAGCGTCGCGGGCATGAAGCTTTCGTCGTCGCGCCGGGCGCGGGCCGCCGGCATCCGCTCGCTGTTCCGGGCCGGTCGGTCAGGTCGATCCCGATGCCCCGCTATCCGGCGGTGCGCGTCGCCGCTCCGCCGGTGGCATCGGTCACCCGCGCCCTGCGTTCGTTCCGACCCGACGTCGTGCACCTGGCTTCGCCGTTCCTCCTCGGGTGGCAGGGGCTGCTCGCAGCCGACGGTCTCGGTGTGCCGAGCGTCGCCGTCTACCAGACCGACGTCATCGCCTACACCGAGCGCTACGGCCTGCCGCACGCCACCGCGCTCACGGCGGCACACGTGCGGCGACTGCATCGCCGCGCGACGCTGACGCTCGCTCCCGCCGATGCGGCGCGACGCCAGCTCGTCGGCCTCGGGGTGGATCGTGTGGCGATCTGGGGCCGCGGGGTCGACGGCATCCGCTTCGCACCGCATCGGCGCGACGAAGCGTGGCGGGCCCGGACCGTGCCGGGGGCGACGAGCGGCGAGGTCGTGGTCGGCTACGTCGGGCGGCTCGCACCCGAGAAGCAGATCGAGGACCTCGCCGCGCTGAGCTCGCTGCCCGGAGTGCGACTGGTCATCGTGGGCGACGGTCCGTCACGGGCGGGGCTCGAGCGCCTGCTGCCGGATGCCGTGTTCCTCGGGCATCTGCAGGGTGATGAGCTGGCCACGGCGATGGCGAGCTTCGACGTGTTCGTGCACCCGGGTGAGAGCGAGACGTTCGGACAGACCATCCAGGAGGCGCAGGCGAGCGGTGTGCCGGTCGTCGCGACCGGACGCGGGGGACCCCTGGATCTCGTCCGCAGCAGTGTCGACGGGTGGCTCTACCGGCCCGGTGACCCCGACGACCTCCGCAGCCGGGTCGCCGACCTGGCGGGTGACGCCGCCAAACGGCGAGCGTTCGGTGCCGCCGCGCGGGAGGCCGTCGCCGCGCGGACCTGGGAGAGCCTCGGCGACGCGCTGCTCGGCCACTACGAGCGTGCGGGTGAGCTGCATGCGCTCGACCGCGCGCGGCGCGCGCGGGTGTGGCCGCGAGCCGAGCTGCCCGCCGCCGCAGACGGACCACCGCTCTGGCGGCGCTACGTCGCGCTGGGCGATTCGATCACGGAGGGGCTCTGCGACACCTCTCGAATGCCCGCGGGCATGCACCGGGGCTGGGCCGACCGCCTCGCGCAGCTGCTCGCCTCGGCGGCGCCGCGCGTCGGCGGGGGAACGGGCGCCTTCCAGTACGCGAACCTCGCCGTGCGCAGCAGACGGGTGCGTCACCTCGTCGACGAGCAGGTGCCGGCGTGTCTGGCGCTGCGACCCGACCTCGTCTCGGTGCTCATCGGAGCCAATGATCTCGTGCAGGCACGGGTCGACGTCGCGAGCGTCGCAGACGAGGTCGAGATCGCCGTCCGGCGGTTGCGGGAGTCCGGCGCCGACGTGCTGCTCGCCACCGTGTTCCTTCCCGGCCGGGCCGCCGCGGGCATCTTCGCCCGCCGGTTCGCCGCCTACAACGCGCGGTTGCGGACGATCGCAGCGACGACGGGCGCGATCCTGGTCGATCTCGAGGCGGTGCCGGAGCTCGCCCGCCTGGAACTGTGGGCCGACGACAAGGTGCACCTGCGCTCGCGCGGGCACCGGCTCGTGGCTTATCGCGCCGCGGAAGCGCTCGGGGTGCCGCATGCCGAGGCGCTGGCCGGTCTCGACGAGGCCTTCCACCTCGATGACGACCCGGTTGTGCCCGGGACATGGCTGCGGCGCGATGCTCTGCCGTGGGTGTGGCGGCGCCTGCGCGGTCGTACCGCCGGCGACGGTGTCGCCCCCAAGCTCCCCGCCTACGTGCGCATCGGCCCCATGGACTCGCGCCGCTCGCCCTCCCCGCAGCAGTAGCCCGCCCCGCCCCGCCCCGCCCCGCCCCGCCCCGACGAGCGCGTACCGTTCCCGCGACAACGCACCTTCGCCGGTACGCGTTCACGGCACGGGTGCGTTCTCGGCGGAGCGGGCGGGGGTCACGCGCGCCAGCGGTACTCGGCCTCGGGACGGCCGGGGGTGCCGTAGCGCTGGGCGCGCTCGGCGCGGCCGGCGTCGGCGAGGTGTTCGAGGTATCGACGGGCGGCGACCCGCGACATCCCGAGCGCCTCCGCAGCCTCGCGGGCCGACAGGGCGCCCGCGTCGCGGAGCCGGTTCGACACGCGCTCGAGCGTTTCGGGGGCCAGGCCCTTCGGGATCGGCGCGGTGATCGGTCGCAGCGCCCCGAGCAGTGCGTCGATCTCGGCCTGGGTCGCTGCGCCCGTGGTCTCGCTCGCGCGTGCGCGGAATCGCGCGTACTGCGACATCCGTTCCTGGAAGTCGGCGAAGGTGAACGGCTTCACGAGGTACTGCACCGCGCCGAGGCCGACGACCTGGCGCACCACGTCCGCATCGCGCACGGAGGTGATCGCGATGACGTCGACATCGCGCGCTCGTGCTCGCAGATGACGGAGGACATCGAGTCCTGAGCCGTCCGGCATCGTCATGTCCAGCAGCACGAGGTCGATCTCGTCGGCGGTGGGACTGTCGAGGAGTGCCCGCAGCGCCGCGCGCGCCCCGCTGCATTCGGCCACGACACCGAACCCGTCGAGCCGGTCGATGTAGTGACGGTGCAGGTCGAGGGTGAGGGCTTCGTCGTCGACGAGCAGCACGCCGATCATGCTTGCCTCCTCGGCAGGATGACGCGGAACGTCGTCGGGTCGTGGTCGAGGGCGAGGGTACCGCCGGCGTCGTCGACGATCGCCGCGACGAGGGCGAGGCCTACACCGCGACCCTCGGCGGCGGCGGGCTTGGTCGAGAAGCCGTGCTCGAAGATCCGGCGCCGAAGCTCGGGAGGAACGCCGGTTCCCGAGTCGGAGACGGCGATCTCGAGCTCGTCCTCCTCGGTGCGCGTCATCCTGATCTCCACCCAGCGCGGTTCGGGTCCGGCGGCGGCGGCGTCGAGCGCATTGTCGATGAGATTACCGACGACCGAGACGGCGTCGACCGGCGAGAGCACCGAGCGAGGCGCGTCGGGTTCGATGCGGGAGCGCCACCGGATGCCGCGTTCCTTGGCCTGCGAGGCCTTGCCGAGCAGCAGCGCCCCGACGGTCGGGTCACCGTCGCGGCGGGCGGCGACCTCGTCGACCAGCACCTGGCTCTGCCGCGAGGTCTCGGCGAGGATCTCGATCGCTTCGGGGGTGCGACCCAGCTCGAGCAGGGCGATGGCGGTGTGCATGCGGTTGCCGTGCTCATGAGTCTGCGCCCGCAGGGCTTCGCCGAGGGTGCGGAGCGACTCGAACGACGAGACGGCGTCGCGGATGGCGCCGGCGGGCAGGTCTCCGGTGACCTGCCGCGTCGCCCGACGTGCGACGACGGCTCCGACGAGACCGGCTGCGAGAAGCGCGGCCGCGATGCCGATGACGACGAGGATGCGGGGCCCCAGAGTCGCCGCGATGCTGCCGATCGTCACGCCGACCGAGACCCACCCGACGACGGAGCCGTCGCTCTCCACGGGCACGATCGTGCGGATCGAGGGGCCGAGGGTGCCCGTGAACTCCTCGGTGAGGGCCCGGGGTGCGGTGGGGATGGAGCCGAGATAGCGCTCGCCGATCCGCTCGGGGTCGCGATGCGTGATCCGGATGCCGCCGGGATCCATGATCGTGACGAAGTCGACGCGCGCATCGACGATGACCTGCTCGACCTGGGGCTGCAGTGCTGCGGACGCGAGGTCGCGGTCGCCGGTGGCGAGGAGGTCGGCGACCTGCGCCGAGTCGGCGACGGTCTGCGCGACGGCCTGGGTGACGCGCTCAGCCTCGGACCGCGCGGACCGCTGCCCGTCGGCGATGAGGATGCCGGCGATGGCCAGGGTGAGGACGGCCACGGCCACGGCGATCGCCACGAACACCAGCGAGGCGGCGCTGCGGGTACGCGTCGTCATGCCGCTCTCGCTCTCGTCGTCATCGTCGGGTGCGCCCGGGTCGCGGGCCGCGACCAATACGACCATAAATCGGCGTGCGAGCGGAACAGTCCGACGCTGAGAGCGCACCGACAGAGACGTCGGCATCGGACAACGACTGTTCAGCTGGAGGAGACCATGGCTCTCACATCATCTTTTCGCCTGCCGGGGTACAACGCCCGGAAGGGCAAGCAGGCCTGGGACAAGCACACCTGGCTCTACGTCTCGGTCATCCTGGCGGTCGTGCTGGGCGCGATCGTCGGGCTCGTGTGGCCCACCTTCGCGGTCGGCCTCGAACCGCTCGGGAAGGGCTTCGTCAACCTCATCAAGATGATGATCGCGCCGATCATCTTCTGCACGATCGTGGTGGGCGTCGGCTCGATCGCCAAGGCCGCGACGGTCGGACGCATCGGTGGTCTCGCGCTGCTCTACTTCATGGTGATGTCGACGTTCGCCCTGGCGATCGGTCTCATCGTGGGCAACATCATCCACCCGGGTGAGGGGCTCAACATGCAGAGCGCGGTCTACGACGCCGGGACGGCGGCCGAGGCGAAGTCGACGACCGACTTCCTGCTCGGCATCATCCCCACCACGTTCTTCTCGGCGTTCACCGGTGAGAGCGTGCTCCAGGTGCTGTTCATCGCGCTGCTGGTCGGATTCGCGCTTCAGGGACTCGGTGAGAAAGGCGCGCCGATCATGAGCGCCGTGAAGAACCTGCAGACGCTCGTCTTCCGCATCCTCGGCATGATCCTGTGGCTCGCTCCGATCGGCGCCTTCGGGGCGATCGCCGCTTTGGTGGGCAAGACCGGTGTCGCCGCCATCGTGAGCCTCGGCGTGCTGATGATCGCGTTCTACATCACGTGCATCGTCTTCATCGTCGCGGTGCTCGGCACGCTGCTCTACGCCGTGGCGCGGATCAACATCTTCAGCCTGATGAAGTACCTCGCACGCGAGTACCTGCTGATCGTCGGGACGTCGTCGAGCGAGTCGGCGCTGCCCCGCCTGATCGCGAAGATGGAGCACGTCGGCGTCTCGAAGCCGGTCGTGGGCATCACCGTCCCCACGGGATACTCCTTCAACCTCGATGGGACGGCCATCTACCTCACGATGGCGTCGCTGTTCATCGCCGCGGGTATGGGCGCTCCCATGTCGATCCCCGAGCAGATCGGCCTGCTGGTCTTCATGATCATCGCCTCGAAGGGTGCGGCCGGAGTCACCGGTGCGGGACTGGCAACCCTCGCGGGCGGTCTGCAGGCGTACCGCCCCGACCTCGTCAACGGCGTCGGCGTGATCGTCGGTATCGACCGCTTCATGTCGGAAGGTCGCGCGCTGACCAACTTCACGGGCAACGCCGTCGCCACGATCCTCATCGGAACCTGGACCCGCGAGTTCGACCGCGACCAGGCCCGCGCCGTCCTCAGCGGAGAGCGCCCGTTCGACGAGGCGATGCTCTCCGGTCATGGTCACGACGGGATGTCGGACGACACCGGTGCCGTCAACACGCAGGGCCTCGGTGACGCCGCTCTCGAGGAGGCGGCGGCCAAGGAGGAGCGCGCTCGCCTCCGTCGCGAGGCCGCGACGCGCTGACCGTTCCCCTTATCCGGCGGCCGCGGATCCGAGCAATCGGATGCCGCGGCCACCGGCGTTCCCGACGGCAGGACAAACCGGGTCGGCGGCGCGCAGGGCAACGCGCCCGGCGAGGAGAAGCTGGAACTCGACCGCTCAGAATGGCGCGGCCCCCGGGTCGGGTGGGTCTGTGGTCGTGAAGGCGACGAGGGGTGGTGGTGCGTCTTCGCGGTAGATCCGTCCGGTGGGGGAGGTCCAGACGAGCCGACCACCCGGAAGCTGTTGGACTCGCCAGCGGGTGTGGTGTTTGACGTCGTGGTGTCTCTTGCAGAGGTTCGCGAGGTTGCACACGTGCGTTGGGCCGCCGGCTGAGGCGGCGACGGTGTGGTCGAGCTCGCATCGGATCGCGGGTTGCCGGCATCCGGGGAACCGGCAGTGCCGGTCACGTGCCCGCAGCAGCCGGA
>NZ_NHRF01000083.1:0-433 GCF_002204305.1 Microbacterium sp. AISO3 | reverse complement strand
GGGTGCCTACCGACATGGTGCTGCCCACCGCAGGTGCTGCAGAGGCTTTCCCGCTGGTCGCCACCCTCGAACCTCGTCACGCAATCGTCGTCCACCCCCAGTTCACCGAGCCCGAAGCTGCTCTGAGAGCGGCCGGGATTAGCGTCGGTCGGCACATCCTTAACGTGTCCGATGGGTTCGCCCTCGACCCGGACCTCGTCCCCGACGATGCCGACCTCGTCGTCGTCGGGAACCCGACGAATCCCACTGGCAGACTGCACCCGGCTACCGACCTGCTGGCTCTGCGCCGCCCCGGAAGGATCCTCGTCGTGGACGAGGCCTTCATGGACGCCACCGATGAGTCCCAGTCCCTTATTGGAAGCGATATGGACGACCTCCTCGTCCTGCGCTCCATGACAAAAACCTACGGTCTGGCTGGAATCCGGGCCGGATA
>NZ_NHRF01000082.1:0-433 GCF_002204305.1 Microbacterium sp. AISO3 | reverse complement strand
CGGGTACGGCACACTGCCCGAAGTGCGATGCGGTGATTGAGCGTCAAACTCCGCAACAGATTGTGGATCAGATCTTGGACATGGAGGAGGGACTGAAGTTCCAGGTGCTGGCACCGGTGGTGCGTACCCGCAAGGGCGAGTTTGTGGATTTGTTTGCGGACCTGGCAGCGCAGGGCTACTCCAGGGTTCGAGTTGACGGTGAGGTTCATCAGCTCAGCAACCCGCCGAAACTAGAAAAGCAGATCAAACACGACATTGATGTAGTGGTGGATCGCCTGCAGGTTAAACCCACGCAGCGCCAGCGCCTCACTGACTCCGTGGAAACGGCGCTTCAGCTTGCCGACGGCGTGGTGGTCTTTGATTTCATCAGCCTTGAGGACTCAGACCCTCACCGTACCCGCAGGTTCTCGGAGAAAATGGCTTGTCCCAATGG
>NZ_NHRF01000081.1:0-433 GCF_002204305.1 Microbacterium sp. AISO3 | reverse complement strand
GTCCGTCTGCCGTGCGGATTCAGGTTGATGTCGATCCTTACAGCTTTTTATGACGGATTTATCGATTAATCAGGGCCGCTCGGACGGGCGGGGAGGCAGGCAGGTTTCCCCCCGCCCGGACGGGCAGGGTGCCCGAACTGTCAAGACCCGTGACAAAAGCGGGAAATTCGCTCGGAACGCAGGAGGGGACGCCGTTTTGGGCGTCATTCGCTTGCAACGCCTGACTGGTTATGTTAACAACCAACCGCGCTGACAGGGGTATCCCTTGTTCGGCGTCAAAAACACATTGAAAAACAGTTCGTTAATGTATTCACACCACCTTTTCCTCTCGATTTCCGGGGCAAGCAGAACGTGTCATCCGAAATTGCAGGAACGAAGGGCCTCGCGGACCGTTACGCTTCGGCGCTCTATGAGCTCGCCGAAGACCGTAAGC
>NZ_NHRF01000080.1:0-433 GCF_002204305.1 Microbacterium sp. AISO3 | reverse complement strand
GCTGTGCGCCATCCGCCCGCCCCGACCCTGCCGCACCCGTCCTGGGCCGCGACGGACGCCGGGCCAGGCTGTGCGATGGAGGCCCTCGACGGCTGGTTCGTGGACCTGGTCGAGGCGAACCCGTCCTTGCGGGTCCGGGTCGGCAATCCCGACGAGCTGCGCAGCAACCACATGGGGCGGACGCTCGATCGCCTTCGACATCGGGTCAACGAACCTGAAGTCGGAACCCCCGAAGCGATCGCTGGCGGCGTCATCACCGCCCTTAACGAGGAGGCGGTGGCCGGCGCGGCCCTTGGCAACAAGGGCGGATTGAACCTGATCGTGAGCTACGAGGCGTTCGCGATGAAGATGCTCGGCGGCCTGCGCCAGGAGATCATCTTCGCCCGGCATCAGCGCGAACTCGACCAGGGGCCGGGGTGGATCTCCGTGCCCC
>NZ_NHRF01000079.1:0-436 GCF_002204305.1 Microbacterium sp. AISO3 | reverse complement strand
CGCCTGACGGGCAGCCTCAAGCGTAGAGGTCCAGGCCGCCCAGGCGGCTCGCCTTCGGGGCGCTGACCTGGCGCAGGCCGGCGGCGTCGTCCGCATCGGCTGCCTCGCCCCGGTTGCGATCGTTCGGGCCACGACCACCGCGTCCATCCTGGCCTGCGTTGCCACCTTGCGCCAGGGTCTGCTGAGGCGTCTGAGACGACACGCCACCGCCAGTCAGGCTCAGCCCCGCATCGCTCAAGGCGCTGGAGAGCATCGACAGGCTGGCTTCGATGGCCTGTCGGGTTTCCAGGGCTGCGGCGGCGAAATCAACCTGCGCGGCCGTGCCATCGAGTGAAATCTTCACGTTGATGGGGCCCATCTCCGCCGGGTTCAGGTGCAGCTCGGCCGTCATGGGACCATCTTGCTTGACCTGCCCCACCCACAGGCTGACCTGGTC
>NZ_NHRF01000078.1:0-438 GCF_002204305.1 Microbacterium sp. AISO3 | reverse complement strand
CCGGTTTGTCAACGTGATACGTCCCGTCATCGCCCATCTCCTCTAGCTTCCTATGCAAAATATCTGCCGAAAGCTCCCAACCTGTCAGCTCCTTTGCGTCGTTCTCCATTCCTTTGTGTAGACAAGCGAGCATTTCTTGAGAGGCCCCACGCTCCTCCATAACCCGTATGCGCTGTGCTGACATTCGAATCCGCTCCTTCAGCTCGTTCTTTTTCCCCGCCATAGCTGGAAGATGGTCCACGCATTTCGCCGCGAATGGGCATAATCCGCAACGCTGATAGCCGCCAATGATAACGACGATATCACTGGGGCACTGATTGCCTAGAGGGCAGACGTGAGTGGGGTGCCAACGAATGACACTCGACGGGCTTTGCCGTAGCAGTTCGATTGCATCCGTATTCTTTGCATCGAACTCATGCATGGACCAGAGTGCAACAC
>NZ_NHRF01000077.1:0-438 GCF_002204305.1 Microbacterium sp. AISO3 | reverse complement strand
CCGTTGCTTCCCATGAATTCCCATGTCAGAACCGGATCACGAAGACGGGCAGCAAAGGGGCGACTAAAGACCCCGCAGGCGAGCAGCTTTCATACAGGCATCCGTTTTCCAAAAAGGCGCCCGCATGCGCGAGCAGCACCTCCCCCAGGTGGCGCGTGACAGGGCGAGACCCCGGCAAGGGGCCCAAACGTGGGAACGAGGGCGGCGGATCGGGCAGTGGCAGCAGCCCGATCCGCCCTTTCTTTTTCGGGCGGGCGGAAAATGGCAGTGAGGCAGGCCCAGGGTGGCGCGGAAGTTCAGAGGCACTGAATCCGTCAAGGTCGATGGCAAGGGTCGCATGTCGATCCCGGCCCGGCTGCGCCGCGTCTTCGATGCCGGCGACCCGGCCTTCGCCACGGCGAATACAGGGCGCACCCAGCTTGTGGCCATCTATGGTCC
>NZ_NHRF01000076.1:0-439 GCF_002204305.1 Microbacterium sp. AISO3 | reverse complement strand
GGGTTGCGTAGCCCTGCCCTGCGCAGCCTGCCCCCAAACGACGACCGCTGCCCAGCTTTCGGGAGCGGACTCAGCGGGTAGCGTCTCTGGTCCGAGCCCGGCGCAACGCACCTCAGTGGTGCTTCCAAGCGACATCGTCATCAGCGCAAATTACCTGGAACAACGTTACGTGTTTGTCGTCTTGTCCTCAAAGCTGCATCGATGCACAAATCGCAGTACACGTGATGACGTCGATAAGAATTGGCTCATAACACAGACATACAACTTCGTCATTCAAATAGATGCTCGCCTCCAATGCTCAGCCTCCCGTCTCGACCTGGCATGCCCGGCCCATGCGGCTACGCCGACACGCGTTCGAGAACACACTTATCGAGCACGATCATCGGATGACGATACACAGTTGCCTTTTCGCGTGATTTGAAAGCATTCACGTATTTAC
>NZ_NHRF01000008.1:0-165031 GCF_002204305.1 Microbacterium sp. AISO3 | reverse complement strand
GTGGGGGATGCGGGGGATGCGGGGGAGGAGCGGCTCGACGGCGGCAATGCGAGCGGCAGCGTGGTGCGCATCGGCGACACCGTTCGCAAGGCGTGGACGGCATCGACTCCCAGTGTCATCGCGTTCGTCGAGGCGCTTCGAGCGCGCGGGATCGACGCTCCCGAGCCCCGCGGACGCGACGGCACCGGCAGGCAGGTCACCGAGTTCGTCGAGGGGACGCTCGCGATCGACGCGGGCCTGATGGGCCTCGATCAGATGCGACGCGTCGGAGCCCTCGTCCGCGACATCCATGACGCGTCTGCGGCGTTCGTCGCGCCCGCCGGCGCGATCTGGGAGACGGCGATCGCGGCGCCGGGTGACGAGCTGGTGTGTCACAACGACCTCGCGCCCTGGAACCTGGTCGTGGGGGAGCGCTGGGTCTTCATCGACTGGGACGCCGCGGCCCCGAGCACGCGGCTGTGGGACCTCGCTTACGCCGCGCAGACCTTCGCTCTCGGCGACCCCGCGGAGGAGCCGGAGGTGGCCGCGGGGCGCCTGGGCTCGTTCGTCGACGGCTACGGCGCATCGGCCGCGCTGCGCACCCAGCTGCCGCGCGCGATGAGCGACCGGGTCGATGCGATGTATGCGCTCCTCGAGTCCTCGCACCGGTCTGGCCGTGAGCCGTGGGCGACGATGTTCGTCGAGGGGCACGGCGCCCACTGGGCCGCCGTCCGCGACTACGTCGACCGCCACCGCCCCCTGTGGTCCCGCGCCCTGACCCCCTGACCCCCGGTCCCTCTGTCCCCCGTCGACTCGCCAGGAATGGCGGGTCTGGGGTGCGCCGCATCCGCACATCGTGGCGAGTCGACGGATGCCGCGGAGCCGGGGCAGGGCGATTACTGGTACGTAGCAGTGATACGTAGTATCAATCGCGAGAGGCCGTCGTCGACGAACGTCGGTAGAGTCACATGCCAGGAAAGGCAGTCATGGGGAAACGGCCAACCAGCCGCGACGTCGCAGCGCGTGCCGGCGTGTCGCAATCGACGGTCTCGCAGGTCTTCACCGGGCGCGCCGGCATCTCCGCCGCCACTCGCGAGCGGGTGCTGGAAGCGGCGCGAGAGATCGACTACCGGCCGAACCTCGCCGCCCGCTCGATGCGCACGACGCGAACGGGCCGCCTGGCGGCCGTCCTCCCCATCACCGCGTTCCACTCGGCTCCGCTCATCGCCGGCACGATCGAGCGCGCGCGGGCCGCCGGCTACGACGTCGAAGTGCAGAGCATCCCCAACGCCCCGGACCAGCGTCGTCCGCGACTGCTGGAGATGATCGACTCCCGGCAGTTCGAGGGCATCCTGTGTTACGCGCCCGTGCCGGGCGATGATCTCGTGCACGTCGATCCCAACGTCCCGGTCCTGACGCTCGCCGAGTTCGACGACGACATGCGCGTCTCGGGCGAGATGCTCGACGTGCACCCGCTCGTGAGCATGGTCGAGCGGCTCGCGGAGCTCGGGCACCGCCGGTTCCTGCACATCACGGGAGCGCGGAGCTATCCCTCGGCGGATGCGCGCCGTCGGGCGTACGAGGCGACGGTCGCTCGCCTGGGCGTGCAGTCCGTCGGAGTCGTCGAGGGGGACTGGAGCGCGCAGTCCGGCCTGGACGCGATCCGCTCGCTCGACGAGGGCTCGCTCCCGCTGGCCGTCATCGCCGCCAACGACTTCATCGCGACCGGCGCCATCCGTGGAGCCCTCGAGCGCGGCTGGACCGTGCCGGGGGATGTGAGCGTGACGGGCTGGGACGACTCGCCGACGAGTGCGTTCCAGACGCCCTCCCTCACGAGTGTGTCGATGGACTACGTCGAGCTCGGCCGCCGGACTGCCGACCGGCTCATCGCGCTCATGCGGGGTGACCAGCCGCCGTCCGCCGCCGGTCCCCTCCAGCACGTGGTCTGGCGCGAGTCGACCGCGGCACCGTCCTCCTGACGTCGAGTCGCCAAGTTGTGCGGGTCACGGGGGCCCGGCATCCGCATCTTCTGGCGAGTCGACGGGGGCGCGCGCCGGGGGACGGGCGTAGCGTTCGGGCATGCCCGCGCCGGTTCCCTACCTCCACTTCGCCGGCGACGCCGCCGAAGCTCTCCGCTTCTACAGGTCGGTGTTCGGCGGTGAACTCCAGCTCCACACCTTCGCCGACTTCGGTCGCCGGGACGGACGCGGAGATCTCATCGCGCACGGCGAGCTGCGCGGCCACGTGGATCTGTTCGGAGCCGATGATCCCGGGGATGCCGCACGGCCGTCGATGTCCGGGATGATGTTCGCCCTCCTCGGCGCGGGAGACGAGCAGACGTCACGCCGCTGGTTCGACCTGCTGGCCGACGCGGGCACGATCATCGACCCGCTGCAGCGTCGTGCCTGGGGCGATCACGACGGGCAGGTCACCGACCGCTACGGCCTCACATGGCTGATCGGCTTCTCCTGAGCCCCGCCGCTCGACTCGCCAGGAAATGCCGTTCCGGGCCGTCCCGCATCCGCAGACTCTGGCGAGTCGACGGTTGGTCCCGGGTCAGGGGGTGGCGCGACGGGCGGGGGCGAGGTCCTCGAGAAGGAACTCGTCGAAGCAGGCGCGCAGTTCGTCGGCCATATCGAGTGTCGTCCGATCGAGGAGCCACTGGATCTGCAGGCCGTCCCACACCGCGATCGACCGTGCGGCGGCGCTGGGGATGTCGACGTCCGCCCGCAGGCCGCCCTCCGACCGGATGACGCTGAGCGCGTCGACCACGATCTTCCGGCTGGTCTCGTACCGGTTCCGGAAGAAGTCGTGGGCGGGGTGGTCGGGCGAGGTCGCCTCCGCCGACAGGGTGCAGAACAGCTCGATGACCCCCGGGATCGTCGAGTTGTAGTCGGCGAGGGCGACGAGATCCTCCAGCGCATCGCGACCCGAGTGCTCCTCGAACGAGAACCTGCTGCGCGCGAGGTCGTCACGGTGGTCCAGCACCGCCAGCAGCAGCTCGGCTTTGTTGCGGAAGTGGTGCAGCAGCCCAGCCTCGCTCATGTCGACGCGGTCGGCGATCTCGCGCAGCGAGCCCTTGCGATAGCCCGCGCCCGCGAAGACGGAGAAGGCGGCGTCGAGGATCAGCGTGCGCGTGCGCGCACTCTTGGCGTATGGGCCTCGGATGGCGGTTCGGGGCGTCTGGATCACGCGCGGCATCTCTTCATCCTGGCGGCAACCCCCGCATGGTGCGGAGCGCGCGCGGCAATGCGAAGCGTTTCGGTCGCGATCGGCGGGTCATGAGCCGTCGAGCCGACGGTCATCGGCGGTCGTGCAGGTGGTCGCGGTGCTTGGCGGCCTGGCGTGCGCGCACGGGCAGGTCGATCGGGCCGGTGACGGTGAGCTCGTCCTCCCAGCACTCGATGCCGCGGACACCGGGCAGTCGCTCGCGCGTGAATACGGGGTCGAGCCCGGCGCGCCGCTGCTCGGTGTAGTCCTTGAGAAGCCGGAAAGCGATGCCCGACAGCAGCGCGATCGCGATGAGGTTCGTCAGCGCCATCAGCCCCATCACACCGTCGGCGAAGTTCCACACGAGGTCGGCTCCGACGACCGATCCACCGAGGACGGCGGCGACGACGAGCACGCGGTACCCCGTCAGCACGGTGCGGTTGGTCGAGATGAACTCGATGTTCGATTCGCCGTAGTAATAGTTCCCGAGGATCGACGAGAACGCGAGCATGAAGATGATGATGCTCAGGGCGATGTTCGACCACTCACCGAGGGTGTCGACGAGGGCTCCCTGCGTCAGATCGATGCCGCGTGAGGCCCCGGCGAGGTCGGGGACGGAGACGAGGATGATGAAGGCGGTCACCGAGCACACGAGGAACGTGTCGAAGTAGACGCCGAGGGTCTGCACGAGGCCCTGCTTCACCGGATGGGTCACGGCGGCGCTCGCGCCGGCGTTCGGGGCCGAGCCGAGCCCCGCCTCGTTCGAGAACATGCCGCGCTTGACGCCGGTGAGGACGATATAGCCGAACGCAGCCCCGACGACCTCGTTGAAGCCCCAGGCCGACGTGAAGATCTCGGCGAACACCGGCCCGATCCGGTCGAGGTGCAGCGCGACGACGATCATGCCGAGCACGAGGTAGGCGAGCGCCATGATCGGCACGAGCACTTGCGTCACCGAGGCGATGCGGCGCACCCCGCCGAACACGACGAGCCCGGTGAGGAGCGCGATGCCCGCCCCGATGACCCACGGCAGCCAGGGCAGGTCGCCGCCGACGCTCGAGCTGATGGTCGCCGAGATCGTGTTGGCCTGCAGCGAGCTGAACGCGAAGGGGAAGCAGACGATCAGGATGACGGCGAAGAGGATGCCGAGCCACCGGGCGCCCAGACCGCGCTGCATGTAGTACGCCGGGCCGCCGCTGAAACTGCCGCGGTCGCGCGTCTTGAACAGCTGCGCCAGCGACGATTCGATGAAGCTCGACGCTCCGCCGACGAACGCCATGACCCACATCCAGAACACCGCACCCGGGCCGCCCACCGCGATGGCGGTGCCGACGCCGGCGATGTTCCCGACTCCCACGCGGGAGGCCGCGGAGATCGTGAAGGCCTGGAAGGCGGAGACCGACTGCGGCTTGCCGTCCGCGGTCTGCGGCGTCTTGTCGGTCAGGGTGCGGAACATCTCGGGGATCAGGCGGAACTGCACGACGCCCGATCGGACGGTGAAGTAGAGCCCGAGGACGACGACCACGGGGAGGATGATCCAGGTCCAGAGATGGTCGCCCCACGTGAGCAGCCAGTCGTTCACGGCATCCATGCCCGCCAGTATGGCGACTCCGGATGCCGCGTGCGAGGGCATCTCGTTCAGGGTGTCGCGGGTCAGCGCTCGGCGACGATGTCCATGCCCGGACCCTCGGCGGTGCGGGGAGCGAAGCCGTGGCGCTCGTAGAACGCGGTTCGGCCGCGCGCGGCGAAGAGCTGGATGTCGTTCACGCCGCGCTGACGTGACTCGTCGACCAGCATCCGCAGGATCTCGCTCCCGATGCCGCCGCCACGCGCTGCCGTCGCCACGATCATCTCCGTGACGAATGCGTGCAGGGCGCCGTCGCTGATCAGGCGACCGAGGCCGATCAGGCGACCGTCGTCATCACGCGCCGTGCACACGACCCAGCTGCCGGCGAGCGCGTTTTCGAAGGTCTCGAGCGACCACTCGGCCCAGCCCGTCTCGCCATAGAGCATCGCGAACTCGGCGGCCGTGGGAGGGGCGAAAGAGTAGTGCACCGTCATCCTGCGTCTCCGAGCAGGGCGTGCCGCCAGCCCGCCCCCTCGCGCTCGTAGACGACGCGGGTGTGGCGACGGTCGAGCGATCCCTGCCAGAACTCCACGCGGGTCGCCTCGATGCGCCACAGCGCCCAGTCGCCTTCCGCGACGTCCCGGCGTGCCGCCTCCGACCGTGCCGCGAGGTCGGCTGCGGTGTCGTCCGCGCTCGCCTCACAGACCGGCCCGCGCACGCGCACGGCGCGCATGACCGGCTGCCACCAGAACGCCAGGGCTGCTGCGGGCTGCGCTGCGAGCTGCCCGCCCTTCGCAGAGGAGCGCGTGCTCGCGAACGCCCAGCCGCGGTCGTCGACGTCTTTGACGATCAGTGTGCGGGCATCGGGGATGCCGTCCGCGGCGACCGTCGCGAGGGTCGCGGCGTGGGGCTCGGCGACACCCGCGGCGGCTGCCTGGTGGATCCACTCCTCGAACAGCGTCACCGGCGACGCGGGGAGCCGGTCGGTGTCGAACGCCGGAGGGGTGCCGGTCAGCGAGGCCTGCGAGCGCAGCCACTCGCGCAGCGCGCTCATGCTGCGAGCCAGGCGACGTCGGCGAAGAGCTCGCGCAGGTCGTTGACGAGTCGAGCGGTGTGGAAGCCGTCGGCCGCGGCGTGGTGCACCTGCACGGCCATGGGCAGCAGCATCCGTCCGTCACGCTCGACGTAGCGCCCGAGCGTGAAGATCGGCGCGAGGTGGGCCCCGACGCCCTCGACGTTCAGGTTGAAACCGGAGAAGTCGGTCCACGGCAGGCTCGACACGTCGAAGCTGTTCGGGGGAGGCGGACCCTGCGGGAAGAGCTCGGTGCTGCCGGCATGATCGGCGATCACGCGGGCAGCGGCGTCGTGGAAGGCGGCGAAGTCGCGGTCGAAGGCCACCGAGACGCTCGAGAACGTCTCGGTCTCGGGGTGGAAGACCGTGAACGAGGGATGGACCTCCGGCCAGACCGCGGGCGCGCCGTCGGCGGTGAGCGTCATGCGGAACTCCGGATGGCGGTTGACGATCGACGCGATCGCCCAGATCTGCGCGACGTAGGTGCGGCGCCCGGAGGAGCGCACCGCCGCGACGAAGTCCGTCACGTCGATCTCGACCGTCATCGAGTAGCTGCAGCGAACGGTGCGCAGGTAGTGGTCGAAGTGCCGCCGTCGCGGCCAGGTGTCGAGGTCGATGGGGGCGGCGTCGTGCATGTCCTCATCCTCCCAAAGCAGCCGTCGCGCCGCAGATGCGCGAAAGTAGAGGCACTATGACCGACACCAAGCCCTCCGTTCTCTTCGTCTGCGTGCACAACGCCGGTCGCTCGCAGATGGCCGCGGGGTTCCTCCGCGACATCGCCGGCGACCGCATCGAGGTCCGCTCCGCCGGGTCCATGCCCGCCGATCGGATCAACCCGGTCGCGGTCGAGGCGATGGCCGAGCTCGGCATCGACATCACCGCCGAGCAGCCGAAGGTGCTCACGACCGAGGCCGTGCAGGCATCCGACGTCGTCATCACGATGGGATGCGGTGACGCTTGCCCGTTCTTCCCCGGCAAGCGCTACGAGGACTGGAAGCTCGACGACCCCGCGGGTCAGGGCATCGACTCCGTCCGCCCCATCCGCGACGACATCCGCGAGCGCATCCGTCAGCTGGTCGACGAGCTCATCTGACGGCGCCGCGAAACGACGATCGCCCGCAGCGGACGGGTGTCCGTTGCGGGCGATCGAGAAGAAGCGTCAGCGCGCGGCGCCGGCGAGGGTGCCGGTGACCTGGCCCTGCGGGTCGCCGATGAGGCAGAGGATCTCACGGTCGCCGGCGTCCCAGCTGCCTGCGGTGGGGACGTAGTAGTTGAAGCCGAGCACCGACTCCTCGTACGAGATGCCGACGAAGGGGGCGAACGCGTCGTAGCAGACCTGCTCGGCCTCGGTCTGGGCCGCCTCGACGCCGGGGAACTCGTCGGCGTCGATGTCCTGTGCGTGGTAGGCCTCGAGGTCGTGGGCCTCGCTGCACGGGACGGTGGGAGTCTCGGTGACCTCGGTGTCGGCCGTGCCGGAGTCGAGCATGCAGTCGCCGACGCGGATCGCGAAGACGTCGGTGCTCGCGTTCGACTCGGCGATCGCGCCGGACTCGTCACGGACCGGGGCGGCCGCTCCGCCACCGGTGAAGGCGTTGAGCGTGGAGCAACCGGTCGCGAGCAGGGCGACGGTCAGCGCGGCGGCGGGCAGGGCGAGGAGTCGACGAGCAGTGTTCACGTCCACCGACTCTATCCACTTTCCGCCATTTCTGGGAAATCCTGATGATTTTCCTGAGTGTTCATCCGCCCGTTCAATGAAACGCTTCACGCCACGCCACACCGGGCACGTCGCGAAGGGCCGTGTAGACGGGGATGCCCCGCTCTCGGGCGATCGCGACGTCCTGATCTGCGCCGCGCGACTCGCCGGGCAGGCGGAGGACCGCGTCGCAACGCTGCAGCAGGCGATGGGCGACCGGGTACATCACCTTCTCGGCCAGGGGGTCGGTGGGACCCGAGGCTCCTGCACTGGAGAGCACGGGCAGGGCGACCCACTCGCCGATCATCGGGATGTGCCCGGCCTCGAAGAGCGGCCACGCCGCCTCCTCCAGGCGATCCAGGTTGCGCCGCATCAGGGCGGGGTCGCCGCCGGTGCCCGACGCATAGGGTCCGGCGATGAGGATCATGAGGGAATCGGTCGAGGCCGCCCGGATGGTGCGGGCCGACCGCTTCCTGCTCGGGGTCACCGGCATCCACGCCGACGCGGGCCTGACGACGGGCGATGCCGACGAAGCGGCCATGAAGCGCGTGCTCGCCGAGCGCGCTGCCGAGACCTACGTCCTCGGCAGCGAGGAGAAGATCGGCGCGGTGTCGCCGTTCACGGTGCTGCCGTTCGACGAGGTCACGGGGGTCATCGTCGACCCCGCGGCTCCGGCCACCAGCCTGGCGGCCCTCGACCGCCGCGGCGTTCCTTTGCTCCGCGCCGGGTGACGCGTTCAGGGTGACGCGATCGTCGCAGCTCGCTAGGCTGAGCGCCATGCAATGCCGGTGAACTCGCTTCCGACCCCCATCCGCGCGTCGACGCCGACGTGATCGAAAGGTTCACCCATGCACGCTTCTTCTGCTGCGCCCGCTCTGCCGCTGTCCGGAAAGACTGCCCTGGTCACGGGCGTCTCGCGCCGCCGGGGCATCGGCTTCGCCGTCGCCACCACCCTCGCCGGACTCGGCGCGAACGTCGTCATCCATCACCACCGGCCGCATGACCTCGACCTGCCGTGGGGCGGCGACGATCTCGACGCCGTGCGCGACGGCATCCGTTCTCACCTCGTGGGCGAGGCGAGCTTCGCCGACATCGCCGGCGATCTGAGCGTCGCGACGGCGGCGGCCGACCTGGTCGATGAGGCGGCCGCGGTGACGGGCGCGCTCGACATCCTCGTGTGCAACCACGCCAAGAGCGGCGACGACGGCAGCATCCTCGATATGACGCCCGAGCGTCTCGACGCGTTCTGGGACGTCAACACCCGCGCGACCCTGCTCCTCACCGCGGCGTTCGCCGCCCGCTTCGCCGACGTCCCGTCGGTGCCCCGCCGGCCCGGCGACCGGATCTCGGGGTCGAAACCGTACGACGCACCCCGGGGGCACGTCGTGTGGATGACGTCGGGCCAGATCCACGGCCCGATGGTCGGTGAGGTGGCCTATGCGACCAGCAAAGCCGCCCTCGCAGGCGTCACCGGAACGGTCGCGGCGGAGCTGCTCGAGCTCGGCATCATCCTCAACACCGTGAACCCCGGACCGGTAAACACGGGCTATCTCGACCCCGACACCACCGACCGCTCGCTCGACGACTTCGACGACTGGCTGGCGACGACGGCGTTCGGACGCGTCGGGCGTCCCCAGGACCCCGCCGAGCTGATCGGCTGGCTCTGCAGCCCGGCGGGGTCGTGGCTGGTCGGCCAGGTGCTCACGAGCGACGGCGGCTTCAGCCTGGTCGGCTGAGGGGAGGCGCTTCAGCGCTTGTTCGTCGCGGCGAGGGCGACGATCTCGCCCCGGGTGGACGCTCCCGTCTTCCGGCGGATGTTGCGGATGTGGTTCTCGACCGTGCGCACGCTCAGGACCAGCTTGGCGGCGATGTCGCCGTTGGACATGTCGGCCGCGATGAGCTGGACGATCTCGCGTTCGCGCGGTGTGAGAAGCATCGCCGTGCGGTCGCGCCGCGTCCGTCTGACGTTCGTGTCGGCCAGTTCGCGGGCCGCTTCTCGGCAGGCCGCTGCGCGGTCGTTGTCGCCGTGATCTCGATAGAGGTGCGCGGCGAGGTTGAAGTACTTCAGGGCTTCGGTCGCCATCCCCTCGCCGCGCAGCCCGCGGGCGGCAGCCTCGACTCGGGCCGGGTCCTGCGCGTGGGCGGCGGCGCGGGCCTCGAGGAAGATCGCGTACATCGGCCCGCCCAAGCGCTGCGGTTGGTCGGCGACCTGCGCGGCGAGCTCGGGGTCGTAGTGGATGTAGAGGGAGGCGAGCATTGCCAGGTCCGCCGCGAGGCCGTACCCGCGGCGTCGCGCGTCGCGTGTCACTTCGGCGAAGATCTCGGCCGCGACCTCGGTCGCCCCGCTGACGGCGACCGAGAACGCCTCCGTCCAGCGCAGGTCGCTCAGCACCATGCCGTCCGACGCCCCGGCGATCTGCGCGGCATGCTCGCGATACCCCGACGCCGCGCTCTCGTGTCCGGCGCGTGTGGAGATGACTGCCATGAGGACGAGCACGGCCCGGTCGGGCGAGAAGTAGAGGGTCTTGGCGCTGATCCCGGTCGTCAGGAGGATCGCGAGCGCGTCCTGCGCTTCGTCGAGGTTTCCCAGCGCGAGGTGACCGAGTGTGCCGAGGTAGGAGTGGCACGCGAACCCGATGCGATCCAGCGCGGAGATGGACCGCTGCGCGCCCGCCGCGGCGATGTCGACGAGTTCGGTGACCCGTCCCGTCGTGTAGAGGACGAGCCCGCGCATCAGCACGACTCCGACGCGCAACCATGGCCGGAGCTCGTCGTCGAGGCCGTCGAGCACGGTGATGCAGTCGGCGATCCGTCCGGAGACGAGGCGGCAGGCCGCAAGCAGGACCCCAGCGATGTCGGCGCCGAGCCCGCCCGCGGCGGCCCGCGCGGCGAGCACTCGCTCGTCATCGGGAGTGACTCCCTCGAGCTCCCAGCGGACAGCGCGGGCGAGGGTGTCGAGCGCCTCGGCGTAGGCGAATCCCGTCGGGACCTTCTCCGTGAGAGGGCGCACGACGTCGGACAGATCGGCGCCGCGCGATAGAAGCCAGCGCGAGTGGAAATGGCGCAGTGTCAGTTCCGCTTCATGATCCCGGCTGGTGCCGTAGAACAGTTCGGAGCATCGGCCGATGACGTCCTCGATCTCGCGCGGGTCGCTCGGCCCCGTCATGAGCAGTCCGAGGTAGCGCACGGCAGCGCCGGGGTCGCCCTCCTCCTGCCATCGCGCCCGCGCGACACCGACCTGGACGTCGAAGGCCTCGGTGAACATGCGCGAGACCGCCGGGACGTCCGCCAGCTGCAGCGGAGCCGGTGTCGGTGACGCCGACCGCTGCGGAACACCGGCGGGGCGGAGCCGCTCGAGCAGCAGGGCGCGAGTCTGCGTGTCGAGACGCGAGCTCTCGTGCGCGAGTCTGTCGGTCGCGTGGCTGAGGATGCGCCGGCGCCGAGCCGTCGCGGGCTGATTGCGGAAGTAATCCCCCAGCCCGGGCGGGTGCACAGCGACCATCGCGCGTCGATCGGCACCGACCTCGGTGACGCGCACGAGCTGATTGTCCTCCAGCTCCTCGAGCAGGTCGGCGCCCAGGAGGGCCCACGCCGCGGTCACCTCCACCGTTCCCGTCGTGGCGAGCAGCTCCACGGCATCCCGGATCTCCGGCCGGTAGGAGTAGAGCACCGACTCGTAGGCGCCGCGGGCGTCGTCGGACCAGAGCGCGGGGCCGGAGACCCATTGGTCCCCCGAGCGCCAGATCAGACCGTGAGCGAGCGCCCCGTCGAGCAGTGCGACCGCCAGACCGGGGATTCCCGCCGAATCCATGTGGATGCGCGCCGAGACGCTCGGCGCGAGCGATCCGTCGACCCTCTCGTCCAGGAGCGAATGAAGGACATCGAGCCGCAATCCCTCGAGCGCGATCTGCACGACGGGATGGGCGGCCTTGATCAGCAGGTGCTCGTCCGGGTCGGTCAGCGCGCGGCGGAGAGTCGACGCGACGATCGGGCGTCGCAGCAGCCGGTGCAGCTGGATCAGCGCGGACCACGACGCCGAGTCGAGCAGGTCTGCATCGTCGATCATCACGACGCTGTCGCCGCTGGAGAGGTATCGGGCGAGAGCATCGCTGATCGCGGCGGCCGTTCCGCCCTCCTCTGCGACCGCTCTCCGATACGCGGGCGGGAGGGCCACGCGCAGCGCCTCGAGCGGGGAGTGGGATGCCGTCCCCACCACGTTGAGGATGATGTAGTCGAGATCGGCGAGGGTGCTCCGCACCTGGCTGAGGATCTCGGATCTGCCCGACCAGCGGATCCCGACGAGTTCGACGCTGGTCCCTTGGCGGAGGAGTTCGACGATGCGATGCGTCTCATGGGATCTGACGGACAAGCGCGCTTCCTTTCGGTGCGTGGGCGGTGAGGGCTCTCGATGACCGAGAACCGGGTGCCTCCCACACACAATCTGGCACTGACCGCTGTCAGTTTTCCAGGACCGCCGTGCTCCCGTCTCAGCTGAGCAGCTGCATCTCACGAGGCAACCCCATGTCGACGCGCTCCGCCTCCGGGCGCGGGCGGCGCCGCTGACCCGGGATGATGAAGAGCGTCAGGGCGAGCGCAGACACCGTCAGACGCCCTTCGATGCTCTGCAGGTACGCGAAGGTTCGAGCTGCGATGCCCGAGAGCGCGAAGCGGGGGGTGCCGAGCACCTGCTCCTGCGTGACCGGCTGCGGGTCGCGGCTGCTGTTCGCGTCGCCGCGAAGCCAGGCGCCGTCGTCCGTCAGAGAGTCGACGCGGTGCACGTACTGGCTCTGCCCCGACCCGAGGTCGAGCGAGGCGACGACGACCTCTCCCACTTTCCGGAGCTCGTCTCCGGTCGGGTTCTGTACCGAGAGGACGTCGCCCACCTGGAAAGTCGGCACCATCGAGCCGCTCGAGACCGTCACGAAGCGGTCGCCGCTCACCGTCGTCCATGCGAAGGGGAGCACCAGCAGGACGAGGAGGAGCACCGCGCTGCTGCGGAGGAATGCGCGGATCATGCGCGGTCCTTTCGGTCGGTCACGGGTCAAGGTGCGTTCCGGGAAGGCTCGGGGGCGGCGCGGGGAGGGCGCCGCCCCCGAGGTCGATCACGCCGGGTTCATGTAGCTGACGACGAAGTCGGCCGTCACGCGGTGCTCGTCACCGGCGTCGCCCTCGAGGACCGTCGGGTCCTCGAGCAGGATGCGCACCGGCACCTGGATCGAGGCGTTGCCCTCGATCGCGGAGGCCAGGCCGAGGGCCGTCGTGAACTCGACCGGCTCGGCCAGCGTTCCGGCCGCGACCCAGCTCGTGACCTGACCCGAGGCGTCGGTGACGCCGTAGCGGACCTGCAGGTTCTGCGCGAGGTTCGGCGAGATGTCGCCGCGCGTCTCGAAGCTGGCCGCGTACTGCGCCGCGTCACCGCCCTTGTTGGTGACGGTCCAGGTCGCGTCGACGAACTGGTTGTACTTCGTGGTGTCGAAGACGTGGTCGATCGGGGCGCCGGCGACCGTGAGGAGCGCGCCTCCGACGTCGTCGATGTCGCTTCCGGGAGCCGTCGCCGAGAACCGGTTGTCCACGATGGACGTCACGTGGTCCCAGTTCGCTCCGACGCCGACCATCCCGACACCGAGGGCTCCCGCCGCGATCACGGCCAGCAGCTTCTTCCGGTTCTTGTTCGACTGCGTCTTCTCCATCGTCTTCTCCATCGTCATCTCCACTCGTTTCGTATGGGAAACCGCACCCGACCGGGATGTTCTGCCCGGGTCGCCGTTGCTGCGCGGCTAATCAGAGGTTAGGAATCGCGCGGGATCCCTCAGCCGCGAAGCCGGGTCAGGTGAGTGACGACGAGTGCCCACCTAGGTGCGTGCCCCGGGTGGGCGCACGCACACCTAGGTGCCGGGTGCGTCGTGATGCTGCTCCCGCCGGCGCAGGAGGAGGCCGACGACCATGGCGAGCGCGGCCAGGAGCGAGGGCACCAGCCAGATCGACGACCGGGCGCCCGACGCCGCCAGCCCGTTCCCGTGGCCGGGGGCGTCGCTCGGCGTGCCCGCGATGTACGACAGCTCGAAGTTCGCCGTCACCCTCTGCGTCTGACCCGACGGCAGATCGGAGGCGTCGCCGAGCGTCACTCGGACCGGGATGCTCGTCGAGCCGGGGCCCACCATGGTGGAGGCGCCCGTCACCGTGGAGTAGGGGACGGGATCGGCCAGGGTTCCCGCGGGCAGCCAGCGCGTCGCCGTCCCGTCCTCACCGCCGATGCCGTACTCGATCGCGAGGGCTTCGGCGAGCGGCGCGCTCACGTCGCCCACGGTGACGAAGACGCCCTCGAAGCTGTAGTCCGCCTCCCGGTGCGCGGTCAGCGTCCAGCGAGCCTCCACACTGTCGCCGGGGCGGGCCGTGTCGAAGGAGTGGATCAGCGGCGATCCCTCGAGGACGAGGCCGGGCGGATCGGTACGGCCCTCGTCCTGGGTCGCGCTGGCGGGAGCGCCGGCGGCGAACGTCAGCCCGAGAAGGGCTGCCGTGGCGAAGCCGATCCGGTGGAGGAGCTGCCCGGAGCGTCGCTCCGGAGCCGCGTTCGCCTTCGGCCTCGGGGCTCGTCGCGGACGTCGTTCTCTGTGTGGCACGGTGCGCTCCTCTCCTGTACGAGAGCGCGTCGGTCAGCGTCGTGCAGCACGCCCCCCATGGACGCGCCGGATCCGCTGCGGCGCTCCGGTCAGATGCTCGCAGGCGTCTCTTCCTGGCGGCGGACGCCCGGTTCGGATTGCGTGCTCATCGCGGTGCGGCTGAGTGCCGCTCGTCGCGTTCTGAGTGCGGGCCGGAAGCGGAGGGCGACGCTCCGGGGGCGCCCCCGACCCCCCTTGTTGCTGTTCCGACGCGGAGATACCGTCGCCCCCGAGGGGACGAACCACACGGAATGAGGATTTCATGGCCGATTTGATCGTGATCGCTTTTGACACCGAGGCGGATGCCGAAGCCGCCTACAACGAGATTCAGGTTCTCCAGAACGACCTGGTCGTCGAACTCGCCGGCCTCGCCCTGGTCAAGGTCGACGACGAGGGGAAGACGAAGGTCGAATACCCCGGCGTCGTCGGGAAGGTGGGAGCCGGCGCCGCGGGCGGAGCGCTGTTCGGGGCGCTGATCGGCATCCTGTTCTTCGTGCCCATCGCCGGGCTCGTCTTCGGCGGACTGTTCGGGGCGCTGTTCGCGGGCCTCGACAAGACCAATCTGGATGCCGAGTTCCGCGACCGCGTGAAGTCCGCCGTCTCCGCCGGGAAGTCGGCGGTCGTGCTCTACGCGACGAAGATCACGACGGACAAGTTCGCGTCGGCGCTCGCCGGCTACAACGGCACCGTCGTGCAGACGTCGCTGTCGGAGAAGGACGAGCTAGAGCTCATCCACGACCTCAGCAGCACGCGGTAATCCGGGGTGCGTCCGGGCCGGGGTCTCATTCGCCGCACCCCGGCCCGGTTCGTCAGTCCGCGCGGACCAGCAGGTCGCCGATCTCGCAGTCGAGCGCCCGACAGATCGCGGAGAGCGTCGAATAGCGGATGGCGCGGGCGCGATCGTTCTTCAGAACCGACAGGTTCACCACCGATACGCCGACCATCTCGGACAGGCGCGTGAGGGTCATCCCGCGCTCGGCGAGCAACTCGTCGAGGCGGCAATGGACCCCGCTTGGGCCGTCGTCGTCTGCCGGGCTCACACGAGGCCCTCGGTGTCGCGCTGCAGGCGCACGCCACGTCGGAAGGCGACCGCGATGAGGCCGACGGTCACACCGACCGCCCATACCGGCGCCCATTGCCAGAAGTCGAGGAAGTGCAGCGGCTCGACCTCGCCGACGCCCAGAGCGGTGAGGATGCCGTTACGCCCGATGTTCTCGAGGACGAGCACGACGAATCCTCCTCCGACGAGCGCCCACCCGATGACATCGAAGGCGCGAGCGGTCGCCGGGACGAAGAACCGTCCGCGCAAGAAGCTGCGTGCCACATACATCACGGCGGCGATCACGGCGAGGCAGGTGATCCCCCACGCCACGAACGAGCCGGCCAGCGCGGCGGCGGTGCCGCCGTCGACCTCCGGCGCGATGACGAGGGCGGTCTGCACGATGCCGTCGACGTACCCCGTCCCCGACCCGACGGAGGCGGAGAACGGTTCATCGTCGATGTCGATCCTCCAGGCGACGCCGGCGTCTCGGAAGACGTCGAGAAAGCGCGCGACGACCGTCAGTACGACGGTGACCGCCGCGCCGATGCCGAGGAGGAGGACGGTGATCGCGTCGGCGGCATCCGACCGGGGTCCGCGAGTGAGGGTCATCACACCAGTCCTTCCGTGTCGCGCTGGAGCCGTGAGCCGTACCGGAACACCGCGGCGAGGGCGGCGAGCCCGAGGCCCGCGGCGATCGGCCAGAACGGCAGGGTGATGTTGAGCGTCGCTTCCGGCCACCAGGCGAGCGGGTCGTCGATTCCGGGGATCTCGGTCCACCCCGCGCTGCCGCGCGCGAACAGCTCGTGCGACGCCATGCTGCCGGCGATGTCCGAGAGCACCTGAGCGGCGGTTCCGCCGGCAGCGACGATGACAGCGGTCGCCATCGTCATGCGCACGATGATGCGGGTGAAGGCGCGTCCGGCCAGGAGCTGGAAGCAGGCCACGGCGATGAGTGCTGCGATCGCGGCGGGTATCAGCGACCACAGCGCCTGCCCGGCAGTCCAAAGCCCGCGCGCGAGAGGGCTGATGCCCGCCGCATCCACCTCGGCGACCGTGAAGCCGCCGCCGACGACCTCGGCAGTCGGGCCCGTATCGATCGTGACTCCCGGAAGGAGCTCGGGCCAGAACGTCGCGACCGGAACGCTCATGCGCGGCGCGTCGGCGGAGAGGTTCTGAACCACGGAGATGGCCGCGCCGAGCAGGCCGAAGGCCGCCCACAGCGCGGACAGAGTCAGTGCGACGCTCACGACGGGAGAAGGTTCGCCGCGACGGCGTGCGCGTGCTGCAGCGACACCGAACACGGTGGCCGCGACGACGATCACCACCGCGATCACCAGGATCGGGCCGATGTTCCACAAGACCAGCATTCTCTGGACGCTCCATATCGATAGTCGTTGTTATCGAGAAACGTTATGGCCTGACCCCGCCGAGCGCAACCCCGCGTAACGCTATGCCGACGGCGAACACGGGCATACCCGTATCCGTGCCTGGTTACTCTCTTTCGTAAGCGCCCGGAGTCCCGGCGCTCGAAGGAGGCTGACGATGTTCGAGAGATTCACGGATCGTGCCCGTCGCGTGGTCGTGCTCGCCCAAGAAGAGGCGAAGATGCTCAACCACAACTACATCGGGACCGAGCACATCCTCCTGGGTCTGATCCACGAGGGTGAAGGCGTCGCAGCCAAGGCCCTCGAGAGCCTGGGCATCTCGCTCGACGCCGTGCGCGAGCAGGTACAGGACATCATCGGTCAGGGGCAGCAGCAGCCGACCGGTCACATCCCGTTCACGCCGCGCGCGAAGAAGGTCCTCGAGCTGTCGCTGCGCGAAGCGCTTCAGCTCGGACACAACTACATCGGCACCGAGCACATCCTCCTCGGCCTCATCCGCGAGGGCGAGGGCGTCGCCGCTCAGGTGCTCGTCAAGCTCGGCGCCGACCTGAACAAGGTGCGCCAGCAGGTCATCCAGCTGCTCAGCGGCTACCAGGGCAAGGAGCCCGCCGGCGCGACCGTCGGCGCGGGCGAGCAGACCCAGGCGCCGCAGGGCGGCTCGGCCGTGCTCGACCAGTTCGGGCGCAACCTCACGCAGGCCGCGCGCGACAACAAGCTCGACCCGGTGATCGGCCGCGAGAAGGAGATCGAGCGGGTCATGCAGATCCTCTCGCGTCGCTCCAAGAACAACCCCGTCCTGATCGGCGAGCCCGGCGTCGGCAAGACCGCCGTCGTCGAGGGCCTCGCCCAGGCGATCGTCAAGGGCGATGTGCCCGAGACGCTCAAGGACAAGCAGGTCTACTCGCTCGACCTCGGCTCGCTCATCGCCGGTTCCCGCTACCGCGGTGACTTCGAGGAGCGCCTGAAGAAGGTCACGAAGGAGATCCGCACCCGCGGCGACATCATCGTCTTCATCGACGAGATCCACTCGCTCGTCGGTGCCGGTGCGGCCGAAGGCGCGATCGACGCGGCGTCGATCCTCAAGCCGCTGCTCGCCCGCGGCGAGCTCCAGACGATCGGTGCCACGACGCTCGACGAGTACCGCAAGCACTTCGAGAAGGATGCCGCCCTCGAGCGCCGGTTCCAGCCGATCCAGGTCGGCGAGCCCAGCATCCCTCACGCGATCAACATCCTGAAGGGTCTGCGCGACCGCTACGAGGCGCACCACAAGGTGCAGATCACCGACGGTGCACTGGTCGCCGCGGCCAACCTCGCCGACCGGTACGTCAGCGATCGCTTCCTGCCCGACAAGGCCATCGACCTGATCGATGAGGCCGGCGCCCGCCTGCGCCTGTCGATCCTGTCGTCGCCGCCCGAGCTGCGCGAGTTCGACGAGAAGATCGCCAAGGTCCGTGAGGACAAGGAGCGCGCGAGCGAGGAGCAGGACTTCGAGAAGGCCGCGGCGCTCCGCGACGAGGAGAAGTCGCTGCTCGCCGAGCGCCTGCGTCTCGAGAAGCAGTGGCGTTCGGGTGACGTCGCGTCGCACGCGGTGGTCGACGAAGGCCTTATCGCCGAAGTGCTCGCCCAGGCCACCGGCATCCCGGTGTTCAAGCTCACCGAGGAGGAGACCAGCCGTCTCGTCTTCATGGAGAAGGCGCTGCACCAGCGCGTCGTCGGCCAGGAAGAGGCCATCGCGGCGCTCTCGCGCACCATCCGTCGTCAGCGTGCTGGTCTGAAGGACCCCAAGCGTCCCTCGGGCTCGTTCATCTTCGCCGGTCCCACCGGCGTCGGAAAGACCGAGCTGGCCAAGGCGCTCGCCGAGTTCCTGTTCGACGACGAGGGTGCGCTGATCTCCCTCGACATGTCGGAGTTCGGCGAGAAGCACACCGTCTCGCGTCTGTTCGGTGCCCCTCCCGGATTCGTCGGATTCGAAGAGGGCGGCCAGCTCACCGAGAAGGTGCGCCGCAAGCCGTTCTCGGTCGTGCTCTTCGACGAGATCGAGAAGGCCCACCCCGACATCTTCAACTCGCTGCTGCAGATCCTCGAAGAGGGTCGTCTGACCGACGGTCAGGGCCGCATCGTCGACTTCAAGAACACCGTGATCATCATGACGACGAACCTCGGTTCGTCGGCGATCGCCGGTGGTCCGGTCGGCTTCCAGGTCGAGGGCAACGCGCAGACCAGCTACGAGCGGATGAAGGGCAAGGTCGACGAGGAGCTCAAGCGGCACTTCAAGCCCGAGTTCCTCAACCGCGTCGACGACGTCATCGTCTTCCCGCAGCTGAACAAGGCCGAGCTCCGTCAGATCGTCGACCTGTTCACGAAGCGACTGAGCGACCGTCTGCTCGACCGCGACATGACGGTGGAGCTGTCGGATGCCGCGAAGGACCGCCTCATCGAGATCGGCTTCGACCCGGCGCTCGGTGCCCGGCCGCTGCGTCGTGCGATGCAGCGCGAGGTCGAGGACCAGCTCAGCGAGAAGATCCTGCACGGTGAGCTCAACGCGGGCGACCACGTCAAGGTCGACACCGAGGGCGGAAAGTTCGTCTTCGAGACGGCTCCGCGCGAGGGCAAGGTCGCGGTCGGCGTCGGCGCGGCCGGCGAGATCGCCGCGACCCCCGACATCGCTGCGAGCGGCGACTGACCGGGTTCGCGAGAGCGACCAGCTGCACGGAGGGGCGGATGCTGCGGCATCCGCCCCTCCGGCGTTTCCGGCGCGGGTGGGTCGTGCGCTGGCTCGGAGGGCGAGGGCATGGCTCGGACGGCCGCCGGTGCCCGAGAATGGCGGGATGCAGTCGAACACCGTCGTCGTTCGTGCCGTCGACAGGATGGATGCGGACTGGATCGCCCTCTCGGGCCTCCTTCGCGATTACCACCTGCAGACCGAACACGAGAAGGCCCAGCACGGGGCGGTGGACCGGCTCGCCGGTGCTGAGCTCCCGGCGCGATACCAGGCCGAGATCGACGACCCGGCGTCGGCGTTCGCGGGAGCGGTGGTCGTCGTCGCCGAGGGGCACGACGGGGTCGTCGGCATGGTGGCGTTGCAGCGCTCCGGACGCGACGTCGAGGTGAAGCGGCTGTGGGTCGCGCCGGCCGGACGCCGGCGCGGGGTAGCGGCGGCTCTCATGGCATACGCGCGCGAGCACGCCGAGCGAGCGGATGCGGAGGGGCTGCGGCTGTCCGTCTGGGACTGGCGCGCCGACGCGCTCGCCCTCTATCGGTCTCAGAGTTTCACCATCGAGCCGTCGTGGGAATCGCGCGCGCGACTGATCTGCCTGCGCCGAGCGCTGCGCTGACCTCAAGCTCGTCGCCCTCCGCTCATCTCCGCGCTCCATTTCGCTTCCCGGTGTCGCCAACAGGCTGAGCGCGGTGGCGTGCGGTGTCTCGGTCGCCTTGTGCGCCCGGAGCCGGTCGACGGGACGCGTCGCATGGACCTCGGCGCGTTGCCCGCGGTCGGCCGCCCGCATCCCGGAGGGCGGTGTGCCGCGTGTGATCGGCGCGAAACACAGCGGCTCTACGATCGGCGCGTGAGCAGCGACGACGCCACGACGGCGCCCCGACCCGTCATCGGCCTGACGACCTACCTCGAGCGTGCGCAACAGGGGGTGTGGGACGTGCGGGCGAGCTTCCTGCCGCAGCAGTACTTCGGCGGGGTGACGTCATCGGGCGGTGCCGCGCTGCTGCTGCCGCCGCAGCCGTCGCCCCGGGCCGCCGCGGATGTCGTGCTCGACCGGATCGACGGTCTCGTCCTCACGGGCGGCCTCGACGTGCAGCCCGAGCTGTACGGCGCCGAGCGGCACCCCCTCACGGATCCGGCTCGGCCCGACCGCGACGACTGGGAGCTGGCGCTGCTGCGAGGCGCCCGCGAGCGCGGCATCCCGGTTCTCGGCATCTGCCGCGGATTGCAGCTCATCAACGTCGCCGCGGGCGGCACGCTCCATCAGCATCTCCCGGACGTGCTGGGCACCGATCGCTACCAGCTCGGCGACGGTGTCTTCGCGCGGAACGAGGTCGCGGTGTCGGCCGGGACGATGCTGTCCGAGCTCGTCGGAACGGGCGCCCTCACCGTGAGCAGCTATCACCACCAGGGCATCGACCGCCTCGGCGACGATCTCGTGGTCTCGGCGCGCAGCGGCGAGGGCCTGCCGCAGGCGATCGAGTCTCCCGGGTCGGATTTCCTCGTGGCGGTGCAGTGGCATCCCGAGGAGGATGCCGCCGACCGCCGGCTCTTCCTCGGCCTCGTCGCCGCAGCGACGGAGTACGCAGCGGGCCGCTGAGCCCGCCGGCATCCGTGGCCGGTCGGCACGCGCTTACGTGCCGCGATGCAAGCATTCGTTCCCGACACCCCGGAGTTGGATGCCCCGCCCCGGGGTGTCGGCGCGGATCCCTTGCATCCGCGCACGGCGGAACGCGCACGGCACCTCGGCGCGTCAGGGCTCGAGCGGGGCGACGTCGACCGAGACGCGCAGAGTCGAGGTCTTCGCCTCGGTGAAGATGATGCCCTTGACGGGCGAGACGTCGCCGTAGTCCCGGCCCCACGCGACCGTGACGTAGCGGTCGTTGGCCCACTGGTCGTTCGTCGGGTCGATCGCGAGCCACTGATCGGTGCCGGGCAGCCAGACCGCGAGCCACGCGTGCGAGGCATCGGCGCCGAAGACCCGCTCCTTGCCGGGCGGTGGCTGGGTCGCGAGGTAGCCCGAGACGTAGCGTGCCGCGACGCCGTGCGAGCGCAGGCACGCGAGGGCGACGTGAGCGAAGTCCTGGCAGACGCCGGCGCGCTTCTCCAGCGCATCGGCGACGGTGCTCGTGACGGTCGTCGCGGTGCTGTCGTAGTCGAAGTCGGTGTAGATGCGGTGCATCAGGTCGGTCGCCGCTTCGCCGATCGGGCGCCCCGGGGTGAGCGAGACCGCGCCGTAGGCGGCGGTGGCGTCCGACTGCGCGACGCGGGGAGACGGCATCGCGAACTCCGCGGCGCGCCACGCCCCCTCCTGGTCGGGATGCCGCAGCGGTCGCGCCGACTCCCAGGGCAGGTCGAGTGCTGCCGGGTCGTACTCCGGCGCGGAGACCACGACCTCGCTCGACGCCTCGATCGACAGCGCCTCATGCGCGTCGGTGACGTGGAAGTAGGTCGACCAGTTGCCGAAGTAGTCGGATTCGCGACGCATGTCGCCCGGGGCGGGGGAGACGACGACATCCGCCTCGCGCACCCGTTGCCCGGGCAGCTCGCGCGGGATCAGGTGGAACTGCCCGACGCTGTCCTCGACGGGGGCGCTGTAGGTGTAGGCGGTGCGATGCCAGACGCGGTACTGCTTCACGCGCGAGCCTCCATCAGTTCCTCGATGAGGGCGAGCGACGACAGGGCGACCGGGGGCGGGCCGCTCTCGAAGTGCAGCTCGTCGATCGCGTCGCCGAGCTGTTCGAGGTGCGCCATGAGGTCGTCGAGCAGCGCGGAGAGCGGCGATCGGATGCCGTCGACGGCATCCCCCAGCGCATCCGTGTCGATCGCGTCGACGAGGTTCTCGAGGTCGTCGACCAGGCGCTCCGGACGGGTCGACCCCGTCGATGCGGGAGCCGCGGCGAGATGCGTCCGCAGTTCGGCGAGGCAGAAGGCGAGCGAGCGGGGGTTGTCGGGGTCGCGCAGCAGCAGGTCGAGCACGTCGCCGAGGCGCACCGACCCGCGGAACCGGCGCCGGTGGGTGACGATGCTCTCCGACGCGGTGAGCAGCGCCTCGAGCACGGCCCGCTCAGTGCGTGCGTCGCGGCGGTCGACGACGACCCGCAACACGTGGCACACCTGCAGTGCGCGCTCGAGGAAGCGTCCCGCCTCGATGAAGTGCCATCCGGTGTCGCGCATCATGTTGGCCGTCACGCCCTGCAACGACAGCACGACGGTGAGCATGCGTCCCGCCGACTCGGCCGTACGGTGCGCGTGCGATGAGGCCCGGAGCGCACGAGAGGCGCGTTCGATGCCCGCGAAGACGCGCCAGGTGTCGCCCGACAGCTGGTCGCGGACTCCGTCGAGCGCCTCGCGCAGTCGGCTGAGCGCATGGGCGGCCGAGCCCACCCGCGCGGGGTCGAGCAGGAGCGACCGGAAATCGGCGTCGGCGGCATCCGGTCCCGGCCCGGCGAGCCGGTGGACGGCGTCGCGCAGCACGCGGGCGCTCGTGTGGCTGGCGCGGCCGGCTCCGGCGAGGTCGAGCTGCTGCTGCGCCGTGAGCACGAGCCGCAGCAGGTCTTCGGCGCGCTCGGCGTAGCGACCCGACCAGAACATGTCGTCCAGGGCGCGCGGCGCGATGCTCGGAGCGCTCCGGCCGCCCGGGAGCGGACCGATCTCGACGAGGCCCTGGTCCGCGTCGCCCTCGGCGGCCTTCAGCACCCAGACGTCCTTCGTCGTCGGGGCTGCGTCGGGGCTCTCGCGCACCGTGGCGAGCCCGCCGAGGAGCGGGCGGTAGGCCGAGCCGTGGCGCAGAGTGAATGCGCGGAAGATCAGGGCCCGGGCACGCGCGCCCTCGCCGGTCCAGACGGGGGCCTGCGAGAGGGGCAGCAGCTCCTGGCCGACGTAACGGTGCGGAGCCGCCTCGATGCGAGCGGCGACGGCCGAGGCATCCCGTCCGGCGAGATCGCGGCGCGACCCGTCGATCGTCCGGACGAGCAACGTCGGGTCCTGCGCGTGCACGCGCTCGATGACGGTGGCGCGCGCTTCGTCGTCACCGCACCACCACGTCGGGACGGCGGGCAGGCGCAGCTGTTCGCCGAGCAGCGCCTCGCACGCGGCGGGCAGGTAGGGCAGGAGCGCCGGGTTCTCGAGGACGCCCGCTCCGAGTCCGTTGACCAGGCGCACGGTTCCGCGCCGCACCGCCTCGGTGAGGCCGGCCACACCCAGGCGCGAGTCGGAGCGCAGCTCGAGCGGGTCGCACCATTCCGCGTCGACGCGGCGCAGGATGACGTCGACCTGCTCGGTCGGTTCCCGGCGGGGCCAGCCGGTGGGCTTCATCCACACCCGCCCGCCGCGCACGACGAGGTCGCTGCCCTGCACGAGCGACAGGCCCAGGCCCCGCGCGAGGAGGGCCTGGTCGAACGCGGTCTCGGAGTGCGGCCCTGGCGTCAGGACGACGACGCGGGGCTCGGTGACGCCCTCGGGCGCGGATGCGGCGAGAGTCGCGTGCAGCGCCGAGAAGTAGGGCTCCATGCGGTGCGGGTCGCTCTGCTGGTACAGATCGGGGAGCACCTGCGAGATGACGCGGCGGTTCTCCATCGCGAACCCGAGGCCGGACGGGGCCTGCACGCGGTCGGCGAGCACGCGCCATTCGCCGTCGGCGTCACGACCAAGGTCGGTGCCCGACAGCAGCAGCGGATGCCGGTCTGCCGCGGTCGCCCGCGCGAGGGGGCGGAGGAATCCCGAGTGGCCGAGCACCGCGGCGGCGGGGACGACCCCCGACGACAGCAGGGTCTGCGGTCCGTACAGGTCGGCGAGGACGGCGTTCAGCAGCTCGGCGCGCTGTGCGAGGCCCGTCTCGAGCGGGGCCCAGCTGGCGGCGTCGACGACGAGCGGCACGGGGTCGAGCTGCCAGGGCTGGGCGCCGCTGTCGGGCCGGACGTAGGTCACGCCGTCATCGGCGAGAAAACGGGTGATCTCGCCTTCGACGCGGCCGAGCTCGGACGGCGTCAGGGCCAGCGCGAGGCCCGCGAGAGACTGCCAGGCCGGGCGGAGGCCGCCGTCGGCGTCGACCACCTCGTCGTAGCGTGACAGGTCTGCAGGTCCGTGGGGAAGCGACGACAGCGGCAGTGTCGGCTGGGACACTGCGGCTGCGTAGTCACGGAGCACGCTCACGTCGGTACTCCAAAGCGGGAGGGATCTCGGGCTGAGGCAACCTTACCGGCGCGGACTATCGTTGAGGTGTGAGCTCCGACGACCCGGCCTTCGTCGTCCGCCCCGCACGGGCGAGCGACGTCCGCGGCATCCGCGAGATGCTCGAGCCCTGGGTGCAGCGACGAATTCTGCTCGGCAAGGACCTCGTGGTGCTCTACGAGTCGGTGCAGGAGTTCGTCGTCGCCGAGGCCGACGGGCAGCTGATCGGATGCGGCGCCCTCCATGTCATGTGGGAAGACCTCGGCGAGGTGCGCACCCTCATCGTCGTCGACGAGTGGCTGCACCGTGGAGTGGGCGGCGCGATCGTCGACCGGCTCGAACAGGGCGCTCGGGAGCTCGGCCTGTCGCGCCTGTTCTGCCTCACGTTCGAGGTCGACTTCTTCGCGCGTCGCGGCTTCGAGGCGATCGGCGAGCAGATCGTCGATGCCGACGTGTACTCCCAGCTGCTGCGGAGCCCCGACGAGGGCATCGCGGAGTTCCTCGACCTCGCGCACGTCAAGCCGAACACCCTGGGCAACACCCGGATGCTCAAGCACCTCTAGGCGTGCCGCCTCGGCGGCATCCGGCCCGCGTCCTACCCTGGCTTCATGACCGACACGCCGCCTCGCCGCCGTCATTCGCCCGCGGTCTACCGTCGGCGACGTCTCGTGCTGCTCCTCGTCGTGCTCCTCGTCATCGCGGCCGTGGTGCTCGCGTTCTGGCGCCCGTGGGAGGGCTCGACCGCGGGCAGCGCGCCCGCTCCGACCGTGTCGTCGGATGCCGGCGAGGCGTCGGCGTCTCCTCCGGCCGACCAGCCCGCGCCCGCGGCATCCCCGAGCGCGCCTCAGCCGTCTTCGGACGCCACGCCGGCCGACGTCGAGGCATGCTCTGCTCGATCGGTCCAGGTCTCCGCGGTCACCGATAAGGACGCCTACGGCGCCGGCGACCTGCCGCAGCTGTCGATCTCGCTGACGAACTCGGGCGCGGAGCCGTGCCTGCTCAACGTCGGCACGGCGACGCAGAAGCTGACGGTTTCGAGCGGCCCCGACGTCTGGTGGCGCTCGACCGACTGTCAGAGCGAGTCGAGCGACCAGGTCGTGCAGATCGATCCCGGACAGACGGTCTCGAGCGTGACGCCGATCACCTGGGATCGCACGCGGTCGTCGGTGGACAGCTGCGACGGGGAGCGGCCGGCAGCGCCCGCGGGCTACTTCAATCTGGCGGTCGAGATCGGCGGGCTGGCGGGTCAGCAGGAACGTCAGTTCGTCCTGCGCTGAAGCCGTCGCGTGGGTGAGACTTTTCTCACCGGCTAGAGGCAGACAGGGGTCGGGACCGGTCGTAACCTGGATGCAGTTCCCCGAGGAACCCCGCTGTCCCCAGCAGCGAGTAGTCGCGTAACCCCCCAGAATCGCGACGACGGATCCCCACCTCGGGTGAGCGATGGGCCCTCTCGATTTCCTCAGTCCCCAATGAAGAGTTCGAGAGGGCCCCTTCTCTCTCTAGGCTGAGGTGATGGCTGGAAAGAAGCGGGGCGCGAAGAAGCCGCTGCCCGAGTTCCGCAACCCGCAGCTCGCCGACGCTCTGCAGACGCAGGACATGGCGGCCCTCGCGTTCGCCCTGCGGCACGGCCCGACCGTCGTGCCGCTCATGCGGCCGGGGAACCGGGATGATCCGCGCGACGTCGGGGAGATCTGGACCTATCGGGATCCGAACACGGGGGATGTCGCGCTGCTCCTGTTCAGCGATGCGGCCCACAAGCCCGAGGCGCTCCCGGCCCATGTCGCGCTGCAGTCGCCCGGCGGTCTGCGCGCGTTCCTCGGGGTTCACGAGTCGGAGATCACCACGGTGTTCTTCGACATCGCGGGCCCGCACCCGATGCAGGCCGCCCCGCAGGACGTGATCGCCGCCCTCGACGCGTGATCGTGCGGTCTCGGGTTCGGGTTTGGGCTCGGGGTTTGGGGTTTGGGGCTCGGGCGGGGGCTCGTGGTTTGGGTTGGCGCTTCGCGCCCCCTCGAGCGCTGAGTGCGGGCGTGAGCTGCCAGGTGGGCCGGGGTGGGTTGGGGCTCGTGGTTTGGGCTGGCACTTGGTGCCCCTTCACTCCTGGGGTAGGGGCGTGAGCTGCCAGGTGAGTCGGGGTGGGTTGGGGTGCTGGTCGCTGGGTTGGCAGTTGGTGCCCCGTCATCCCTCGGGTGGGGGCGTGAGCTGCCAGGTGAGGCGGGGCGAAGGGCGTGAGCGGGTCAGAAGCCGGTGTCGGTGGCGGATGCCGCGGGCTGGCGCACCTGCAGGTCGCGCATCGCTCCCCCGATGGTCCGGGATGAGGCATCCACCACCGCGGTATAGCCCATGCGCTTCGCTTCGGACTGCCGCTGGTTCGACTGGGTGACCGGGCGGATCTCGCCCGCGAGGCTGAGCTCACCGAAGGCCGCCACCTGTCGCGACACGGCCTTACCGCCGACGGCGCCGGCGATGGCGATGGCGATGGCGAGGTCGGCGGCGGGCTCGACGAGGCGCACGCCGCCCACGGTCGAGACGTAGACATCCTGGTCACTCGTGACTGCGACTCCCCGCTTCTCGAGCACGGCGAGGATCATCGCGACGCGAGCGCTGTCGACGCCGCTGACGACACGGCGGGGGTTCGGCGCCCCGGTCTTGAGCGTCAGTGCCTGGACTTCGACGGGCAGCGCGCGTCGACCCTCGAGCGCGATCGTCACGCAGGTTCCGGGGACGGGGTCGCCGTGGCCCAGGAACAGCGCGCTCGGATCGGGCACCTCTGCGATGCCGTCGCCGGTCATGTCGAAGCATCCGACCTCATCCGTCGGCCCGAAACGGTTCTTCAGTGCTCGGACGAACCGGAGCGAGGTCTGCCGGTCTCCCTCGAACTGGCAGACGACGTCGACGAGGTGCTCCAGGACGCGGGGGCCGGCGATCGACCCGTCTTTCGTGACGTGTCCGACGATGAGGACGGGGAGGTCGCGCTCTTTCGCGACACGGATCAGCGTCGACGCCACTTCGCGCACCTGGCTCGGCTGGCCGGCCACTCCGTCGGAGAGCGATGACGACACCGTCTGCACCGAGTCGACGATGAGCAGATCGGGACGCACCTCGTCGACGTGGCCGAGCACCGTGGCGAGGTCGGTCTCGCTTGCGAGGTAGAGCGCGTCGTGCAGCGCGCCGGTCCGCTCGGCCCGGAGCCGGACCTGACCGAGCGACTCCTCGGCACTCACGTAGAGCACGCGACGCCCCGAGCGAGCCGACTGGGCGGCCACCTCGAGCAGCAGAGTCGACTTGCCGACGCCGGGCTCACCCGACAGCAGGATCGCCGCGCCGGGGACGACGCCGCCGCCGAGCACGCGGTCGAACTCGCCGACACCGCTCGACCGCCGTGGTGCCTCGGTCGTGTCGATCTCGGTGATCGGACGAGCGGCGCGCGCAGCGCCGGGACTCACCGCCGTCACGGTCGACGTGATGCCGGTCTGCGTCGCCGCCTCGACGACGGTGCCCCACTGCTGGCACTCCCCGCAGCGGCCGACCCACTTCGCCGTCGTCCACCCGCATTCCGTGCACTTGAAGGCCGTGGTGGGGGCGGGACGTCGAGAGGCCATGCGTCCAGGGTAGGCGCGACCCCCGACATCCCCTCGTCTGTCAGCGCCGGCGCCGGTTCGGGCGATACATACGTCGGACCGGTGGTGCGGATGTCGTCTTCCCGCGGCTCCGGGACGACACCAGCACCGCCGGTCCGACGGATGTATCAGCACCCCGCGCGACACCGCGCGCCGGGCGCGCGCGAGGTCAGCCGCGCAGGGAGGTGGCGACGTCGCTGAGGGCCGCCGCCGAGTGCTGGAACAGCTCGAGCTCGCGCTTGGAGAACTCGATCTCGCGCACAGGGAACGCGCCCCGGCGGTTGACGACCGACGGCACGGACAACGCCATGCCGTCGACACCGTGGAAGTCGCGCAGCACCGTGGAGACGGGCAGTACGGCATCCTCGTCGCGCAGGATCGCCTCGACGATGCGCGCGCTCGAGAGGCCGATGGCGTAGTTCGTCGCACCCTTGCCCTGGATCACCTTGTATGCGGCGTCGCGGACGTCGACGGCGATCTGGTCCAGCTCCTCCGCGGTGAACTTGGGCTGACCGTCGAGGGGCACCCAGTCGAGGATGGGCACCGTGCCGATGGTGGCATGCGACCACAGCGGGAACTCGGTGTCACCGTGCTCGCCGACGATGTAGGCGTGCACGCTCGAGATCGAGACACCGGCGCGACGGGCGATCTTCCAGCGCAGACGCGAGGTGTCGAGAACGGTGCCGGAGGCGAAGATGCGCTCGGGCGGCAGGTCGGTGGCCTCCTGCGCGAGAACGGTGAGCACGTCGCAGGGGTTGGTGACGATGACGAAGGTCGCGTTGGGGGCGACATCGAGCAGCTGCGGCATCATCGATGCGATGATGCCCGCGTTCACGCCCGCGAGCTCCGTGCGCGTCTGTCCGGGCTTCTGCTTGGCGCCGGCGGTGATGACCACGACGTGCGAGCCCTCTGCGACAGAGATGTCGGACCCGCCGATGATGTCGCTCGAGCCGGTGAACTGAGCGCCGTGTGCGAGGTCGAGCACCTCGGCCTCGGTCTTCTCGGTGGCGATGTCGTAGAGGGCCACGTGACGGGCCGAGCCGCGGATGAGGGCCGCGTAGGCGACGCTGGATCCGACGGCGCCCGCGCCGACGACGGTGAGTTTGGAGTTCTCGATCGCGCTCATGATCTCAGTCTGGCAGGGGCGCATGAGAGTCGCTACCGGGCCCCTCTCCGACCTGCGTGGGGGTCGGAGGAGTTGAGTGTCCGCACGACATCTGCGTAGTCGCCGCGCGCTTCACCATGGCGCAGGAACTTCACGCGCTCGACGAGCACTTCACGCACATCGGCATCCCGCTCGAGGATCGCCATCACCTCGTCGACGAACTCGTCGAGCGGCTGCGCTTGCGGGTTGTCGGCGTGACCGGGCATGAGGTCGGTCTGCACAGCCGGCGGCACGAGCTCCACGATCTCGACGGGGGAGCCGGCGTACTGCAGACGCAGCGATTCGCTCAGCATGTGGATCGCCGCCTTCGTGGCGTTGTAGCTGGGCGTCGCAGCGAGCGGGGCGAAGGCCAGCCCCGACGAGACCGTCATGATCGTCGCGGCGGGGCGGGTCAGCAGGTGCTCGATGAACGCGCCGATCAGCCGGATGGGCCCCAGCAGGTTCGTCGTGACGGTGCGTTCCGCGCTGTCGACGAATCCCACGGGAGAGGTCCAGTCCTCCGCGTTCATGATGCCCGCCATCGTGACGAGCACATCGAGACCGGGATGCCGCTCCAGAACCTCGGCGGCGGCACGGTCGATGGATGCGGCATCCGACGTGTCGATCTCGACGCCGTCGATGGCCGGGTGCGACGAGCGGAGGTCGTCGATGAGTTCGCGCCGGCGGCCACCGACGATGACCGTGTTGCCGCGCTCGGCGAGGGCGATGGCGAGAGCGCGGCCGATGCCGCTCGTCGCGCCGGGGATGAAGATGGTGCGTCCGGTAATGTCCATGCGACGACTCTCGTCGCGGCATCCCCCTGCATCCAGGCACACGTGAACGGGGGAGCGGCGGTCCCTGGCTCGAGCGGGTCGCCGCGGTCACAATGGATGCGTGGACCGCGCCGCACTCGCCCGATTCCTCCGCGCACGTCGCGAGCGGCTGCGTCCGGAAGACGTCGGACTGCCGTCGGGGGAGCGCCGCCGGGTGCCGGGACTCCGGCGCGAAGAGGTCGCGCAACTCGCTCTCATGAGCGCCGACTACTACACGCGTCTCGAGCAGGAGCGCGGGCCGCAGCCGAGCCTGCAGATGCTCGCGTCGCTCACGCGGGCCCTGCGCCTCTCGCGCTCGGAGCGCGACCACCTGCATCGCCTCGCGGGGCATACGCCGCCCGAGCGCTCCGGCGCCGCCGACCACGTCGCTCCGGCGCTTCAGCGGGTGCTCGATCGGCTCGACGACATCCCGGCGCTCGTGATCACCGAGCTCGACGAGACTCTCGCCCAGAACGACCTCGCGCGGGCTCTCTTCGGCGCGCGGGAACGACGCACCGGGCCCGAACGCAGCGGCGCCTGGTGCTGGTTCGTGCATCCTGTCAGCGAGCGGGCGGTGTATCCGGCATCCGATCACGACCGGCAGAGCCGGGCCATCGTGGCGAATCTCCGCGCCGTCGCGGGCCGGGGTGGCGCAGGGTCGCGGGCCGCGCGTCTCGTCGACGACCTGCGCGAGCGGAGCGCCGAGTTCGCGCGGCTCTGGGATCTCGAGGAGGTCGCCGAGCGGTTCGCGGATCACAAGGTGGTCGTGCATCCCGCCGTCGGCGAGATCGAGGTCGACTGCCAGGTGCTCTTCACGGAGGACCGTTCGCAGGCGCTCCTCACCCTCACGCCCGAGCCCGGGTCGGAGGCGGCGGAGAAGCTGCGGATGCTGTCTGTGCTCGGCCCGCTCGCGTCGGAGCGCTCGCCGGCCTGAGCGTTCGCCGGCCTGAGCGTCAGTCAGCCGCCGTCGGGGCTCCTTCAGCTGAGGGTGCGCTGTTCCGGATGCCGGCGAAGGCGATGAGCCCGCCTGCGGCCATGAGTGCGGCAGTGACGATCGCCGCCCGGTGGAAGCCGGCGAGGTCGAGCGTGCCGCCCACGATGGGCGCCAAGAAGGCGATGACCACGAGGCCGGCGACCCGCGCGACGGCGTTGTTCACGGCTGACGCGATGCCCGAACGTTCCGGGTCGACGGCGCCGAGGATCGTCGCGGTGAGGGGCGAGACCGTCGCGCCGAGTCCGAGCCCGAACACGACGAGGCCGGGGAGCACCTGCCACCAGTAGTCGAACTCCTCGTCGACCAGCAGCAGCATCAGTGCGCCGCCGGCCATGACGAGGGGGCCGACGGTCATGAACAGGCGCCCGCCGAGGCGTTCCGCGAGCGAGCCGGCCCACGGGCTCAGCGCGATCAGCAGCACCGTGGTCGGCAGGCTCGCCAGGCCCGCCAGCGTCGCGCTGAGGCCGGCGCCCTCTTGCAGGTAGACGCCGACGACGAAGCCGTTCAGCGAGAGGGCCGCGTAGACGAACAGGGTCGCGAGGTTGCCGGTCCAGTAGTTGCGCGCGCGGAACAGTCCGAGGGGCAGGATCGGATGCCGCGACGTTCGCTGCCGCAGCAGGAAGGCCGCGAACATCACGGCGCCGCCGGCCAGCGGCATCCAGATCGCGGGGGAGGTCCACCCGAGGTTCGGCTGCTCGATCAGCGCGAAGACCATGCCGCCGAGGCCCGCCGTGCACAGGGCGGCGCCGAACCAGTCGATCCCGGCGTCGGCCCGGCGCTCGTCGTGGACGGGGAGCCGCGCGACGAGCCACAGCGTGACGGCCACCGGCAGCACGTTGATGAGGAATGCGTAGCGCCAGGAGAGCAGGTCGACGAAGAGGCCGCCGAGCAGCGGCCCGACGAGCGAGGCGCCCGTCGTGAAGGCCGTCCACAGGCCGATGGCGCGCGAGCGCTCGTGGCCCTGGAGGAGCGAGGTGATGAGGGCGAGCGAGCTCGGCACGAGGAAGGCGCCAGCCGCACCTTGGACGGCGCGCGCGGCGATGAGGAAGACCGGGTCTTGCGCGAGACCTACCGCCACCGAGGCGACACCGAAGCCGATCAGTCCGATGCGGAGCACGAGGAGGCGCCCGTAGGCGTCGCTCACCGAGCCCGCGAGCAGGATGAGGGACGACAGCGTCAGCAGATACGCGTCGACCGCCCATTGCTGCGTCGCGAGTCCGCCGCCGAGCTCGCGCTCGATCGCCGGGAGTGCGACGTTCACGATCGTGCTGTCGAGGAAAGCCACGGATGACGCGAGCGACGCGATCGCGACGATGAGAGCCGTCTGCGGGGTCGATGATCGCGTCACAGACACACGCTACGCCTGGCCGGGGACACGTGGTTCGCAGCATCGCCTCGGATGTCGTAAGCTGGTCGGCGGTGACGTGTCCGAGCGGCCGAAGGTGCAACTCTCGAAAAGTTGTGTAGGGTAACCCCCTACCGTGGGTTCAAATCCCACCGTCACCGCCAATGAAAACCCCCGGTTATCCGGGGGTTTTCTGCATATATGGTGCGTTCCTGGTGCGGATCTGGGTCGTGCTGTCAACCGCGGTTCTGTGGCCGATGAGGGATGGCGCGATCTGGCGCAGAAGGTGGGACGCTGTGCCCGGTAGCGTCCGGCCGTCTCTGCGGCGAGCCCGGCCATGGCTGCGGCGGGTATCGCTTGTAGTAACGCTTCCAGGCGAACACGTTCGCAGCGCCTGCGAGAGCTACCCACAGTCCCAGGAGTACCCAGCGCAACGGGGCGCCGGGCTCGTCCAGCGCATGCAGCAGCAGCAGTCCCGCCACGGGGTAGCAGAGAACGCCCGCGACCATGAGCTGGTGGTTTCGCCGACGAGCCGCAGGATCCGTCGGCGGCTGAGGTGTTTCCATAGTGCGATGCGCCTCCGAACCCATCATCGGGGTAGGGCCGCAACCGTGGGAATAGGCTTGGCGGCCGGCGCGGCGCTGACCGTCGGAATGCTCGTCTAGGGGGCGTTTGCTGCCTTCGGGTCGCTGACGTCCCGGAGTAGTGCTTCTAGGATGGCGACGTGACGACCCCCGAGGGTGGCGCAGCCGCAGCAGATCATCGAGATGTTCGGTGACGTCTCGAAGGCGGATGTCATCATGAGTTTCATGCCCGGCACCAACACGACGATGGAGAGCTTCTACTCCTCCACCGCCGACGAGGGGCTGACATCCCTGACGCGGCGGATGGTCGAGTATCCCCCGATGATGTGGAGGTGGCGGGCTTCGTGCTCAAGCAGGGGTTCTTCCCGAACCTCGCTCCGCCGGAAGTGGCGGTGTTCGGGCCGCAGGTGAATCTGTGGGCTCTGCCGCTCGGCAGCCGTTACGCGGCGTTCGAGGAGGAACTGGATGTCATCACCGACTCGACACCTCTCCTTTCCGTCGAGCACTCATTCGGGTCGAGCCCCGGCGGTCAAGCTGAACGGCTGGGTGCTGACTTCCAGGCACGCGTGGTCCTGGCAGGCATCGGGATGCTGGACGGGTGGGAACCGCAAGACGGCACCGCTTACTACGCCATCCAAGGCCCCACCGACATCAACCGGGCGCTCGACGGGATGCAGGTCGACCCGTTCGGATACGCCGTGACCGCCAGCGAAGAGAACGGCTTCACCGAGCTCGACTCCGGATTCACAGGCTTCCGCCCTTTCGGGCAACACGGGGACGTGATCTCAGCGGATCCGTCCATGAACCTCCAGACGCATCTCCACCTGGAGCGCATCTTTATGGAACTGGCGAATCGATGAAGCGGACCCGTGCAGTGTCGGTCACTGCAGTTCTGACGCTGGCAGGCATGACGATGGTGGGGTGTGCGATGGCAGGAAGGTCGACGCTCGAACAGGCGCGGGCGGATACTGAGGCAGCGATGCAACGAATCGCGGACGAGATCGCCGGGGGTGTCGTCGAGGTGCGAACTCCCGACTCGGCTTACCTGGCTTGCGACGGCGGCGGGTACTACTCCATCAACCGTTGGGCAGTCACGCCACAGCCGGGTTTCGACGGCGAAGCATTCGTCGAGGCGCTCCCCGGCCGCCTTGGTTCTGATTACGTGATCGCCGAGACGGTGGACATCAAGTCCCCAGCCGTGGCCTTCAATCACGCCAGCGGGGCTGTCCTCGACGTCAAGGTACTCGGGACCGAAGGGGACATCGTCGTGGACCTTCTCGGTCTCGCTCCATGCGGCGATGGCGAGCCACCGAACGAGTGAAGCGCCGTCACTGCTTCATTGCGCCATGACAGGCGAGCGCGTCGGATGACGCTGCTTCTGTCCCCGGGCTAGTTTCGGCTGTGACCCTCGGTTGCGCCAGCCGTGTCCGCCGCGGGGCCAGCGACCGGCCCACCCGCGTCCCGCAGTCGTGACACGAGGCTATGGTGGCCGCCAGGTGGGCGTGTCTGGTCCCGCCTTCGGCCCCGCGGCGGCCACTGCCTCGATTCTCTCTCTCTCTCTCTGGAGCGATGACTACCGTGCGCTGGGGCTGGTCGTCGGTCCTTCGGTGCCCGTAATCCGGTCACGCCGCGGACATAGCTGGGCGTCGCGTGGGCGGCGCATGACCGGCAACTGGTCACGGTTTCGGGGCACGGAAGCTGGTTCTCGAGCAGCGGTGAGGGGCTGAAGTGTCGGGGGCGTGAAGCGATGGGGGCGACCTACGAGGCCCCTAGCGACTGGAGCTGAGTCGCCGCACCCGCTTCCACCCTCCGGCTTCGTTCGATGCAGTTCGAGGTATCAGTGCCCGCCATCGCATTCCGGCACTCCAGCGGCATTCTTTTCGACGTTCAGGTGATCGATCTGGACCGCCGCACGGTCGTCTCCCTGCCGGGCATCTCTGCCTGCGGTGAAGGGGAGCCGCCGGCGGAGTAGTCGGGATCGGCTGATCGCTCGCCACGCGATCTCGCCTCCAGCGGCCCTCGATCGGCGATCCGCTCGAGCCCGACTGCCGCCTCGCGACCCGGCACTCACTCTCGGCGGTCGCGCACTCAGATCCCCACGGTGAGCCTCTAGGTGCCGTGGGCCACTCCTAATCTCGTGCGTGGACGAGAACGAAGGGGAAGCACCGTGAGATGGCTCAGGGCTCGGTACCTGACGGCGGTGGCCGCGGTGTCCATGGTCGCGCTGATCGGCGTCACCGTGCCCGCGCACGCTGCGTCGACCGCCGCGGAATCGGTGCAGTCTGAGGCTGCGAGTCCGCGGGCTCTCGAGGAGATCATCGCCTCCGGCGACGACTCCGTCAGGGCGCCGGGAGAAGCATTCCATGTTCTCGCCTATCGTGTGGCCCTGCCCGCCATCACCGGAAGATTCGAGTTCACCGTCCCCGCCCACGTTGAGATCGTGGCCATGCAACACCAGTCGCAGGGGCAGCTCGCCTTCACTCTTCACGATGACGGCCGCACGGCGCGGTCCGTCTCCGCGAGCGTCCCGATGCCCACCGGCATCTTCATGCAGATGCGCTTGTCCGAGGACGCGCCCCGTGGAGCGGTTCTGGAAGGCGGCGCGATGCGGTTGCTGGCGCCGAACGGCGAACCGCTCGCCGCCGGCACCTTTACGGTGACCGTGCTCGATCTGCCGCTCGTGGAGCAGCACCCCGTCGACGTCATCGTCGACGTCGGGAGCGGCGCCGAGTTCACGACATCCGCCTCCGGTGACGGCGTCCGCACCCAGTGGCAGGTGTCGGCCGACGGCGGTGCGACCTGGTCCGACATCGTCGGGGCGACCGCCGCCACGCTCCGCCTGGAGGCCACGACGGCCGAGATGAACGGATGGCGATACCGCGCGGTACACACCAACGCCGCGGGGTCTGTCCACACGAATGGCGCCGTCCTCACCGTTCGCGGTGCACCGTATTTCATCACGCACCCGTCGGATGTCGTCGCTTCGCTCGGAGGGTTCGCCAGCTTCTACGTCTGGGTGGTGGACAATGCGACCCCAAGCACGCTCCCTGTCACCTGGGAGGTCTCGCGGGATGGTGTGGTCTGGGAGGCGTACGAGTCCGGAACGTTCGAAGAGTGGGTTCAATCTCCCAACAGCCTCTTCTTCTCAAACGTCACCGCGGAGATGGACGGTCTCCGGTTCCGGGCCGTGGCCGAGAACCATCTGGGCCGCACTGTCAGCGACCCGGCGCTGCTCACCGTTCTCGCCGCGCCGGTCATCGATTCCCATCCCGCCGACGTGCGGACGCTCGTCGGCCACGACGCGGTGTTCCGGGCGAGCACCCCCGCGGTCTCACCGGACCGCACGCAGCAGTGGCAGCAGCGAATCGCGGGCGGCGAATGGGTCGACATCCCGGGTGCGACGCAGCCCGAATACTCGACCGGGCCGACCACGCTCGCCATGGACCAGACCGAGTACCGGATCGTGTTCACGAACGGCCACGGCTCGACCGCATCCGAGCCTGCGACCCTGACGGTGCGACCCTCTCTGCCGGCATCGGTCAGCGTCGCGCCGATCGTCCGGCTCGTCGATCGGCTGCCCTGACTCCGCCCGCGGGCGGCCCGGCCCGGGGTCAGCCGTCGCGGGCTCGGTCGCGAGCGCGTTCACGCTGCCGGAAGATCAATCCGACGATGATCACGACGGCCGAGAGCAGTGAGGGAGCGACCCAGAACGATGAGGGCGCGCTTGGCGCGGTCAGATCCGACACAGCGTCATCGACGGTCGTGGACGCGAGATGGGAGAGGGCCGAGCCCGGAGGAGCTGCGGCATCGTCGGCCGCCTGCGCCGGTGTGGCGAGCCCGACCCCGAGGGCGCCGATCGCGACGATGGCGACCCGTGTCACAGCGAAAGACCACCGGCGGCGCGCCACGTCATGCCACCGCCGTGGCGCGGTTCTCGGCATCCGTCCCACTCGGAGAGCGGGGGTCAGCTGCCGGATGTTCCTCCTACGCATCGCGTCGCTCGCCCTCTCCTCGCACGGCGTCTCTACAGGTGCCGGGCAGCACCCGGAGACATGATCGCCAGGGCTCTCCTCGCTCATCCGGCGCCGGCACACGATCTGCGCGTCGAGCGAGGCGCATTGCGTGGTGCGCCGGGTCCGCGTGCGTGCTGTGCCCGTCCGCTCAGGCCGTGAAGCGGTCGCCGATCATCTCGAGGGAGGCGTCCCAGAGGCGCGGTCCGTCCGTGAGGTCGCGGAACGGCGCCCAGAACTCCTGGCGACGCGGGGCACCCGCGATGACGCGACGCGGGCCGTAGAACTCGTCGCCGCGGGAGTCGGGGCCGGCGGCCGCGAGCAGGGCGGGCTCGGCGGCGCTCGGCACGGTTCCGGCGAGCCCGACGCGCGAGAGCGCGACGATCAGCGCCCGGCCCGGAGACGCCTTCGCCCGGCCCATTCCGGGCTGCGCCGCGAGCAGGTTCGTCGGGCTGACGCCGGGGTGGGCGATGTTGCTCGACACGCCCCATCCGGCGGCGCGACTGCGCGCGTCGAGCTCGCGGGCGAAGAGGGCGACGGCGATCTTCGACTGCCGGTACGCGGCCATGTCGTCGTACCCGTGCCGCCAGTCGAGGTCGTCCCAGTTCAGTCCGCCCGAGCGGGCCGCGACGCTCGTCTGGTGCGTCACGCGTCCTTCGCCGGCGCGCAGCAACGGCAGCAGCCCCAGGGTGAGCGCCATGTGCCCGAGGTGGTTGACGCCCCATTGCAGTTCGAAGCCCTCGGCCGTCGGTTGGCGTGAGCCCGGGTTCATGACGCCGGCGTTGTTGATGAGCAGGTTCACGGGGCGGTCCTCGGCGACGAGGTCCCGGGTGAACGCGGCGACCGAGTCGAGCGAGGCGAGATCGAGCGGCCGCGTCGTGACGTGGGCGCCGGGCACCGCGCGGCGGATGCCGTCGAGGGCGGCCTCGGCTTTCGCGGGCGACCGTGCCGGCAGGACGACCGTCGCCCCCGCGGCCGCCAGTCGCGTCGCGATCACCCGGCCGATGCCGTCGGTCGCGCCGGTGACGACGGCGAGGCGTTCACGCAGGTCGGAGAGGGGAGCGGTGCCGCGGGTCATGGTTCCTCCATCGTTCACGCGAACCAGGGTGGCCCGCTCGTCCCATGCTGATCGCGGTGCCCGGCGGCAGCCAGAGCTGACTCATCCACTGATCGTCAGGTCACCCCTCGGCCGGCTCCGGCGCCGATGACGGACAGCAGTTGAAGCTTGTCGTGGCTTTCGCTCCCCGGCACCGCCGTGTAGACGAGCAGGCGGTGCGACTGGTCGGGGTCGAGGAGGGTCTGGCACTGCAGCTCGAGCGCGCCGACTTCCGGATGGCGGAACCGCTTGACCTCGGGCGGAGCGATACCGACCTGCTGCGCGTCCCACAGAGCGCGGAACTCCGCGCTGCGTTCTCTGAGCGACGCCGCCAGCGCGGCCGCGCGTGACGACGGGCCGCGCAGGGCCACGATCTCGCGAAGACCGCCCGCGTACACCCGAGACAGGACCGCGTGCTCGGCCTCGTCGTACGTCGCGCGTGCGGACGGGTCGGTGAACCAGCGGTAGCCGAGGCTGCGGGCATCTCCGGTGTAGCGGGTCGCGTCACCGACGAGTGCCACGCTCAGCGGCGTCTGCCTCAGGGTCTCGCCGAGTTCCGTGACGATCTCGGCGGGGGTGTCGTGCAACCGGTCGAGGATGCGCAGCAGCCCGGGGCTGACGTGATCGCTGGCGGGACCGCGAGCGGGCGGCGCGTGCCCGGCGAGGCGGAAGAGGTGGTCGCGCTCGCCGAGTGTCAGGTGCAGCCCCTGCGCGATCGCGGCGAGCATCTGTTCCGACGGGCGGGGGCCGGTACCGCGCTCGAGTCGGGCGTAGTAGTCCGTCGACATGTTGCAGAGCGCGGCGACCTCCTCGCGTCGCAGCCCCGGAGTCCGGCGACGCTGGCCGCGCAGCAGTCCGACGTCCGCGGGCTGCAGCGCCTCGCGCCGCATCCTCAGGAACGCGGCGAGTGTGTCTCGATCGATCATGTGGCGTCCGCCTTCCGGGGTCGCAGGGTGCGGCATCCGTTCTACCGGTCGGCGGCGAGCGCAGCCAGGACCTGCCGGTCATCCCTTCGCCTCGGCTGACGGTCGAACCGAGGAGCCGACCTGCCCAATCCGACCGGCGGGATCACGTCATGAAACGCGTGACGCGGCGTCTCGTGGGTGACGATCACTCACCGACGAACAGGCGCACCCATGACGCAGCTCGACTCCTTCTCCCCGCAGCACCCAGCCGACACCCGCGATGAGCATCCCCGAGACGTCGTGGACATCGTGCGTGGGCTGCTGATCGTGAGCGCGCTCGCGCTCGCTGTATGGGTGAGCGCCGTCGGCCTTGCGTATGCCGTCGCCGAGGTGGTGCTGGCCGTCACCGACTGACATGTCCCTCTCGAGGATGACCCTCGCCCGGGCAACTACATCGCCGTAGTGATGTGCGTGCCGGGTGCGCCTCGAGAAGATCGAAGGGTGCCACGATCGCGAACCACGAGAGCAGCAAGCCCCCATGAGAAGACTCGTCGTCGGAGGCGGCGCGTGATCGGGGCGACCGTCGCGGTGGGGGCGATTGCGGCTGTGACAGCCGTCGGTGTCGTCGCGATCGATGTCTACGGCCCCCGATTCGGCGTCTACCTGGTTCCGCCCTCGGTGCAGAAATACGCGGAGATCGCCGTCGAGCGGCTCGATCGCGGTTATCACACCGATAGTGCCGAGTGGCCAGCGGCCCGTGCCGCCCTCCTCGAGGCCGGAGCCCATGCCTCGACCTACGCCGGCCTCTATCCCGCTCTCGGGGAAGCAGTCGCGGTCGCCGGCGGGCCGCACTCGCGCTTCATCCCCCCGGGCGACGCGTCGTCAGCCGACGAGGTCGCGTCCGCACCTGTGCCGACGGTGAGCTCGCAGGGCGGCATCACCACGGTTGTGCTCCCCGAGATGATCTCCCCGGATGCGAGCGACCAGGACGCATACGCGACGACCGTCGCCGACGGGATCGATCATGCGGCAGCGGGCACGTGCGGGTGGATCATCGATCTGCGCGGCAATGTCGGCGGCAACATGTATCCGATGCTCTCGGGGGTGGCCTCCCTGATTCCCGATGGGCCGGCACTGTCGTTCCGCGACCGTCATGGCGGTGACGCCGTCGTCTCGGTGCGACCGAACGGGGCCGCGCTCGGCGAGAGCGTCTTCGTGGACGTCGGCGACCGTGCGAAGCTGACGGGCGCGCCGCTCGCTGTTCTGCAGGACGAAAGAACGGCATCCAGCGGCGAAGCCGTGCTCGCATCGTTCCGCGGGCTCGACGGCGTCCGCACGTTCGGAGTGCCGAGCGCGGGATACAGCTCCGCGAACGTGAGTGCCACGCTCTACGACGGCGCCACGCTCGTGCTCACCGAGAGTGCGTACGTCGACCGGACGGGACGCAACTACGACGAGCAGAGCATCGATCCGGATCAGCCGGTGGCGGCATCCATTGCCCACGATGAAGCGCGCGCTTGGCTTGAGGAGCAGGGATGCGCCGGTTGATCCTCACGCGTCGTGCTCGCGGACGCGGTGTCGTCCCACCCGCGTGAAGCCCCTAAGAGGCGTAAAGGACCCGGTCGAGGGGTTTCCAGCCCGCGATCTCGCGGCGTCCGTGTGAGATGCGCGCCCAGGCGGCGAGGTCGGCGTGCTCGTCGTCATGATCGGGGTCTGCTTCTCGCTTCGGCGCGTTGCCGGCGCACGGATGCCGTCGCGGAGAGAACCTACGACGGTTTACCAGAAAGCTGCACTGTCCCCATAATGGTTCCCCTGCCCGGGCACCAGCCCTTTCCGCCGGATCCGCGCCGCCCCTAGCGTTGAGGCATGGCGCGCGACGACGAACAGCCGGAGGACCTGTACACCGCCCCGATCACCCTTCCGGGGGCGGCGGGCACCGACGGCGACGAGACCGATCTCGAGGTGCCCGAGATCAGTTACGACGAGCAGCGCTACCCGGCCCGCCCGCGGCGGCTGCGTCCGCGCGACCAGTTCCGCGGCGGCAGCGTCCGCCGCAACATGACCGACCCGCGGACGGCGAACGGCAGCAACCCCTCGTACGTCGAGTGGCTCGTGCGGCAGTCGATGCTCAAGGACGCCGACGTGCTCGCGCGCCAGCTGTCGGGACAGCCCGCGATGTGGCGCAATCCGTACGCCCGCCCCGACGCGCGCCGCGCGATCTCGACGACGGACGTCTGGTTCACGGCGTACCCGATCTCGCTCATCACGCGCCCCGGGCAGTCGTTCCTCGCCGCCCTCGGCGACGACGCCCTGTGGTCGGTGTTCGAACGCATCGGCATCACCGCGATCCACACCGGGCCGGTCAAGCGCGCCGGCGGCATCACCGACTGGCGCGAGACGCCCAGCGTCGACGGTCACTTCGACCGCATCAGCACGTCGATCGACCCGGCCTTCGGCACCGAGGAGGAGTTCCGGACGCTGTGCGACGTCGCCGACGCGCACGGCGGCAGCGTGATCGACGACATCGTTCCCGGCCACACGGGCAAGGGGGCGGATTTCCGCCTGGCCGAGATGGGCTTCAAGGACTACCCGGGGATCTACCACATGGTCGAGATCCCGCCGGAGGACTGGCACCTGCTGCCCGATGTCCCCGAGGGATACGACAGCGTCAACCTCGATCCCGCGAACGAGCACGAGCTCGCCGAGCGCGGCTACATCATCGGGGCCATGCAGCGCGTCATCTTCTACACCCCCGGGGTGAAGGAGACGAACTGGAGCGCCACGGCGCCCGTCATCGGTCCCGACGGTGCGACGCGGCGCTGGGTCTACCTGCACTACTTCAAGCAGGGCCAGCCGTCGATCAACTGGCTCGACCCGACGTTCGCGGGGATGCGCCTGGTGATCGGCGACGCGCTGCACTCGCTCGGCGAGCTCGGCACCAGCGCGCTGCGCCTCGACGCCAACGGCTTCCTCGGGGTCGAGAAGAGCGCGGAGGGTCTCCCCGCCTGGTCGGAGGGGCATCCCCTCTCGCACGCCGCGAACCACATCATCGCGGGCATGGTCCGCAAGGTCGGCGGCTTCACCTTCCAGGAGCTGAACCTGACGATCGAGGACATCCGCGACACGGGGGCGGTCGGCGCCGACCTCTCCTACGACTTCATCGGACGCCCGGGCTACCACCACGCCCTGGCGACCGGGCAGACCGAATTCCTCCGTCTCGCGCTGACCTCGTCGCTCGAGCTCGGCGTCGCGCCGGTGCAGCTCGTGCACGGGATGCAGAACCACGACGAGCTCACCTACGAGCTCGTGCACTGGGCGACGCGGCACGGCGACGACGAGTACCGCTTCCGCGGGCGCGACATCACGGGCAGCGAGCTCGCGGAGGAGATCCGAGCCGATCTCACCGAGCACCTCACGGGGACGGCCGACTACAACCGCGTCTTCACGCAGAACGGCATCGCGTGCACGACGACCTCGCTCATCGCGGCATCCCGCGGCATCGCGCGCCTCGACGACATCACCGACGCCGACGTTCCCGGCATCCGTGACGCCCACCTGCTGCTGTGCGCCTACAACGCCTGGCAACCCGGGGTCTTCGCTCTGTCGGGCTGGGATCTCGTCGGCATGCTGACGGTTCCCGCCGACGAGGTCGCCGACCTGCTGGGCGCGGGGGACACCCGCTGGATCGAACGGGGCGCGCACGATCTGCTCGATGCCGACCCCACCGCGACGCGCTCGGCCTCGGGGATGCCGCGTGGCCGGGCTCTGTACGGCGCGCTGCCCGCGCAGCTCGACGACCCGGAGTCGTTCGCCTCGCGGCTGTCGGGCATCCTCGATCTGCGCCGCGAGTACGGCATCGCGACGGCCTCGCAGGTCGACATCCCCGAGGTCGCCCATGCCGGGATGCTCGTGCTCGTGCACCGGCTCGACGAGGGTGACCCCCACGCGGACGCCGCCATGCAGGTGACGGTGCTGAACTTCTCGCCCGAGCCGACGGAGGGCACCGTGCGCTCTGAGCAGCTCGTCCCCCGCAGCGAGGTCTACGACGCCGCGTCGGGGGAGACGATCGGGCGCGTCGACGACCTGCAGAGCTTCAGCGTCTCGCTGCCGGGCTACGGGGCGACGTTCCTGGTGCTGCGCGCGCCCGAGCCTCTCGAGGACTGAGGCCGCGATACATCTGTCGGACCGGCGGTGCTGGTGTCGTCTTGGCGGCGCGTCCGGTGGACACCGGCATCGCCCGTCCGACGAATGTATCGGCAACGAGCACTCGGCGCGGGCACGCGGCTCGGGGCGCCGGGCGCCGGGCCGGAGCCCGGGTTCAGGCCAGGGCGGCGTCGATGCCGGCGAGGGGCACGGGCAGCCAGTCCGGGCGATTGCGTGCTTCGTAGATGGACTCGTACACGGCCTTGTCGAGCACGAGGGCCCGCAGCAGCACCGGGTCGAGATCGATTGCGCCGGGGGCGGCGGCGTACGACTCGACGAAGGCGTCGCGGCAGGCCGACGCCCATCCCATCGGGTCGGGGCCGTCGCCCACCGCGCCGGCGTAGTCGAACGAACGCAGCATCCCGGCGACGTCGCGCGGAGGCAGATCGGGGATGGCGCGCTCGGCCATCGGCCGCAGCGGCTCGCCCTCGAAGTCGACGATGCGCCATCCTCCGGCGGGCACAGCCAGCACCTGACCGAGGTGCAGGTCGCCGTGGATGCGCTGGAGGTGCGGCCATGGGCGCGCGAGCGCCGCGTCGTACAGCGCCCCGATGGCCTCGACGCGGTCGGCGACGGCAGGCACCTCGTTCGCCGCGATCGACAGCCGGCGGCGCCACGCCGCCCCCGTCGCCTCGACCTGCGCGGCCGCTGCCTCCGTCGTGTCGAGGGCGGCGCCGAGCGCACCGTGCACACCGGCGACGGCGATGCCGAGATCACGGGCAGCGTCGGTGAAGTCGCGGTTCTCACGAGCCGCCTCGAGGGCCACGGCCCACCCGTCGCGGACGCCCCGGAGGAACTCCTGGGCGAAGCCGAGGGTGCCGCGGGCCGCCCCCGAGTCGCGTCCGATGTCGGGCCATTCGGCGTCGAGGCTGCCGAGGAACCGCGGGACGAACGGTGAGCCGGCGTCGCTCAGCACGCGCTGCACGGTCACGTCGGGGTTCTCGCCGTGGTGGAGCGTGCGGAAGAGCTTCAGGATGATCGTCGGCTCGCCGTCGACGTCATAGACGATCGAGGTGTTCGACTGCTCGCCGGTGAGCACACGAGATCCGGTGACGCGCGTCACGTCGACGCCCATCTCGGCCAGGGTGCCGACGGTGAACCCGGTGTCCCGCGTCGCGTCGACGAGGTAGTCGTCTCCGTCGCGGGCGACCACGTCGTCGCCGTCGGCCGGCGCCGAGATCCGGGCGAGCGGCACGTTGTAGAGCGTCGGCAGCGCGCCGGCGTCGTCCATCAGGAGGTAGCGCGTCGCCCCGCCGGATGCGGGCTGCGCGTCGAGGATGCGGAATCGCGGTCGGTGGCTCTTGCCGGCATACCACCGCTGTCGCGCCGCCCAGGCGCCGAGCTCGTCTGTCAATCGCACGTTCCCACACTGTCGGTTCCGAATCTCCGAGCAAAGGGGCTGGACGCGCGCGGGGGAGAGGCGTAAGGCTCGGTCCCGACGCGGGCCCGCACAATTGCAGCGACGCGAGCGATATCGGCGTGGTGAATCGCGGCAACAGTGGCGGACGATCGCCGCGTGACAGCGGGCGAGGGCGGCCGCGTCTCGACGCTCAAGCGCGAGGCGCAGACGCGGGCGCGGCTGCGACCCCGACGCCGGCCGGGTCGCCGTCGGGTGAGGCGCGGTGCGCCGCGGCGTCGACGATCCGCGCGCGCCGTACGGTCACCGCGGCGATGACCATGAGCGCGGCGCCGAGAGCGTACGGGGCCGCGTGCGCGACGCCCGCGTAGAGGACGCCCGCGAGGATCGGGGCGATCGTGCCCATCGCCGCGGTGAGCGACTGGGTGACCCCGCCGAGCCAGCCCTGCTCGTCGGCGCCGACCGCGTTGGACATGACGCCGTCGAGAGTCGCCTGCGCCGCACCCTGTCCGGCAGCGAGCGCGAGCGCGCCCAGGACGAACAGCCACGGCTGGGCGACGAGTGCTGCGACGACGGCCAGGGCGATGAGGCCGGCTGTCTGAGCGGCGATGCCGGCCACGATGACGCCGCGTTCACCCATCCGCGGCAGCAGGTAGCCGAGCAGGATGCCCTGGACGAGGATGTCGATCACCCCGACGACGGCGATCAGCAGTCCGATCGCCGTCGGCCCCCAGCCGATGGAGTCGAGCGCGAGAACGCTGAAGTTGTTGACGAAGAAGCCGAACGGCAGGGCGAGGAGCGCGAAGGCGATGAGCAGCGCGCGCAGCTCCGGGCGGACAAAGGCGCGGCGGAACACGGCGAACGGGTTGAGATCCGACACGGCGATCGCGGGGATGCGGTTCTTGCGGTCGAGGCTCTCGGGCAGGAGGAAGACGCTGAGTGTCGCGATGAGGAACGAGATCCCGGCGGTGACGAAGACCGGAAGGGCGAGGTCGATCGCGGCGAGCAGGCCGCCGAGCGCGGGGCCGACCATCGTGCCGATCCCCGATAGCGCGCCGAGCAGCCCGAATCGCTGGGCGCGCTTCTCGGGCGGGGTGATGTCGGCGAGGTAGGCGAACAGTGCGGGAAGGTCGCCGGCCGTGGCGCCCTGGATGACGCGGGCGAGCAGCAGCACCCACAGGGCGCCTCCGACGCCGAACAGGACCATGCTCAGAGCGGCCCCGAACGACGCGACGATGATCACCGGGCGGCGCCCGAATCGATCGGAGAGGCGCCCGAGGAAGGGCGCCGCGATGAAGGCGCACAGCCCGTTGACGGCCTCGAGCGCGCCGACCCACAGCGCGAGCTCGCCCTCGCCCGAGACGTATCGCAGCACCACGAACGGGAGAACGGGCAGGACGACGGTCATGCCTGCCGTCGTGAGAGTAGTGAGCACGATCAGCATCACCCAGCGGCGGTCGGCGCCGGCGAGACGTGAGTGCGAAAAACCTGGAGTCATACCGAAACTGTATCGATACCAGGTTTGGTGTCAATACAGGTTTTGTCGCACGCGCCCTAAGATCGACGTCATGACCGAGACCGCGCCGCTGGGGCGCCGCGAGCGCAAGAAGGCGGCCACGCGCAAACGGATCTCGGATGTCGCGACGGTGATGTTCCTCGAGCGGGGGTTCGACGACGTCAGCATCCGCGAGATCGCCGATGCCGCCGACGTCTCGCCGACGACCGTCTTCGCGCACTTCAGTCAGAAGGAGGCACTGGTCTTCGACGAGGACGACGAGCAGCGCGAGCGTCTCGTCGCGGCGGTGCGTGAGCGTCCCGCCGGGACCTCGATCGCCGGCGCCATCCGCGCCTACTACGAGCGGGAGATCCGCTCGGGCGCCGCCGAGCACGGCGACGACGTGGCCCGCCGTTTCATGGAGTTCCTCAACGCCACGCCCGCGCTGCGGGACTATGCCGCGCGTATGTGGCTGCGGCACGAGGATGCGCTCGCCGAGGCGGTGGCGGCCGAGCTCGGTGAGGAGCGGCCCGACCCCCACGTCCGGGCGTTCGCGAGGTTCGTGCTCCAGATCCAGACGATGGTCAACGAGAGCGACGATCCCGAGGCGACGCTCGACGCCGGGTTCGCCGTGCTCGAGAACGGCTGGGCGGCCGTCGAGCATCGTGGAGCGGGGCGATGAGTCGCCGCAAGTCGCTCGTCAACACCGTGGCCGACGATCTGCTCGACGGCATCATCGCCGGTCGGTTCGAGCCGGGCGGCGCCCTGCCGACCGAGGCCGAGATCGGTGCGGAGTTCGACGTCAGCCGGGTGACGGTGCGCGAGGCGCTGCGCACTCTGTCGGCTCGCGGCATCGTCCGCGTGGTCTCGGGTGTGGGGTCACGGGTCGCGCCGGTCGAGGAGTGGCGGTCCGTTTCCGACGCGCTCCGGTTCCGGGCGGCGCACGGCGACGACACCCTGGTGGCGGAGCAGCTCATCTCGACGCGTCGGGTCATCGAATGCGAGGCGGCGGCCCTGGCCGCGCCCCTCATCGACGACGCCGCCTTGGGGGAGTGCGCGGCGTGCGTCGACGAGATGGTCGCGGCCGCGGCCGCGGGAGACGTCGATCGCTTCGTCGACGCCGACCTGCGCTTCCACGCCGGGATCCTCGGCGCCTCGGGCAACCTGTTCCTCGGCGTTCTCCTCGCACCCCTCACCGAAGTGCTCGCCGAGCGACGGGCGCAGACGTCGCGGGTGCCCGAGATCCAGGAGCACGCGATCGCGGAGCACCGGGGCATCGTCGACGCGTTGCGCACGCGCGATCCGGATGCCGCACGGGCGGCGATGGATCACCACCTGCAGCAGACGCTCGACGATTTCCGCCGCTACGTGGCCGGCTGAGCCGGGCTCACGCCGAATCCGGCTCGTCGTCGTCGAGGGGTACCTCGTGGCTCTGCTCCCAGACGTCGGCCTCGTCGGCCTCGGTCGACGGTGCGGGGATCTCCGGCGCCGCGCCGGCGTCGGTCGTCGGCTGCTTCTGCTCCTCGGCATCCGCTACGGGAACCTCAGGGCCGTGCTCGCGCTCGATCTCAGACATGCCTGTCTCCTCTCGTTCCTGCGGTCGGGCAACCATCTCATGCCAGCGTGCGGTTCCGGCGGGCGCGGATGCAACCCCCGCGACGCGGCGAGTGCCGGTTGACGGCGAGGATGCCGGTGCTGCATGCTGTCATACATCTGACAGCTGCCCGACTCGCTCGACGACGAGGAGATCCCATGGCGCCCACCGCCCCTCTGCCCGACCTGCCGGAGGCGTCACGACCCGACCTGGGCCTCCTCGCGGCCCGAGTGGCCGAGAGCGGGCGCGTCTTCGTCGTCCTCGACGACGACCCGACCGGGACGCAGTCGGTCGCCGATCTGCCCGTCCTCGGGGCGTGGGATGTCGCCGACCTCGCCTGGGCGCTGTCATCGGGGGCACCCGCGGTATACGTGCTGACCAATTCGCGCAGCCTCGCGCCGGCCGACGCCGAGCGCATCAACCGCGAGGTCGTGCGCGCGGCTCTCGCGGCGGCCGAGACCGCCGGCGTCCGCGTCGATTTCGTCAGCCGCAGCGACTCGACGCTCCGCGGGCATTTCCCTCTCGAACCGGACACGATCGCCCACGAGATCGCTCGGTCGGGCTCGCCTGCGCCGACGAACGTCGTCGTGGTGCCCGCCTTCCCGGATGCCGGACGCGTCACGGTGCGCGGTGTGCACGGCATCCTGTCGGACGAGGGCTTCACCCCGATCGGCGAGACGGAGTTCGCCCGTGACTCCACGTTCGGCTTCCGCTCGTCGCGGCTTGCGGACTGGGTGGCGGAGAAGACCGACGGCGCGATCGCCGCCGCCGATGTCGTCGAGGTGACCGTCGACCACCTCCGGGCGGGAGTCGCCGCGGTCGCCGCCGTGCTGCGCGCCGCACCGGCTGGTGCGCCGATCGTCGTCGACGCCGTCGTGGAGGAGGACCTCGTGGAGCTGGCCCTCGGGCTCGAAGCGGTCGAGGCGGAGGGCCGCTCGTTCGTCTACCGGGTGGGGCCGCCGTTCGTACGCGCGCGCATCGGTCAGCGACGGCGGCCGCCCGTCGATGTCGCCGAGCTCGGCGTCGATCGCGCGGCGCGCGGCGGGCTGGTCGTCGTGGGGTCGCACGTCGGCCTGACGAGCCGTCAGCTCGCGGACCTCGTTCGTCACCGGCCCCTCGAAGCCGTCGTCGAGCTCGACGTGCCGCGGCTGCTCGATCCCGCGCAGCGCGCCGCCGAGCTCGATCGAGCCGGGGCGACCATCGCGACGGCTCTGCTGCGCGGCGACGTCGTGCTCCATACGAGCCGGACCCTCGTGCGAACCGACGACCCCGACGAGAGCCTCGACATCTCGCGCCGCGTCTCGGAAGCCGTCGTCGAGGTCGTCCGCGGGGTCGTCGCTGGGGTCACGCCCCGCTTCGTCATCGCGAAGGGCGGCATCACCTCGTCCGACGTGGCCACGCGGGGGCTCGAGATCCGCCGAGCCCGCGTGCGCGGCTCGCTCTTCCCCGGGATCGTGTCGGTCTGGGAGGCCGCCGACGGCCCGGCATCCGGAATCCCCTACATCGTCTTCGCCGGGAACGTCGGCGACGACGGTTCGCTGACCGCCGCGGTCGAACGGCTCTCCCTGACCCCCGCACATCCCGCTCGAGACCGAGGAGAACCGCAGGAATGAACGAGAACCCGAGCGTCGCCGTCCTGGGACTGGGGGCGATGGGCCTGCCGATGGCCGAGCGTCTCGCAGAGACCTTCACCGTCCGCGGCTTCGACATCGCCCCCGCCCGGCTCGGGCTGGCCGCCGAGTCCGGGATCGCCCCTGCTGGTTCCGCAGCCGAGGCCGCCACGGGCGCGCAGGTCGTCCTGGTGGCGGTGCGTGACTCCGCGCAGCTCGCGGATGTCCTGTTCGGGGATGCCGGCATCGCCGACTCTCTCGCGGAGGGGGCGGTCGTCGTCCTCACGAGCACCGTCGGAACCGAGGGCGTCGCGGATGTCGCGGTCTCGCTCGCGCAACGGGGCATCGGTCTCGTCGACGCCCCGCTGAGCGGTGGTCCGGCCCGGGCGAGGGAGGGCGATCTGCTGATCGTCGTCGGGGCGCACCCCGCCGCCCTCGCCGTCGCGAGGCCCGTCCTGGAGGTGCTCGCGTCGACCCTCACGATCGTCGGGGAGCGGGCGGGTGATGGTCAGGCGCTGAAGACCGTCAACCAGCTGCTGTGCGGCGTGCACATCGCGGCCGCCGCCGAAGCGCTCGCGCTCGCCGACCGGCTCGGGCTCGACCTCGACCGGACGCTGGAGGCGCTGCAGGCGGGCGCCGCGGCGTCGTTCATGCTCGGAAACCGCGGCCCGCGCATGCTGCAGGCCTGGGACGACGAGGGCGCCGAGGTGCTCAGCCGCCTCGACATCTTCGTCAAGGACATGGGGATCGTCGGGGCCGCGGCGCGGCGCGCGGGCCTCCCGGCGCCGCTGGCGGCGGCCGCCGAGCAGAGCTACCTGCTCGCGCAGGCCCAGGGCCTGGGTGAGAGCGACGACTCCTCCGTGATCCGCATCTCCGCCCCCGCGCGACGCACCTGAGCTCCGATCTTGCGGATTCCTTGAGGTTGCTCGGTAGGCGCGTTGCGCATTCCTTGCGGTGCGTCGCCGAAGATCGAAGAACACCCGGCCACGGGGACGCTGCCCGAACGGCGTCACCGGGCCGGGTTCTCTCGTTGAGGGCTTTTCGCGGAACGCGCAAGTGCCTCGGCTTCTCGGGACGGTCGGCATAGCGTCGAGGCATGACCGACCAGAGCATCCCCACTCCCGACGAGCCGACTTTCCCGGCGCCCGCCGAACCGACCGTCCCCGTACCCACGGAACCGACCGCGCCGGCGCCCGGTGAGCCGTCTGCCCCGACCCCGCCCGCCTCGGCCGCGTCTGCAGCCGACAACCTCGGCAGCGCCGACACCCCGGACAGCGCCGACACGCTGGGCGGAACCGACGGCGGTGGCCAGGGGTCGCCCGTGAAGGATCCCGAGAACTGGGTCACCGGCGACGAGCCCATGACGGGGCCGCAGCGGAGCTACCTCGACACCCTCGCTCGCGAGGCCGGCGAGGAACTCCCCGGCAACCTCACCAAGGCCGAGGCCTCGGAGCAGATCGACCGTCTGCAGGACGCGACCGGCCGCGGCGAGTGACTACGACCCGGCCGCCGTGTCCCGCGGCGGCCGGGACGATCGCACACGGAACCACAGGCTCAGCTCTCGGGCGGCGCGCAACGTCGCACTCGGGTCGTCCGAGCCCTCGAGGTCGTCGAAGGTGTCGCGGAACCCCGCGGGGGCGTCGCCGGTCGTCTCCGCGATCGGCTGATAGCCCATCGTCCACTCGCGGAACTCGCGCTGCGCGATGGGTTGCTCGATGAGCACCCGCATGTCGAAGTGACGTGGGTCCCGGTCGATCGTGGCGAGGAGCTCGCGCACCGTCCGCTCGGGGCCCTCGAGCACCTGGACGAACCGGCCGCCGCGGTACAGCAGCATCCCGGTCAGGTCTCGCGCCGCGTTCGATGCGCGGCTCTGCGCCAGGAGCTCGGCGAGATCATCGTCGCCGAACGGGGCGCGTGCGTTGCTGGTGTAGAGGACAGACAGCAGGTCGTCGGAGGTCGAGGTCATCGGATCTCCCGGAGTTCGATGGGCGGCGTCTCGTCGGGGGTGTCGGGGGTCACGCGGGCAGCGAGCGCGCGCATGGCCGCGGTCAGCTCGACGAAGGCCCCGGCGCAGGCGGACCGGGAGTCGTAGGCGAGATACCGCCCGTCGGGCTGGCGGTCGATGTAGCCGACGAACTCGCCGGTGCGGCTCCCGACGTGGAAGCCGTCCTCGACGCGGGCCCAGACGATTCCGGTTCCGGTCATCGGGCGGCCTGCGCGCGGGGCACCCACACGAGGGTGCCGGCGGCGATGAACGTCGCTGCGCCGATGACGTGGGCGGCCAGCCAGACCGGCTGGTCGAGCGAGAACGGATACACCGGGTTCCACAGCACCGCGATCGCCGCCATCGGGACGGCCCACCACCACTGTCGCGCCTGGATCGCGAACCACGCGATGATCAAAGCCAGGATCGCCGCGATGAACGAGATCACGATCGCGAACTCCCCGCCGATGAGCGGGATGCCGGCCACGAGGGCGGCGGCCCCCAGGATGCCGGGTGCGAGCGCGTTGCGCTGCCGCTGCGGCGGCTCGACGGGGCGGGAGGATCTGGATGCCATGCGGACGTTTCTCTCGGGACGGATGCCGCGGCGCTGCGCGACCGTTCGATCGTACGAGTTCAGCGTGCGGCGACGGCGGCGCTTGACGCGGCGGTCGAATCGGTCATGGGTGTGCCGGAGCCGGTCATGACCGGGACCGGGTCGGAGAGGAGGGCGGCGAACGCGGTCTCGGCGGCGCCCACGAGGAGCCGGTCGTCGCCCAGCTCCGCCGTGCGCATGAGCGGTGCGTGGCCGGAGATCGTCTGTCGCGCGACCGCCTCGGCGAACGCGTCGACGTCGCTCTCGACGAGCGGGGCGAGGAAGCCGCCGAGCACGACCACGGCCGGATCGAGGACGTTGACCGCGCTCGCGACGGCGGAGGCGAGGATGCGGCGCTGCCGCTGCACCTCGGCTCGGGCGGCGGGGTTCGCGGCGCCGTGGACGGCCGCGCGCAGCTCGGCGCCGTCCGCGCCGGGGAGCCCCAGCGAGGCGATCAGGCGGTGCTGGCTGACCTCGTCCTCGAGTGCGGCGTGCTCGCCGGAGCGGCGGTCGGCAGCGTCCTCGACGATCGCGGGATTGTGTCCGAACTCGCCGGCGAGACCGCGTGCGCCCCCGACCAGGGCGCCTCCGACGACGAGCCCGCCGCCGATGCCGCTCGCGCCGCCGTTGAGATAGATCACGTCCGCGACACCTCGCGCGGCGCCGAAGAGGTACTCGGCGTGCGCGCCGTAGGACGCGTCGTTGCCGACGGTCGTCGGGGTTCCCGTCGCGGCCGACACGAGGTCGGCGAGCGGCGCGTCCGTCCAGCGCAGGTGCGGGGCATGCACGACGAGGCCCGCGGCCGGCTCGACGAGACCGGGGACGGCGACGCCGATCCCGATGACCGTCGTCGTGGCGAGCGGCCCCGAGCGCCATTCCTCGATGGTCTCCGCGACGAGCGAGGCGAGCTCCTGCGGCGTGATGAGGCTGGTCGTGACGGCGCGCCGACGGGCGTGCACGCGGCGGTCGAGTCCGACCGCCGCGAGTGTCACGGCGTCGACCTCGGGGTTCACGGCGACGGCGACGACGTCGGGGCGCGCGGTGATGACGGGGGAGGGGCGGCCGATGCGTCCCTCGGCGGCGCCGGCGGTCTCGGTGACGAGGCCGAGGCGAGCGAGCTCCGCCGTGAGCGCGCCGATGGTCGAGCGGTTGAGTCCCAGCTCGGCGGTGAGGGCGGCGCGCGAGATCGGGCCGTCGCGATGCACGGCGACGAGCATCCGGGCGAGATTCACACGCCGGACGAGTTCGGCGGTTCCCGGCGCGACACTCACGGGATCAGCCTACGAGAACACAGTTTGTTGACGTAATAGACAAACCGACTTACGCTGAGGTCGCAGCAATCGAAGCGAAGGAGCACGCATGCGCACCCCGACCCCGGCCGACAAGTTCACGTTCGGCCTCTGGACCATCGGCTACAACGGCACCGACCCGTTCGGCGGTCCGACCCGGCCGCCCCTCGACGTCGTCCACGCGGTCGAGAAGCTCGCCGAGCTCGGGGCCGCGGGACTGACGTTCCACGACGACGACCTCTTCGCGTTCGGATCGAGCGAGAGCGAGCGCCAGACGCAGATCGACCGCCTCAAGGGCGCGCTCGCCGACACCGGGCTGACCGTGCCGATGGTGACCACCAACCTCTTCAGCGCGCCGGTCTTCAAGGACGGCGGGTTCACCTCGAACGACCGCGCGGTGCGGCGCTTCGCGATCCGCAAGGCGCTGCGTCAGATCGACCTGGGCGCCGAGCTCGGCGCCGAGACCTTCGTCATGTGGGGCGGCCGCGAGGGCGCCGAGTACGACTCCGCGAAGGACGTCCGTCAGGCGCTGGAGCGCTACCGCGAGGCGGTGAACTTCCTCGGCGACTACGTCGTCGAGAAGGGGTACAACCTGCGTTTCGCGATCGAGCCGAAGCCGAACGAGCCGCGCGGCGACATCCTGCTTCCGACCGTCGGTCACGCCCTCGCCTTCATCGAGTCGCTCGAGCGCCCCGAGCTCGTCGGACTGAACCCCGAGGTCGGGCACGAGCAGATGGCGGGCCTGAACTTCGCGGCCGGCATCGCACAGGCCCTGTACCACGGCAAGCTCTTCCACATCGACCTCAACGGCCAGCGCGGCATCAAGTACGACCAGGACCTCGTGTTCGGACACGGCGACCTGCACAACGCCTTCGCGCTCGTCGACCTGCTCGAGAACGGCGGCCCGAACGGCGGACCGGCCTATGACGGCCCCCGCCACTTCGACTACAAGCCGAGCCGCACCGAGGACGAGACCGGCGTCTGGGACTCCGCCGCCGCGAACATGCGCACCTACCTGCTGCTCAAGGAGCGAGCCGCGGCGTTCCGTGCCGACCCCGAGGTGCAGGAGGCGCTCGAGGCGGCCCGCGTTCCCGAGCTCGCCCAGCCGACGTTCGGCGAGGGGGAGAGCTACGACGACTTCGTCGGCGACCGCTCCGCCTACGAGGACTTCGACGCCGACGCGTACCTCGGGGGCAAGGGCTTCGGATTCGTCCGTCTGCAGCAGCTCGCGACCGAGCACCTGCTCGGCGCACGCTGACACCGGCGCCGCGAGAAGCCCCGTAACGCGAGAGAAGAGGATGCCGGCATGGCGCTGGTCATGGGGGTCGACTCGTCGACCCAATCGTGCAAGGTCGTGATCGTCGATGCCGACACCGGTCGGGTCGTCCGGGAGGGGCGCGCGCCCCACCCGGACGGCACGAGCGTCGACCCCGAGTCGTGGTGGACCGCACTGCAGGCGGCGATCGAGTTGGCGGGCGGGATGGCGGACGTCGCGGCCTGGTCCATCGGCGGGCAGCAGCACGGCCTCGTCGCGCTCGACGAGCGGGGCGCCGTCGTGCGCGACGCGCTGCTGTGGAACGACACGAGATCGGCGCAGGCGGCATCCGATCTCGTCGCCGAATACGGCGCCGACCGGCTCGCCGAGCGCACCGGGCTCGTGCCCGTCGCCTCGTTCACCATCAGCAAGCTGCGGTGGCTGCGCGACCACGAGCCGGAGAACGCCGCACGCACGGCGGCCGTGGCTCTGCCGCACGATTGGCTGACCTGGCGCCTGCGCGGCTTCGGCCCGGTCGCCGACCGTGCGGCCGGGGCCGCCGCTCTGGCCGAGCTCGTCACGGATCGCTCCGACGCCTCGGGGACCGGCTACTGGAGCGCTGTCACGGGCGAGTACGACCGCGAGCTGCTCGTGTCCGCTCTCGGGCACGATGCCGTGGTTCCTCGGGTCCTCGCCGCCGACGAGTGGGTGGAGGACCGGGACGGCCGCCGAGTCGCGGCGGGCGCCGGCGACAACGCGGCATCCGCTCTCGGCGTCGGCGCGGGCGTCGGCGACGTCGTCGTCTCGATCGGCACGTCGGGCACGGTCTTCGCCGTGAGCGAGACGCCCGCGGTCGACGCGACCGGGACCGTGGCGGGCTTCGCGTCAGCCGACGGGCATCACCTGCCGCTCGTGTGCACGCTCAATGCCGCACGGGTGCTCGATGTCGTCGCCGCTCTGCTGGGGGTCGACCACGACGGCCTGTCGCGCCTCGCGCTGTCGGCCGAGCCCGGGGCGGGAGGGTTGACGCTCGTGCCGTACTTCGAGGGCGAACGCACGCCCAATCTGCCGGACGCGACGGCCTCGCTGACCGGGATGACGCTCGCCTCGACCACGCGCGAGAACCTCGCCCGTGGCGCGGTCGAGGGTATGCTGGCAGGTCTCGGTGCCGGGCTCGACGCGCTGCGCGACCAGGGCGTGCCGCTGCGGCGCGTGCTGCTGGTCGGCGGGGGAGCGCGATCGGCCGCCGTGCAGCAGATCGCCCCCGCGGTGTTCGGTCTCGACGTCGAGGTGCCCGCGCCGGGCGAGTACGTCGCGCTCGGCGCGGCTGAGCAGGCCCGCCGCGTCGCCGCGGCGGGTGCCCGTTAGATCGCCTCAGACGTGGTCGCGCCAGGAGTGCTTCGGCTCGTAGCCCAGAAGCCTGCGCGCCTTCTCGGTGGAGAAGAGCGACTCGTTCGTTCCGAGGTCGCCGCGGATCTCGACGTCGGGGAACACCTCGGCCACGAGCTCCGCGTTCGGGCGTGACATGACGGTGTCGGCGGCGGCGATGAGGAACCGGTCGAAGCCCGTCGGCGCGTTCTCGAGCGCACGCAGAACCGCTTGGGCACCGTCGCGCGCGTCGATATAGCTCCATACGTTCCACTTGCGGCGCATCGGGTCGGCGTCGAACGAGGGGAACTCGGCGTAGTCCTCGGGCACCATGACGTTCGAGAATCGCAGCGCCGTGATCGACAGTCCGGGGTGCCAGCGTACGAGCTCGATCGCGAGCTGCTCCTCGAGATGCTTCACGAGCGAGTACACCGACTCGGGGCGGGCGGGGTACTCCTCGTCGACGGGGATGTACGGCGGCGGCACATCGAAGGGCAGCCCCTGCACCGTCTCGCTCGAGGCGTAGACGATCCGGTCGATGCCGAGCCGGGTCGCGGCGTGGAAGACGTTGAAGGTCGCGGCCATGTTGTTGTGGAACGTCGCGATGTCGGGCCGGACGCCGGGCGCGGGGACGGCGCCGAGGTGCACGATCGCGTCGACGCCGTCGTGGCGGTCGCCGACCGAGCCGAAAGCGTCGACGACCTGGCCGTAGTCGGTCAGGTCGATCTGCACGAACGCGGGGCCGCGCCTGCCGATCACGTCGAAGCCGATGACCTCGTGGCCTGCCGCCGTGAGTTCACGAGCGACGACCGTGCCGAGTTTTCCCGATGATCCCGTCAGTGCGATCCGCATGAGAACAGCGTCGCACACGGCGGTGCCACCGGGGGCGGCTAGGCTCGTTCCTCATGGCTGCCGGGGCGACGATCCACACGTTCGATGCGACGCTCGCCGACGTCGACCGCGGCGTGTACGAGTCGTTCGCCCTGCGCGTCGCGCGGCATCCCTCCGAGACCGACGCCTTCATGCTGACCCGGTTGCTGGCGTACTGCCTCGAGTACGAGGAGGGCATCGACTTCACCGAGGGCATCGCCGCGAAGGACGAGCCCGCCGTGCTCGTGCGCGACCTGACGGGATCGATCGTCGCCTGGATCGAGGTGGGGGCGCCGGATGCCGCGCGCCTGCACCTCGGCAGCAAGCAGGCCGATCGCGTCGCCGTCTACACGCAGCGCAATCCCGGTCCGATCGTGGCCGCGTGGGCGGGGAAGAAGATCCACCGCGTCTCGGAGATCACCCTCCACAGCTTCGAGCCGGGTTTCATCGACACCCTCGTCTCGGCGCTCGACCGCCGCAACACCGTGACGGTCTCGGTCACCGAGCGCCACCTCTACGTCGAGCTCAACGGCGTCACCGCCGAGTCCGACGTCATCACTCAGCCCGCGGGCTGACTCGCCGCTTCGCCGGGCGCCTCCGGTGCGGCGGAGGACGCCGGCGCCTCCGACACGAAGACGTCGACGCCGGCATCGGTAAGCACGAACTGCAGCCCGGTGCCGAGGGGATATCGCTCGAGGAGCTCGTCGGGCTGATCCTCCCAGACGACGAAAGAGACGGCCGCGGGGAACGCGCCGGCGGAGCAGCCTTGGTAGAACGCCCCGCTGCGCGAGCCGTCACCGGATGTCTCATCGTCGATGCGCGCGACGGAGAGGCAGACGTTGTCGTTTCCCCGCCAGGTGTCGGTGGAGCGGAACACCGACAGGCCGAGGAACTTCTCGAACGACCCCGGCTCGACCCCGCCACTGTACGGCCGCATGAATGCGGGGATCTCCTCGCCCGTGGGCAGCAGCGTGGTGACGTGGGAGATTCTCGCATCCGGCGGCAACGCGGTCGCGGTCGATGCGCTGCGGGCCGTCGCGAACGCGGTGATCCCCACCGAGAGGGCGGCCACCGCGACGAGCGAACCGGCCCACAAGAGGATCGAGCGCAGCGGCCGCGCGCGGCGCGCCGTCGGTTCCGCGACGCCATCCCCCGGCTCGTCATGCCGCGGCTCGTCGGATCGGGCCGTTGGCAGGTCCGTGAGCGTGTCGATCGTCGACGGACGCACGGGCTCCGGATCGGGCTCGCGTGCGTGCGTGCGCGGTATCCGTTCCGCGCGTTCGCGCTGTTCGAGCTCCGTCAGTCGAGCCAGCGCAGCGGGATCGTCGGCGATGTCACCGCCCGGCGCGTAGGCGCGGAGGCGGAGCGCGCGGAGCTCGGCGGCCACACCCTCGTCCATCCCTGCATCGTGGCACATCCCGACATCGGTGGGGGCCTCGGCCGTTGGCCTCGGCCGTTGTCAAGCGTTCAGCGCATCCCGAGCAGATGCCGCTATTTTTGTGCGATGACGCATCGAGCCTCGAAGGCCTCCGACTCCGACAGTCCCGGCGCCCGGGTGACCCCGGGCGCGTCCCGTCTCGCGAGCGAGGTCCGCCGGTGAACGGCGACCTGCTCCTCAACATCGTCCTCGTCGTCGTCTTCGTGCTGATCGGTGGTGTGTTCGCCGCCACCGAGATGGCCCTCGTCACGTTGCGCGAGAGCCAGGTCAACGCGCTCGCCCTCCGCGGCAAACGGGGCGAGAAGGTGGCCGCGCTCGCGCGGAACCCCAACACGTTCCTCTCCGCCGTGCAGATCGGTGTGACGGTCGCGGGCTTCGCCTCGGCGGCGTACGGCGCCTCGTCGATCGCGCCCTCGCTCGCCCCGCTGCTGGTGTCGTGGGGGCTGTCCGATGCCGCCGCGATGACCGTGGCGACGATCGTGCTGACCCTGATCATCGCCTACCTCTCGCTCGTGCTCGGCGAGCTGGTGCCCAAGCGCCTCGCGATCCAGCGCAACGCCGCCTTCGCGTACGGTGTCGCTCCGGTGCTCAACGGCTTCGCGAAGCTCATGCGCCCGGTGATCTGGCTGCTCTCGCTCTCGACCAACCTGCTCGTGCGGCTGCTGGGGGGCGACCCGAACAAGACCGGCGAGGAGCTCAGCGACGAGGAGCTCCGCGACATCGTGTCGAGTCACGAGGGCCTTCCCGAGGACGAACGGCGCATCCTCGACGACGTGCTGTCGCTGCGCGACCGTCAGCTGAGCGAGGTGATGCGTCCGCGACCCGAAGTGGTGTCGCTGCCGGGCGGCGAGACCGTCGGCGCGGCCGCCGCGCTCGTTCGCGATCTGCCGTACTCGCGGTACCCGATCATCGATCAGACCATCGACGATGTGGCCGGATTCGTCCACGTGCGCGACGTCCTGGATGCCGCGGGCACCGACGACACGCAGTCCCTCCAGTCGATCGTGCGACCGATCCGCTACTTTCCCTCGACCGCGCGGCTGCTGCCGACCCTCACGTCGATGCGCGCCGAGGGCAGCCAGATCGCGGTCGTCGTCGACGAGTACGGCGGCACCGACGGCATCGTCACCCTCGAGGACCTCGTCGAGGAGGTCGTCGGCGAGATCGTCGACGAATACGACACCGAGGCGATGCCGCATCCGCTCGCCGGCGACGGCGGACCGGTGGACGGGCGGCTGAACCTGCAGGATTTCGAGGAGGCCACCGGCATCTCGATCCCGCGCGGGACGTCCGACACCGTGGCCGGCTTCGTGATCGAGCAGCTCGGGCGCCTCGCGCGGGTCGGCGATCGCATCGAGGTCGACGGCGCGACGATCGAGGTGACGCGACTGGACCGTCGTCGCATCGCAGAGCTGCATGTGGCGCGGGCGTCGACGGAGGGCACGGCGGCGGTGCCTGCCGACGGGTAGGCTGGGGGCTCGGTGCGTCGGGAAGTCTGGTCGACATGTCCGTCGGCGACTGCCGACGGAGGATCGAGAGGCTCCTCACATGTACGACGCTCTTCCCCGCCGAGCCCGCCTGCGCCGCTGGCTGTCCCGTGAGACGACGGGCGGCGCGCTGCTCCTCGCGGCCGCGGCCCTCGCGCTGATCTGGGCGAACTCGCCCCTCGCCGCCTCCTACACCGCGTTGTCGGAGTTCACGATCGGGCCCGCGGCGCTGCACCTCGACCTCTCGCTGTCGACGTGGGCCGCGGACGGCCTGCTCGCGCTGTTCTTCTTCGTCGTGGGCGTCGAGCTCAAGCACGAGTTCGTCGCGGGCAGTCTCCGCCGCCCGCGCGAGGCGGCGGTGCCGGTGCTGGCGGCGGTGGGCGGGATGCTGCTGCCCGCGATCCTCTTCACCGCCGTGATCCTCGTCACGGGCGACACCGAGGCGCTGCGCGGGTGGGCGATCCCGACCGCGACCGACATCGCGTTCGCACTCGCGGTGCTGGCGATCTTCGGGCGCGGTCTCCCGCCGGGGCTGCGTACGTTCCTGCTGACCCTCGCCGTCGTCGACGATCTGCTCGCGATCCTGATCATCGCGATCTTCTACACCGCGACGATCCACATCGTTGCGCTCGCGGTGGCGCTCGCGACCGCGGCGGTGTTCGCCGTCGTCGTCCGGCAGCGATGGGCCCGGTGGTGGATGCTGCTGCCGCTCGGGCTCGTCGTCTGGGGCTTCCTCCACGCCTCCGGCGTCCATGCCACGATCGCGGGGGTGCTGCTCGGGTTCGCCGTCCCCGCCCGGCCGGTGCACGGCGAGAGCGTGGCGCGCACCGACACGTACGACGACCTCGTGCGTCCCTTCTCCTCGGGTATCGCTCTCCCCGTGTTCGCGTTCTTCGCGGCCGGGGTCAGCGTGGTCGGGACCAGCGATCCGCTCGCGGTCGTCGCGCAGCCCGTCGTGCTCGCGATCATCGTCGGCCTGGTCGTCGGCAAGTCGGCCGGCGTGCTGGGGACCACCGCGCTCGTCACCCGGACGACGCCGCTCCGGCTGCCGGACGGCGTCGGGATGCGCGATCTTCTGCCCATCGGGCTGCTCTGCGGGATCGGGTTCACGGTGTCGCTGCTCATCACGGGGTTGTCCTTCGCCGACGGCGTCCACACCGACGGCGCCCGGCTCGGCGTGCTCCTCGGAACGCTGCTGTCCGCCGCGGGAGCCGCCGTGCTGCTCAGCCGGAGTGCTCGACGCGCACGGGCGGCCGCCGCGGACGCGCCCGCCGCGCACACCATCGATGGCGACGGACCTGCGCTGGGGTACGACCGCGACGAGTGACCGACGGCGCAGACGTTCGTGTTCCGGATCATCCCGTCTCATGGATGGGCGAGCGCGTCAATCCCTCGGCGTGCGACGTGCGCGAGGCCCCGCCCGCGTCTTAGGATGCCGAGGTGCCCGATGTCCCGACGCCCACGCATTACTGGTACCCGTCGGACTCGGACGATCCGGGGACTCCTCGCGAGCGCGGCATCGCCGTGCTCCAGGCGTTCCGGCTCTATCGCGCCGCGGAAGCTGCCATGCGCCGCCGCACGCGGGATTCCATGTCGATGGGCGAGAACGAGCTGCTCGTGCTCCGCTATCTCATCAAGGCGCACGGCGAGGGGCGTCTCGTCGGGCCGACCGAGCTCTCCCGCTACCTCGGCATCTCGACGGCCTCGACGACGGCGCTGATCGACCGGCTGCAGAAGTCCGGCCACGTCACCCGTCAGGCCCACCCCAGCGACCGGCGCAGCGTCCATGTGGTCGCCACGGAGAAGTCGGACGAAGAGGTGCGCGAGACCCTCGGGCGGATGCACGAGCGCATGATCGCCGCCGTCGACGGCATGTCGGCAGAGGAGGCGCGCATCGTCATCGCGTGTCTCGGGCGCCTGCAGCAGGCCGTCGACGAGGTCGACGCCCACGCGCCCGATCCGCGCGCCGTTCAGGCCCGCAGCGACCGCGCCTGACAGGTAGCTAGTCACCGGAGAAAGCCCGCGAATTGACATTCGTCAAGCGGGGAACCGCGTGACACCATGAGAACATGTGTTCCCTTCCGGTGACCCCGACCGAGGAGCGCTTCACCATCGAGGGCCAGGTGGTGACGTCGTTCTCGGGCGTGGTCTCGCGCCTGGCCGCCGCGCATCCGTCCCTCGCCGTCGTCGACATCGAGCGGGTCGTGCTGCGCGAGTGGGAGGCGTTCAGCGCCAGCCGTCCGGTGGTGGTTCCGATCGGCGTCGAAGAGGGTGCCGCCGAGATGCTTGCAGTCGAGACCTCGGCTCAGATCGACGGCTGACGGCCCCCGCGCCCACGGTCCGTCGTTTATCGGACCGTCTGTTGCGCGTTAGGCTCACTGCGTGGGCCGATTCATCTACGACACGCTGGGGAACTCCGTCGAGATCGACGACCGGACTCTGGCGCACCTGCGCATCGTCATCATGAACAAGCTGCGCCGTTCCGAGCCGTTTATGTTCGACATCGATCTGCCTCGCGGGGGTGAGCGTCGCAGCTACTGGATCCACCCGTCCGTGCCGCTGCAGTTCCACTTCTCGGGCAGCAGGCAGCCGCGCATCAACCGCCACTGGGTCGAAGAGCTCATGCAGGTCGCCAGCGGGCCGGCAGGCCTGACGATCGTCCCCGAGCCGGCCGAGGACGGCGCGCCCGAAGTCGGCTGAGCGGCGTTGCCCGCTCTGCGCTGCGGCCGGTCAGGATGCGGCGTCGTTGCCCGTCGGGGCGACCGTGTCGGGGTCGTCGACGTGCTCGGTGACCACCATGATGCCGCCGGACGAGTTCGCGGAGTTCGCCATCTCCTCGACCCACTCGCGGCTGAGCGTCGTCGGCTCGGGGTCGTCGAAGGCGAACCGGAGCGGGATCGAGGGGTGCAGCCAGATCGTGCTGCGTCCCGTGGGCTCGCCGTCGGGGTGTCGCCATGAGAGCGTGAAGCTCTCGCCGCGACGCAGCTTGGTGGCGATGACCACCTTGAGGTGCGCCAGCGTGCGGTCTTCGATGTGGATCGGCGATGCGCCGTCTCCGTAATAGATGGTGCCCACGAGCACCACATTAAACGTCCGCGGGACGAAGCCCAATCTCATTGTCAAGGGCTCGACGCTCCGTGGATCGCGGATGAAAGTGGGAGCCGATGATGATCGATCCGCGCCCCGATGACGAGCTCGAGCCCAAGCCCACCGGCTCGCTCGACGAGGACGTGTTCGCGGATCTGCCGGCTTTCGATGTCGTCGATGGTGAACTGATGCCGCGCGCTCCGAAGCGCGGTCGGTAACAATGGCGGGATGACGGCGAACGGGGCGCATACCGACGGCGGTGCGGGCGACGAGTTCGACGCGGCGGCCGCTGAACTGCTGGTCGTGGCGCCCGCCGACTTCGTCGCCGCCCGCAACGCTCGCGCGACGGAGGCGCCCGGGCCGCTCGGCACGCGCATCCGCGGGTTGCGCAAGCCGACGGTGGCGGCGTGGGCGGTCAACCTGCTGAGCCGCGACCCGTCCTTCCGCGAGGCGCTCGAACTCTCCGGGGCGCTGCGTGAGGCGCAAGACGACCTCGACGCGGCTGAGCTCGCCCGACTCGGCAAGCAGCGGCGCGCCCTGGTCGCGGCGCTCGCGCGCCGCTCCGCCGACCTGGCTGACGAGGCCGGTGTCGCGCTGTCGGCGGCGGCGCGCGACGAGGTGGAGCGCACCGTCAATGCGGCCATCGTCGATGCCGTCGCGGGCGCGGTGGTGGGAGCGGGCCGGCTCGTGCGCACCCTCGAGCCGGGGTCGCTCGACTCCGAGACGCTGGCTGACCGCGTCGCGGGTTCGATTCCCGGTGTTGCCGAGGCGCCCGCGAGGCCGCGAGACGATCTCGCCGAACGGCGCGCGCGACGTGAGGCGGAGAAGCGCCGGCGCGAGGCGCAGCGCGAGGCGAGCGAAGCAGGCCGGGCGCTGGCCCGCGCGGAGGAACGCCGGTCGAGCGCGCGGGAACGGGCCGACCGGCTGCACGAGCGGGCCGAAGAGCTTCGGCGGGACCTCGCACGGGTGTCCGAGGACGCCGAGCGGGCCGATGCCGCGGTCGACGACCTCGACGACGCCGTCGCGTCGGCGCGCGAGTCACTGGCGGCGGCGGAGCGCAAGGTGCGCGCCGCTGACGGCGATGGTCAATAGCATCGAGGGGTGCCGGAAGCTGCGACCGAACTCATCGCCGACGCGCGTCGTCGGCTGATCGGTGTTCCCCGGGAACGACTCGGGGTCCGCAGCGAGGGGCGGCGTCTGCTCGGCTTCGGCCGCGCCGCCCGCATCCTGCCGGTCGGGGATGCGTGGCATCTCGGGGTCCTGCTCATCGCCGACGATGAGGTGTTCGCGACAGGGGAGCTGCTGCGAGCCCGAGCCGAGGCGATCCGCGGCTACACCGCCGAAGCGCAGCGGGCTCGGTCCGAGCGTGCGGCAGCGGCGTTCCGCGGTGGTTTCGCCGAAGGCGAGCCGGTGCACCTGGACTGGTCCCCGATCGATCTCGACGTCGTCGATGCCGGCGGGGCTTCGGGGCCGCTCGCGCGCAGCCACGACGGGGTCGTCACCGTTGCGTTCGCGGCGGGAGCCCGCATGCCGCTGGCCTCGTACCTCGACGACCGGATCGCACTGCTGCCCTGACGCGGTCGCGGCCGGGCAGCAGCGCGGTGACGGGCCTCAGTCGTCCGACGCGCCTCCCGTCGCGCGCAGGCGCTGCGCTTCGGCGCGCTCCTCGGACTCCTGCTTCCGAGTCTTCTCGATGCGGGTGGTGTCGCGAGGCGGCAGCTGGATGGTCTCCTCGGCGGGCATCCCCGCCTGCAGCTCGCGTCCGCGCTCGAGCTCGGCGTCGAACTCCGCGCCGAACAGGAGGGCGAGGTTCGTGATCCACAGCCACAGCAGGAACACGATCACGCCGGCGAACGACCCGTAGGTGCGCTCGTAGTTCGAGAAGTTCGCGACGTAGATGCCGAAGCCCGCGGTCGCGATGGCGAGCACGACGATCGCGATGACGGCGCCCGCACTGATCCAGCGGAACTTCGGCTGCTTCGCGTTGGGGCCGAAGTAGTAGAGCACGGCGACGAGCAGTACGACGATGAACGCGAGCACGGGCCACTTGGCGATCTGCCAGACGAGCACGGCGGTGCTGCCGAGTCCGATCGCGTCGCCGATCGCTTCGGCCACTGGCCCGGAGACGACGAGGAGGACGAGCGCGACGACGACGAGCGCGACCGCCAGAAGAGTGACGCCGAGCTGTTGCGGCTTCAGCTTGATGAAGGGGCGTCCCTCGTCGATCTCCCAGATCCGGTTCATAGCGCGACTGAATGCGCCGACGTAACCGGATGCCGACCAGAGCGCCAGGACGATACCGGAGATGAGGGCGAAGCCCGCCGCGGGAGAGGTGGCCATCTCTTCGATCGGGCCGCGCAGGGTGTCGGCGGCACCGCCGGGAGCGACCTGGCCGACGATGTCGAGCACGGCGTCGGCGGCCTGCTGCCCCTGCCCGATGACGCCGAGGAGCGAGAACACCGCGAGAAGACCCGGGAACGCCGACAGCACGGCGTAGTAGGTGAGCCCGGCGGCGAGGTCGGGGCACTGATCGCGGCTGAACTCGCGGACCGTTCGCTTCAGCACGTGCTTCCACGAAGGCTTCTCGACGTCGGTGATGGAATCGGGCTTCGCGGGGTGCTCGGGGTCGAGTCCGGCGGTTCTCTGGTTGCTCATGTCTCCTCCTGGGGTCGTGCGCGCTGCGGGATGGTCAGCGGTGCGGGAAACGCGACCGTGCACCGGGTCGGCGGCGGATGCCGTCCCGGTGCACGGTTCGTGCAGCGCTCGCGCCGCGGTGGGTGTCAGCTGCCGCTGACGTTGTCGCGAGCCTCCTGGGCGCGACCGGTGACGTTGTCGACCCCGTCCTGAGCGTCGCTCTTGACGTGGGAGACCGCCTCGGTCGCGGTGTCCTTGACGGCTGCGGCGGCATCCTGCACCGGCTCCTTCAGGTCGGAGCCGACCTGCTGGGCGACGCTCTTGGCTTCTTCGACCAGGGGCTGGGCCTGCTCCTTGACGTCGGCTGCGATGCCCTTCTCCTTCGTGGATGCCGGGATGAGCGAGGCAACGAGCAGGCCGCCGGCGAACGCCATCAGGCCGACGGCGAGGGGGTTGCCCTCGGCCTTGGCACCCACCTTGTGCGCGGCGTCCGACACGCCTCCGGCGACCGAGGAACCCGCGTCGTGAAGCGACGAGCCGGCGTCGTCGGCCGCACCCATCACGCGGTCGCGCACGGACCCGAGGGCGCCCTTGATCTTGTCGGTCTGGCGGTGGGCGATCTTCGAGGGCGTCACCTTGTCGACGAGAGCGTCGGTGTCTTGGCTCAGCTCGCGACGCTTGCGCTCGATGTCAGCGCGGATCGCTTCCGGTGAATCGGTCATCGGTTCTCCTCATTTCTCTTCAATGCGTCGGGGATCTTGCCCAGGGTTTCGGCCGTCTGCGGGGCGCCCTGGACCCTCTCGAGCTGCTTGCGCCCGAGGGCGTACAGGACAGCCGCGATGATGCCCCAGATGACGGCGACGATCACGGCCGACCAGCCGAGGCCGACGAGGTGGCCGAGGGCCCACCAGAGCGCGATCGAGAGGAAGAAGATCGCCATGAGCGCCGCGTATCCCGCGCCGCCAAGCATCCCGGCTCCCTTGCCCGCTCGTGTTCCCGACTCCTTCAGCTCGGCCTTGGCCAGGTTGATCTCCTGGCGCATCAGCTCCGACAGGTCGCGCGTCACCTCGCCCAGCAGATCGCCGAGCGACGTGGTGGCCGCCTGCTGCTCGGAGGGCGTGGGGTTATCGGTCATCTCGGGTCTCCCCGATGCCCTCGGTGTACGGCTCGTCGGCCGTGCGGCCGACGGAGCTGTCGTACAGCGGCGTGGGCTCTGCGGCATCCGGTGCGGAGCCGATCGGGTCGTCGAGCGGAGCCCCGACCGGGGCGTGCGACGGTGCCGACGGTGCGGCCGGGATGCCGGTGGCGGCGGCGCCCGGCGTGCCGATCGGCGCGTCGAGCGGCGCGTTCACCGGTGCGGGCGACGGCGCCGAGGGCGCGGCGGGCACGCCGCCGGACGTCGTGCCGGTGCCGGAGTCGTGCTCTTCCTTCGCGCCCTCGGCGAGAGCGCGAGTGAGGCGGCCGGCGACGACGCCTGCGATCAACGCGCCCGCGATGAAGACGCCCGGCTTGCGGCGCGCGAAGCTCTTCACCTCGCTGACCAGCGACCCCGGGTCGCGCTGCGCGAGCCAGTCGGATGCGCCGCTCACGCGGCTCGACACCTGACGCACGAGGTCGGTGGCGATGCCGGGCTTCTCGGAGTTCTGGGCCAGCGAGTCCAGCTCATCTCCGATCGAGCGCAGCCCGTCGGCGACGCGCTGCTGCTGCGACGCGGCCTGTTCGGTGAGCTGCTGTTTCGTCTGCGTGTACACCTGCTTCGCCTGAGACTTCGCCTCTGACGCGACGCCCGCCGCTTCCTGTTTGGCCGTCTCGACGACGTGACCGGCCTCGGCCTTCGCGGTGCCCGCGACCTCTCCGGCTTCGTGCTTCGCCGTCTCCGCCGTGCCCGACCCTGATCCTGCCTGCGAGCCGGACGTCGGCTCACCATAGTTCTGCGACATCGGTTCTCCTCTCGGTACCGCTTGCGTTCGTGGGGTGCCGATGTAACGCCTCACCCCCGCGTCTTGCCCCGGGGCTTGACGACGGCGAAGCGCTGTGGGATGGTCGCGCCTTCTGTACCGACGCTGCGCGAGACGGATCCGAATCCGGGGCCCCCGGGGTGGGTTCGGGCCCCGGGGCGGGTTCGGGCGCACCTTCCGGCTGCGCGGGCGCGTTTCGGCACGCGCGCCCGCGCAGCCGGGAGGAGCGCCGCACGCCGTCGTCGCTCTCCGCTCACCCTGGCCCGCCACCGTGGATCAGAACGGTGGGCGCTCCGGGGCGGGTGGGTCTGTGGTCGTGAAGGCGACGAGGGGTGGTGGTGCGTCGTCGCGGTAGACCCGTCCGGTCGGTGAGGTCCAGACGAGCCGACCACCCGGAAGCTGTTGGACTCGCCAGCGGGTGTGGTGTTTGACGTCGTGGTGTCGTTTGCAGAGGTTCGCGAGGTTGCACACGTGCGTCGCACCGCCGTCAGAGGCGGCGACGGTGTGGTCGAGCTCGCAGCGGATGGCGGGTTGCCGGCATCCGGGGAACCGGCAGTGCCGGTCGCGGGCCCGCAGCAGTCGCACCATGGCGGCGGTGGGTCGGTAGGTGTCGCACTCCAGCACGGTCCCGGTGACGGGGTGGGTGAGCAACCGGTCCCACGAGGTGGCGTTGCCCGCCAGCTCCCCTGCGGTTGCGGCATCGACGGGGGAGCGGCCAGCGAGATCCGCGGGCCCGTCGTCTTGCCCCATGAGGGTGAGCGCGGAGACCGCGACCTGCACGTGTGCCCGGATGGCTCCGAGGGTTCCGTTGCCGTCTCCCGTGCCGGTGGGGTCGAGGGCGGGTGTGCCGGCGAGGAGGAGGTCACTGAGCATGTCGGCGCGGACCTGGTCGATCGTGCGGGCATCGTCGACGAACGACGACCCGTCGCAAATCGTCGCATCGGCATCGCGACCGCCACCGTTGGCGTCGGCTCGAGCGTCAAGCGCGTCGGCTCGAGCGCCAGCGCCACCGGACGCCGCGTCGGCCTGCTGCCGCACGTTGATGATCTCCCGGGCCTGACGGGTCAGCCGATCCATGATCCCGTCGGCGATGACGGTCGGCAGGGTCGCGATGAGATCCGACATCCCATCCGCGCCGGTCTGCACCCGTACGCACCGCCCCGCCGCGGCCTCTTCATGCCGCTCCGTGAAACTCCGCGGGTGCATCCGCTCCGCGATCACCCGCAGTGCGTCGCGCACCCGGTTCGGGGTCTCGCCCTCGCACCGCTCGACCGCAAGCCGTTCGAACTCTGCCCGCTCCTCCGCAGGCACCAGGCATCCCGTCTCCTGGATGACCCGCACATGCCCGCGGACGATCCGCCCCGCCTCCCACGCCGCCATCGTCACCGGATAGTTCTCCACCAGGTCTCGCGCCTCATCGATGCGGCGCTGCACGGTCCGGTCGGTCGCCACGAACACCCCAGCCAGCTCGGCGGCGATTCCGCGCAGCGCCATCTCCCGCGCCTTGACCTTCTCCGACGCCCCAGCGGCTTGCTTCTCCGCGAGAACCCCAGCGGCCGCGAGCACCCGAATTTCACGAACCTGCACCGCCCGCGCAGCATCCGAGACGCCCTCGGCATCCGCGACCAGCTGAGCGAGCGTATCGACGTCAGCGTCGCTGCTCATTCCGCTGCCGAGGCCGCCGAGTCCGTCATTCGAATACATGTTCGAATACTGTCACGAACGTCAGACATTGCCGCACGACATTCCACAGGTGCCGCAGCCCCTCCATCGACGCCTCCCGAGCACGGCACCGACGTCCGAGCGCAGCAGGGTGGGGAGTTCTCCCCATCGACCTGGCGTGATCGGTGCCGATAGGTTTTGGGTGTCGGCTCCGGAGGGGGGTCGGGACATCTACTTTCAGGAGGGCCGTCATGGCTGATTTCGGTGCATCTTATGGCGAGATGGAGCAGGTTGCGAGCTCGCTGTCGCAGGCTCGTGATGACATTCAGGGTCAGCTGGACACCCTGAAGTCGCAGGTCGACACGCTTCTGGGCGATGACTTCAAGACGCAGCACGCGTCGGGCAAGTTCGGTGAGGGCTACTCCGAGCTCACCACGGGTCTGAAGAACGCGGTCGATGGCATCAACGACATGTCCGAGTCGCTGCTGGGCATGATGCGCGCGATCCAGGACCTCGACCAGCAGCTCGCCGGCAGCTGACCCCGGTTCGACCTTCAGCGGTGCGGGTGCGGATGTGCCCGGATCCGCACCGCGGAGTGATCGGCGCTAGGGGAGGATCCGAGCATGGCCGACAACGTCGAGATCGATCGAGCTGCGCTCGAGCAGGCGAAGATGCTCCTCGACGGATCGATGGGCTCGTATCGCGCCTACGCAGAAGACACCTGGCGGCGAGACACCGGGGTCGAGAACCCATGTGGACGCACGCATCTGCGGGTCGCGCTCGAGAACGCGCTCGGCGCGGCGCTCATGAGGACGCGGGCCGAGACCGACGCGGGGCTTGACCTCAGTTCCCAGGTGCAATCGATCATCGATTCCTTCGAGGCGCTGGACGTCTCGCTCGGCAGCGGATGGGACGGTGACTATGTCGCTGACCTCTCCTGATCGCGGATGGCTGCTCGAGCACATCGACTACAACTCTGGCGCGCTCGAAGGTCTTCACCGAGCCTTGATCAGCACCGTGGACCACGCTGGGGACGCTCGCGTTGTGCTCCGCAACATCGACGGCGGTCTCGAAGGCCGCGGCGCCGCGATCGCGGACGTGCAGACTGACGCGGGGGACATCGCGGGTGACGTGGGACGCACAGTCGCCACTCTCGGCCGGATCGCGGAGGTGGTGCGCGGGTACGGTGAAGCAGTCAGCGCGCACGCTCGCGCCGCGAATGACCTCGTCGACGACATCGAGCGAGCACACCGAGCCGTTGCCGACGCCGAGGGGACGGCCGCGGAGGCCGCGAGCCGACAGACTGGACTCGCTGATGATGCGACCCCCGCGGAGGTCTCGCGGGCGGATGGGGCAGTCGAATCGGCCGCGGAGGATCTCGCTGCGCGCCGCCGCGAGCTCGCCGACCTGTGGGCGCAGTGGGAGGCGTCCTACGCCTTATGGGACGATGCCTACGGCTCGGCGCTGGCCGCGCTGGTCGCTGCCGACGTCAGCTCGCTGCCCGCCCATGTGCGATCGGCTATCGAGGCGCTTGCTCACGCCGACAGTCCCGCCGAGGTCGCGGAGATCTGGGCGAGTCTGACCGAGGACCAGCGCACGGACCTCATCGACCGACGCGCGGAGTTCGTCGGCAACCTCGAGGGTGTTCCGTACGCGATCCGCTTCGCGGCGAACCGATCGGCGTTCGAACGAGTGCTCGACGGTGGTCCGTACGGCAAGCCCCTCGATGATCAGCTCGAACAACTCTCTCTCGAGCTTGGTGACGACCTCGGTGGTCAGTTGCTGATGTTCCATCCCTTCGAAGAGCCGCAGGCGACGGCGGCCGTCGTTTACGGCGCTTCGTCCGGCGATGATCCGTTCGCCGGTGTCACGAACGTCAATGCGCTGGTCGGAGGCATGTTCTCGGGCCTCGGAGATCTCGAGGCCTGGGGCCAGAGCGCCCGAGACCTCAATGTGTTCGCCGAGGCGTACGGTGACCCGGGCACGCGCTCGGTGAGCATCGCCTGGTACGGGTACGACTCTCCCAATCTGCTTACCGAACACACGATGGGGAGTGCGACCGAGGGCGCCGCCCGGCTGTCGTCGACCCTGCGCGGGCTCGACAACGAGGTCAGTTCGGCTGTGACGACATCTGTCATCGGCCACTCGTACGGCAGTACGACATCCTTCTTGGCCGTCGGAGGCGCCGGCGACGACCTGGGCGTCGATCGGCTCGTCGCTGTGGGATCGGCCGGTGTCCCCGACGGATACCACGCCAACTGGACCGGCGACGCGCCGATGGACTACTCCGGCACCGAGGTCTTCACGTCGCGCGCGCCCTGGGACTTCGTTGCCCGATACGGCGAGGTCAGCTCGTTCGGTCACGGGATGAATCCCGAGGACATCCCGGGCGCGACGACGTTCGAGAGCAACGGCGGGACCGCGCCGTCGCTGCAGGGCACACCGGAGGCTGTCGCCGGCACGCCGGGCCACGCCGCGCACGACGGAGGCAACTCGATCATCGGGTGGTGGGAGAAAGGCAACGGCTACCTCTCTCGCGATTCCGAGTCATTCCGTAACATTGCGAACATCGTGGCCAATGGTGAGGTGCTGCAGTGAGCTGGCGGAGAAATCTGTTCGGAGTGACGATGACCGCCATGGCGGCCATCGTCCTGACGGGATGTGGAGCGACGGTGGCGCAACCGACGGGCGACGAGCTGTACCAGGAGGCGGAGAGCCTCTACTTCGATTTCCGCGAGACGACCAACGGCGTGCTGGCCGTCATCGATGACGGCCCGTGGGAGGTGCGGACGTACGGGATGACGCCATCCGGTGTCGGGTGCGGCGACGGCTGGAAGTTCGACCTGACGCGCACGACCACGATCGACCCGGCAGGGGTTGCCGGCAAGCGCGAGGCCGTCGCACAGCACCTGGTGTCCGAAGGCTTCGAGGTCGACGGCATGGATCTCGATTCGGGCGAGGTCGCGTCTACGGACGTGATCGTCCGCGAGCAGGGCGTCTACTCCCTGCTGACGGTGACGCTGGTCGACAACGGGAATGTCGTCGTCACCGCCACTTCGCCGTGCAAGCCCGGCGACAAGTTCGAGCTCAGCCGGATGCTGTTCGGCAAGGGCCCCCTGCCTGAGGGGTATCTCCCCGACCGGGAATCTCCCTCCGACCCCCTGTTCTTCGGCACCGACCGCGGCGAGCGCTGACTCCCACCGGGACGTTCCACTCGCCAGAATCTGCGGGTCCGAAGCCCCGTGCATCCGCATCTTGTGGCGAGTCGACCCGATGGCGGGGGCTTGTCAAGGGCACCGGGTCGTGTGATTGCGCCTGAGTAGTGTGAGCCACACGAACAGGGGAGATCACATGCAGGCATGGCCGGGTTCCGCGTATCCGCTCGGAGCGACCTACGACGGGAACGGGACGAACTTCGCTCTCTTCAGCGAAGGCGCCGAGAAAGTGGAGCTGTGCCTCTTCGACGAGGACGGCACCGAGACATGCGTCCAGCTGCGCGATGTCGACGCCTTCGTGTGGCACGCCTATCTGCCGAACGTGCAGCCGGGCCAGCGCTACGGATACCGCGTGCACGGACCGAACGATCCGGCCGACGGCAAGCGGTTCAACCCGAGCAAGCTGCTGCTCGACCCGTACGCCAAGGCCGTCGAGGGTCAGATCGACTGGGGACAGCCGGTGTTCGGCTACAACTTCGGCGAGCCGGACTCGTTCAACGACGAGGATTCGGCCGCCCACATGATGAAGGGCGTCGTCGTCAACCCGTTCTTCGACTGGGCGGGCGACCGTCAGCCGAAGATCCCGTACGCCGAGAGCGTCATCTACGAGGCTCACGTCAAGGGCCTGACGCAGCTGCACCCCGACATCCCCGAAGACATCCGCGGGACCTACGCCGGCCTCGCACACCCCGCCGTCATCGACCACCTCAAGAAGATCGGCATCACGGCGATCGAGCTGATGCCGGTGCACCAGTTCGTCAACGACTCCACGCTGCAGGAGAAGGGGCTGTCGAACTACTGGGGCTACAACACGATCGCGTTCTTCGCGCCCCAGAACACTTACTCGGCCACGGGCGACCACGGCCAGCAGGTGCAGGAGTTCAAGGCGATGGTCAAGGCGCTGCACGCCGCCGGCATCGAGGTCATCCTCGACGTCGTCTACAACCACACCGCCGAGGGCAACCACATGGGCCCGACCCTCTCGATGCGCGGCATCGACAACGAGGCCTACTACCGCCTCGAGGACGACGACAAGCGCTACTACACCGACTACACCGGCACCGGGAACAGCCTCAACGTCGGCAACCCGCACGCGCTGCAGCTGATCATGGACTCGCTGCGCTACTGGGTGACCGAGATGCACGTCGACGGCTTCCGCTTCGACCTCGCCGCGACCCTCGCGCGCGAGTTCTACGACGTCGACCGGCTGTCGGCCTTCTTCGAGCTCGTGCAGCAGGACCCGATCGTCTCGCAGGTCAAGCTCATCGCCGAGCCGTGGGACATCGGCCCCGGCGGCTACCAGGTCGGCAACTTCCCGCCGCAGTGGACGGAGTGGAACGGCAAGTACCGCGACACCGTCCGCGACTTCTGGCGCGGCGAGGCATCGACCCTCGGCGAGTTCGCGTCGCGCCTGACCGGTTCGGCCGACCTCTACGAGCACGACGGCCGGTGGCCGGTGGCCTCCATCAACTTCGTCACGGCGCATGACGGGTTCACGCTGCGCGATCTCGTGTCGTACAACGAGAAGCACAACGACGCCAATGGCGAGGACGGCAACGACGGCGAGTCGCACAACCGCTCGTACAACATGGGCGTCGAGGGACCCACCGACGACCCGCACGTGCTGACGATGCGCGCCCGGCAGCAGCGGAACTTCCTCGCGACGCTGCTGCTGAGCCAGGGCGTGCCGATGATCTGCCACGGCGACGAGCTCGGCCGCACCCAGCAGGGCAACAACAACGGTTACGCGCAGGACAACGAGCTGACCTGGATCCACTGGGATCAGGTCGACCAGCCGCTCATCGAGTTCACCGCAGCCCTCGCGCGTCTGCGTCGCCTGCACCCCACGTTCCGGCGCAGCCGCTTCTTCGACGGGCGCCCGGTGCGTCGCGAAGAGGGCGCCCCGGTGCCCGACATCATGTGGCTGCGCCCCGACGGCACGGCGATGCAGCCCGAGGACTGGGACTCCGGTTTCGGGCGCGCAGTCGGCGTCTTCCTCAACGGCGACGGCATCCGCGAGCGCGACCGTCGCGGCGAGGACATCTCCGACGACCACTTCTTCGTGCTGTTCAACGCCGGTGACGACGAGGTGGAGTTCACCGTCCCCTCCGACCAGTACGCCGACCGGTGGGAGGTGCTGATCGACACGAGCGGCGAGCTCGTCGGCACCGAGCCCCTCGAGGGCGGCAACGCGCTGCAGGTCCGGGCCAAGTCGCTCGTCGTCCTGGGCGAGTACACCGAACCCGAGCCCGAGACCGACCACTCGGTCGCGGCATCGCTCGCGGCGTACACGACGCCGATCGACATCATCCCCGCTGAGGCGCCGACCCCGGAGCTGCCCGGCCGATGACCGCTCCGATCTCGACCTACCGGCTGCAGATCCGTCCGGCGTTCGACCTCGCGGCCGCCGCCGAGGTCGCGGACTACCTCCGCGACCTCGGCGTCGACTGGGCCTACCTCTCGCCGCTCCTGGCAGCGGCGGAGGGGTCGGACCACGGCTACGACGTCGTCGACCCGACGATCGTCGACCCCCGCCGCGGCGGCGCTGAGGGGCTCGCGCGCTTCTCGGCCGCCGCCCGGGATGCCGGACTCGGTGTGCTCGTCGACATCGTGCCGAACCACCAGGGCGTCGCCGTCCCCGCTGAGAACCCCTGGTGGTGGGACGTCCTCCGCCACGGCCGCGGGTCGGCCCACGCCGAGGCGTTCGACATCGACTGGGAGCACGGCGGGGGCAAGGTCGGCCTGCCGATCCTCGGCTCCACGCTCCGCGAAGCCGTCGCCGCCGGTGAGATCGAGGTCGCGCCGGTGACGGCCGGCGAGGCGAATGGCGCCGAGGGCGTCGCCCGCTACTACGACCACGTGCTGCCGCTCGCCGACGGGACAGCACCCGCGGCCGCGACGACCGACCCGGCCACCGTGGACGCCGTGCTCGCCGCTCAGCACTGGCGTGCCGCGTTCTGGCGCGACGACGCGACCGAGCTGAACTACCGGCGCTTCTTCGCCGTGAACACGCTGGCCGGAGTGCGCGTCGACGTCCCGGCGGTCTTCGAGGCGAGCCACGTCGAGATCCTCCGCTGGCTGCGCGAGGGCTTGGCCGACGGTCTGCGCATCGACCACCCCGACGGCCTCGCCGACCCCGGCGGGTATCTCGAGCAGCTCGCCGAGGCGACAGGCGGCGCGTACGTCGTGGTCGAGAAGATCCTCGAGCACGCCGCCACCGACCATGCCGAGCAGCTGCCCTCCTGGTGGGCGACCGCGGGCACGACCGGGTACGACGCGATGGCCGAGATCGACCGCGTGCTCATCGACCCGGCGGGTGAGGGCCGGCTCGACGAGCTCGATGCGACACTCCGGTCGGCGGATGCTCCCGCGTCGTATGACGAGATCGTCCGCGAGGCCAAGCGTGCGGTCGCCGACACCCTGCAGGCCGCCGAGGTGGGCCGGCTCGTCCGCTGCCTGCCCGACGACGTGCGCGACGAGCTCGGAGAGGATGTCGCTCGCGACGCGTTCGCCGAGCTCCTGACGAGCTTCTCGGTGTACCGCGTCTACCCGCCGGTCGGAGACGAGCTCGTCGCCGAGGCGGTCGCCGCGGCATCCGCATCCCGTCCCGATCTCGCCGACGCCATCGCGACCCTCGCCCCGCTGGTCACGGCGGGCGACACCGAGCTGAGCCGCCGATTCGGTCAGACGACCGGGCCGGTCATGGCCAAGGGCGTCGAAGACAGCGCGTTCTACCGGTATCCGCGTCTCGGCACGCTCACCGAGGTGGGTGGCGACCCCGGCGTCTTCTCGCTCGACATCGCGGGCTTCCACCGCGCGCAGGCCCACCGCCAGGCGATGTGGCCGCACGCTCTCACGGCGCTGAGCACCCACGACACCAAGCGCAGCGAAGACGTCCGTACCCGGCTGTCGGTCATCGCCGAGATGCCCGAGCGGTGGTCCGACGCTCTCGGACGCCTGCGGACGATCGCCTCGACCGGAGACGGACGCCTCGACGACCTGCTCTGGCAGGCCATCGTCGGAGCGTGGCCCGCGTCGCCCGAGCGGCTGCGCGACTATGCCGAGAAGGCCTCGCGCGAGGGCGGCATCATCACGACCTGGACCGACCCCGATGAGGATGCCGAAGCCCGCATCGCCGCGCTGGTGGATGCCGCCACCTCGGGCGAGGCCCGCGCGACGATCGAGGAGGTCGTCGGCGAGCTGACCGCGCCCGGGCGATCGAACTCCCTCGCCGCCAAGCTGCTGCAGCTGACCGCACCCGGGGTACCCGACGTCTATCAGGGCACCGAGCTGTGGGATCTCTCGCTCGTCGACCCCGACAATCGTCGCGACGTCGACTTCGCCGAGCGCCGCGAGCTGCTCGCGAAGCTCGACGGCGGGTGGCATCCCGAGATCGACGACTCCGGCGCGGCGAAGCTCCTCGTCGTGTCGCGGGCGCTGCGCCTGCGTCGCGATCGCCCCGAGCTGTTCACGCGGTACGCGCCGCTGCCCGTTGTCGGCCCTGCCGCAGAGCACGCCGTGGCCTTCGATCGGGGCGGTGCCGTGACCGTCGCGACGCGCCTGCCCGTCGGACTCGCCGCGCGCGGCGGATGGGGCGACACGGTCGTGATGGTTCCGCCGGGGCGTCACACCGACCAGCTGACCGGCCGCGCCTGGGACGGCGGCGCCGTGCGGCTGGCCGACCTGCTCGACACGTACCCGGTGGCTCTGCTGGCCGCCGAACGTCCGACCGGTGCACGTCCCACCGCCCAACGTCCCACCGCCCCAGAGGAGAACGCATGATCGAGGTATGGGCGCCGCGCCCCGAGCGGGTGCGGCTCCGTCGACCGGATGCCGCCGATGTCGAGCTCTCCCGCTCGGCGGACGACTGGTGGTCGGCCGACGTCGACCTCGCCCCGGGAGACCGCTACGGCTTCGTCCTCGGTGACGGCGACGACGCGCGCCCCGATCCGCGCTCGCGCCGGCAGCCCGACGGCGTGCACGGCCTGTCGGCGGTCGATGACCCGTCGTCGTTCGCGTGGACCGATCAGGCCTGGACGGGGCGGACGCTCGCGGGTGGGATCATCTACGAGCTGCACATCGGCACCTTCACGAGCGCCGGCACGCTCGACGCGGCCATCGCTCGACTCGACCATCTCGTCGAGCTCGGCGTGACCCACATCGAGCTGCTGCCGGTGAACGCGTTCAACGGCACCCACAACTGGGGGTACGACGGGGTGCTCTGGTACGCCGTGCAGGAGAGCTACGGCGGACCGGAGGCCTACCGGCGGTTCGTGGATGCCGCCCACGCGGCCGGTCTCGCCGTCATCCAGGACGTCGTCTACAACCACCTCGGACCATCCGGCAACTATCTGCCCGAGTACGGCCCCTACCTTCGCGACGGCCGCCGCAACACCTGGGGTGACAGCGTCAACCTCGACGAGGACGCGGTGCGCGAGTACATCATCGGCAACGCCGAGATGTGGCTCCGCGACTTCCACGTCGACGGCCTGCGGCTCGACGCCGTGCACGCGCTGCACGACGACGACAGCCCGCTCCACATCCTCGGCGAGATCGCCGACCGGGTCGACGCGCTCAGCACGCACCTCGGGCGCCCGCTCACGCTCATCGCCGAGAGCGACATGAACGATCCCGTCATGATCCTGCCGCGCGAGGCCGGTGGTCATGGGATGACGGCGCAGTGGTCGGACGACTGGCACCATTCCGTGCACGTCGCGCTCACGGGTGAGACGGTGGGGTACTACGCCGACTTCGACGCGCTCGATGCCGTTCCCAAGACCTGGAACGAGGGGTTCTTCCACGACGGCACGTATTCGTCGTTCCGGGGTCGCGAGCACGGGCGGCCGATTCCGCCGGAGTCGCCGTCGTGGCGGCTCGTCACCTTCGCGCAGGATCACGACCAGATCGGCAACCGTGCGGCGGGCGACCGGCTCTCGGCGACGCTCGACGCCGACCGGCTCGCCGTGGCGGCCGTCCTGACGCTGACGGCGCCGGGAACCCCGATGCTGTTCATGGGCGAGGAGTGGGGGGCGTCCACTCCGTGGCAGTTCTTCACCTCGCACCCTGAGCCCGAGCTCGCCGAGGCGACGGCCGCGGGCCGCAAGCAGGAGTTCGCCGAGATGGGGTGGGACGAGGACCTCGTGCCCGACCCCAACGACCCGGCGACGTTCCTGCGGTCGAAGCTCGACTGGACCGAGACCGACGAAGGCGATCATGCCCGCCTGCTGGCGCTGTACCGCGAACTGGGCCGACTGCGCCGCTCGGTGCCCGACCTGACCGACCCCCGGTTCACCGCGCGCGGCGCGGGAGCGACCGAGGGCGAGGGCGGCCGGCTGTACGACCTGCAGCGCGGACGCGCACGCGTGCTAGTCAACCTGTCGACGGAGCCGTGGCGGGTCGAGCTGAGCGGTGACCGCGTCTGGCTCGAGACGCTTCCGAGCCGGACCGCCGACGAGCTGCTCGTCGTCGAGCCGAACTCGGCCGTCATCGTGGGGCCGGATCTGTCAAGCGGATGACCGGGCGCGGCGCCCGATCTACCGTGGGGGAATGAGCACCACAGCGCACCACGCCGCCCGGCCCCCGCGGACGCCGTCCGACCTCGTGCGGCAGATCGCCGTGATCTCGGCCGTCGTCTTCATGATCATCGCCGCGATGGTCGGGACGGGGCTCTTCGGCGGGACGAACGTGCGCGACCTGCAGGGCGGCGCGCTCGACGCCGACTCGACGGTGCTCGCGCCCGGGACGCAGGCGTTCAGCATCTGGTCGGTCATCTACCTGTTCATGGTCGGCTACACGATCTGGCAGGCGCTGCCGTCGCAGCGCTCGCGCGACCGGCAGCGGCTGGTGGGGTGGTGGATCGCGCTGACCGCCGTGCTCAACGGGGGATGGCTGCTCGCGGCGCAGTTCACGACGCTGCCGGTGACGGTCGTCGCGATCGTGGCGCTGCTCGCCGCACTCGGGTGGACGTTCCGTCTTCTCGTGCGCTCGCGGCCGCAGTCGGTCGGCGACCGCCTGCTCATGGATGCCACGGTGGGCCTGCACCTCGGGTGGGTGTCGCTGGCCACGGTCGCGAACGTCACCGCCTGGCTCAGCCGGACCGTGCCCGAGTCGTGGGGCATGCAGGCCGACGCGTGGGGTGTCGCCGTGCTCGTGGTCGTCGCCGCCATCGGCGTCGGCATCGCCGCCTTCTCGCGCGGACGCCCCTCGCCGATCATCGCGCTGTCGTGGGGTCTGGCGTGGATCGCGATCGCCCGCACGACCGATCAGCCCCACTCCGCACCGGTCGCCGTCGCCGCCGTCGCCGTCATCGTGGTGGTGGTGGCCGCCGCGGCGGTCACGGCCTGGCGCGCGAACGGTCGCGAGCACCGCGGCATCCTGCGCCGTCCCCGCACCGCCTGACTGCCGGTCCGCACCGCCCGACCGGCCGCGCCGATACATCCGTCGGACTCGTGGTGCTGGTGTCGCCGCGATCGACGTCGGAGGCGACATCCGCACCGCCGATCCGACGGCTGTATCGCGCTCGGCGTCAGAACGCGGCGGCGAAGGCGGCGAGGAAGCGGCTCGGCTCGGTCACGGGCGCCGCGAGTACTCGGGCCGCGACGCGGTCGTAGTCTGCCGCGTCGAAGTAGCCGTCGTTGCGGTACACCGTCATGCGCTCGGTGAAGTCTCGCGGTGTCGGCTCGGGGTGGAACTGCGTGGCGTACAGGCGGTCACCCACCCGGTAGGCCTGCACCGGGCAGTCGTCGTTCGTGGCGAGCAGGACGGCTCCGGCGGGCAGCGTCTCGGTGCCCTCCTTGTGCGCGGTGAGCGCGGTGAAGGTCGGGCTGAGGGAACCGAGCAGGGGGTCGGCGCGGCCGGCATCCGTCAGGGTCACGTTCGTCGGTCCGGTGTCCTCGGGGTAGTCGCGTGAGATCGTGCCGCCGAGGTGGGTCGTGGCCACGCCGATGCCGAAGCAGGTGAACAGCGCCGCCGTCCGCCCGGATGCCGCTGCCTCGGCGATGCGCGCGAGGTCGGCCTCCAGTCGCAGCTGTCCCTCCGGCTTCGCCGCCGGATCGTCGGTGGCGTTGAACGGACTGCCGCCGACGACGAAACCGCGCCAGCGGTCGAACGCGTCGTCGGGCAGCGGATCGCGCGTCAGGTCGACGCGCTCGAGCCCGGATTCATCGAGGCCCATGGCGGTGCGGAACGACGCGTACTCCGCCTCCGCGGCCTCCTGCTGCGGGCGCACGCAGACGTACACGAGCAGGGCCATGCCGAAAGTCTATGGTCCGCACCGAACCCGGCCGGTGGGGATGACCTTCCGTGACGGGCGGGGGACAATGGCCCGATGACCGTCCGCGTGATCATCACCGACCCCGCCGAGCTCCTCGCGACGCTCGACCGGCTGGACGCCGTCGCCGCACCCCGGGGCTGGCGGGTGCGCCGGCCGGCCGACGCGGCGGGGGTCCAGGCGCGGGCGCGGGACGCTCGCGCGGCCATGCGGCTGCCGGCTCCGGTCGTGGTCGATCTCGAGACGGATCCGGATGCCGCCGCAGCGGACGATCCGATCGACGCGGCCGCCCTGCTGGCGCGCACGCCCGTGCGCGGAGCGATCCCGGACGGAGCGCGGCGGCTGCACGGGGCGTGATCCGCGGCGCTCATGGGGCGCGTGCCGGCGTGTCAGCGCGTGAGCGCCGCAGCGTATCAGCGCGACGAGTTCGCGGTGCGGCCGCGGACGATGCCGATGAACGTCTCCACGAGCGGGGTCGTGGCCTCGGCCCGCCAGGCGAGCGCAACGGTCGAGGTGGGAGCGTCGACCACGGGTCGGTAGGTCGCGTCCTTGCGATGGTGCAGCCGCGCGAGCGACATGGGCACGAGCACGATCCCGACACCTGTCGCCGCCGTCGCGACCGCATCCTCCGTCGTGGCCAGCCGGGCGAAGGCCGGAGCGACGGCGCCGGGCACCTCGAGGTCGAGGGCGTCGTCACCGGGGACCATCACGACCTCTCCCGCGAGATCGGCGAGGGTCAGCTCATCGGCGGCGGTGAGCGCGGAGTCGACGCTGCACACGGCGACGGTGGTCTCGTCGTAGAGCGGGATCACGCTCAGCCCGTCGCGGTCGATCGGCAGCCGCACGAGCGCCGCGTCGACGTCGCCGCCCGCGAGGGCCGCAGCCTGATCGGCGAATCCGACGGTGACGAGGTCGAGCGGGTTGCCCGGCATCCGCTGCTTCCACACGTCGATCCACTTGCCGGGCGTGGCACCGGGGGCGGCGCCGAGGCGAAAGGCGCCGCGCGCGCTGAGGTCCGGCGCAGCGGCATCCGTCTCGCGCCGGCTTCCCGAGGTGCGGTCGGTTCTGCGGGCGGCGGGCCGCTGTCCGGATGCCGCGGCGCCACGGCGCCCGGGGGCACCGCCGCCTCGGCCGCCGCTACGCGCGGGGCGGCCCGAGGAACGTCCGGGTGTCATGCCTGAAGCGTATCCCGGGGCAGACACGATCGGCGGGCCCGCGCGCTGCGGGCCCGCCGATCGTCGACGGTGCGGCGGCTACCGCTGGCGGGTCACGCGGCCAGACGGAGCCCGCGCTGGTCGGTAGCCACGTGCTCGCCGTCGGCGATGTTCTCGTCGTCGCCGATGAGAGAGCCGCCCGCCACGTGCGCGTGCGCGCCGATGAACGCGCGGATGCCGATCTTCGCCCGCGGACCGATGGCGGCGCCGGAGCCGACGTGCGCGTGCGGCGCGATCTCGACGTTCGGGCCGATGACGGCCTCGCGCTCGATCCACACGCCGCGGCCGATGTGAACGCCCGCCGCGACCTGGACTCCGGGTTCGACGTAGGCGCCTGCTTCGACCAGTGCGGTCGGGTGCACCTTGGCCCCGTTCGCGATCAAGCCCCGACCGTTCGCGTGCTTGCGATAACGCAGCGTCTCTCCGCGGTCGTTCTCGATGTCGATGTAGTTCTTGCCCACGATCCCCTCCGACAGTTCCGGGTCCGGTACTGAGTACTGGAAACAACCCCGCGACCCGCGTTTTCATTCCCACGAATCATTCGGAGCGGCAGGTCGACCGGTTTGCTGGAACAAGCGTGCGATGCGCAGCCGCTGAGGTCGAAGGGGTGTGCGAGCTGACCTTCGCGCGATAACATGCCCGGCTCGCGCCGCGGTGACCCCCGCGGGCGCCGCCGTTTGCGAGGATGGGCGGGTGGAGCCTTCTCGTGCACCGTCGACAGGACCGTCGCTCGTCTTCGAGGCCGCGCTGACGCGCCACACCCGCGCGGAGGACCTGCTCGGGATCGTGACCGGCACGTTCGTGGCATCCCTCGGGCTGTACCTCCTGCAGTCGTCCGGCTCGGTCACCGGCGGCACCGCCGGCCTCGCGCTGCTCCTTGGCTACGCGACCGGATGGTCGTTCCCGGTGCTGTTCGCTGTCGTGAACGCGCCGTTCGCGGCGCTGGCCCTGTGGAAGAAGGGTGTGTCGTTCACGATCCGCACTTTCGTCTCGATCGGCCTGGTCTCGGCGTTCACCTTCGTGCACCAGCACCTGCTCGAGTTCGCCAGCATCGAACCGATCTACGGCACGCTCGGCGGCAATCTGCTCGCCGGCGTCGGGCTGCTGATCCTGTTCCGGCACCGTTCGAGCCTCGGCGGAGTGAACATCATCGCCCTCGTGCTGCAGGAGCGAATGGGCTTCAGCGCCGGATGGACCCAGATGATCTTCGACGTCGTGATCATCGCGTCCGCGTTGCTGGTGCTGCCGTGGCCCGCCGTGCTGCTGAGTGCCGCCGGCGCGGTCGTGCTGAGCGTCGTGCTCGTGCTGAACCACCGCCCCGGTCGGTACATCGGCCGCTGAGCGCTCTCTCGCTCGGCGTGCGCTCAGGTCTGGCCGCGCGTCAGGTCTGGCAGCGTGGGCACCAGAAGATGTTGCGCTCGCTCGTGGGCAGCGCTCCGATCTCGCCGGCACGGATCAGCGTCCCGCACCGGCGGCACGGCTTGTTCTCGCGGCCGTAGACCCACATCCGCTGGCCGGGCCGGTCGTTGCCGGTGAAGGTGCGCGCCGCGCGATCGCGATTGGCGTGGATCATCCGGTACCCGGTCTCGAGCACGGCGGTCGCGTCGATCTGGGTGGCAGGGGTTGTGGGCAGGATGCCGCGCACGAAGAGCAGCTCGTTCGCGTAGACGTTTCCGAAGCCGGCGACGTTCCGCTGGTCGAGCAGGGCGACGTGGGCGGCGCGTTCATCCGTGCCCACGCGCCGCGCCGCTTCGGCCAGGTCCCAGTCGGGACCGAGCAGGTCGGGCCCGAGGTGGCCGACGAGTCGGTCCTCCTCGGCGGTCGGGAGGACCTCGACCATCGCGAGCTCGAAGCCGACGGCATCCCGGTCGCGCGTTCCGACGATCGCGCGTGCCTGGAAGGCGGGCGCCCGCCAGCGCTCACCGTGCCGGTAGACGTGCCAGCGGCCCTCCATCTTCAGGTGCGAGTGCAAGCTGAATGCGCCCATGCGCAGCAGCAGGTGCTTGCCGCGGGCGATGGACGACGAGACGGTCTCGCCGCGCAGGTCGGCTGTCGCACTGCCGGGAACACGGACGTCGAAGCGCGTGACCTCCTGACCGACGAGCGCCTCACCCAGCTTCCGCGCCGCCCGGAAGACGGTGTCACCCTCAGGCACGCTCGCCGCTTCCCGACATCGCCGCCCGCGAGCCCGCGGTCAGTCGGCGCAGCGTGAGGCCGCGCGACGACTCGACGAAACCGCCCGCACGCAGCGCCCGCCCGGTCGGGGTGTTGTAGACGAACTCGCCGTTGACCTGCTCGACGGTGAGTGTGTCGAGGCGCCGTGCCTGAGCCGTTCTCACGAGATCGGCTGCGGCCGCGGTCAGCACCTCCTCGTCGTCGGTGAAGGCGAGCGCCGAACGCCCGCCGCGCTCGAGATAGAGCACGAGCGCACCGTCGACGAGCACCACGACGCCGCCGGCCTTCCGGCCCGGTCGATGCGAGACGCCCTCGAGCGCCGGCCAGCCGAGGGCTGCACCGTAGGGATTCGCCGGGTCGGTCGCGGCCAGTGTGACCGCGCGCCGCGGCGGCGGATCGGGGAGCGCTGCGAACTCACGCAGGCGGTCGACGGTGACGGATGCCGCGAACTGCGCGGCGCCGAGGGTCTCGATGACATAGCCGCGGCGGCAGTGGCCCGCCTCTTCGAAGCCCGCGAGAACGCGATAGACCTGCGCGAAACCGCCGGGAACACCCTCGGACTGCACGCTGCCCCGGGTGACGACGCCGTAGCGGTCGAGCAGGAGCCCCGCCGATGCCGTGACGCGGAGCGATGGATCGGGCTCGACGGCGGGCAGGAGCGACCACCGCCCGCCGAGCGTCGACGGGCGCGGCGCCGCCGGCGTCGTGGGGCGCGCCAGAGGTGTGCCGCGGTACAGGCGGGACCGCGGTGTGCGGCGGGCGCTGCGGTGAGCCTGCGATCCGCCCGAGAGGAGGGAGCGCACCGGCGTGAACGTGTCGTTGGTCAGCCGGCCCGCCCACGCGAGACGCCAGAGCGCGTCGAGCACGCTCTGCTCGTTGGGGGCGCCGATCGCGGCGACGAGCTGCCCCGCGAACCAGCCGCCGCCGACGGCGAGAGCCTCGAGGATACGGACGTCGAGATCGCCTGCGGTCGACGACTCGTCGGCCTCGGAGTCGGCGTCGGCCAGCGCGAGCGTGAGGGGAGCCATGTCGGCAGGATGGAGCGCGATCCAGCCGTCGCGCCCGGGCAGAGTGCCGTGCCCGGACCACACGACCTCGCCGGTGGCGGTGAGCTCGTCGAGCATTCCCGGCGCGTAGTCACGCACCCGCGAGGGAAGGATGAGCGACTCCCACGCGCTCGCGGGAATCGGGACACCGGCGAGCTGCTCGATCACGGCGGCGACGCCGTCGACGCCCTCCAGCGGCCGGGTGACGTGCTGCCACACGGGCAGGAACCGCGCGAACGCCGCGGGCGACACCGGCTCGACGCTGCCCCGGATCGCCGCGAGCGACCGCATCCGCAGCCGGCGCAGCACCTCGGAGTCGCACCATTCGAGGTCGTCGGCCTCGCTGCCGGAGGTCTCGGGCAGGAAGTAGCCGCTCGCAATGCGCCCCTGCGACTCGAGCCGCTGCAGCGTCTGACGCGCGACGGCGGTGCCGATGCCGAGCCGCGTCGCGACATCCGCGGTGCGGAACGGCCCATGCGTTCGTGCATGGCGTGCGACGAGATCGGCGAGGGGGTCGACGACCGGCTCGAGGAAGGCGGTGGGGATTCCCACGGGGAGCGCCGCGCCCAGCGCGTCGCGCAGGCGTCCGGCATCCTCGATCGCCGCCGTCCGCTGCACGCCTGCGATCGTGACCGGGATCGCGCGGCGGGCGGTCACGAGCTGTTGCAGCAGGTCGGCGGCCTCGGCGACGCGGTGCGCGGGAGGGGAGCCCCCGTCCGCAGGAGCGGGCGCGGCGTGCGCGTCCTCCGCTGTGCCGGACTCCTCCGCTGTGCCGGTGCCGGCGGACTCTTCGAGGCGTGCTGCGACCTCGTCGGCGGCGAGCGGGCCCAGGATGCGGAGCAGATCGGCGACGCCCTCGACCCCGCGCGCGCGTCTGTCGGGGGCCAGACGCTGCGCCTCGCGCTCGAACTGGGCGATGACCTCGGGGTCGAGCAGCTCGCGCATCTCGACCTTGCCGAGGAGCTCCGAAAGCAGCGCGGGATCGACGGACAGAGCCGCGGCGCGGCGTTCGGCGAGCGGCGAATCGCCCTCGTACATGAACGCGCCGACGTAGCCGAAGAGCAGATCGCGAGCGTACGGCGACGGCTGCGACGTGGTCGTCTCGACGAGACGGATGCGGCGGTCGGCGATGCTGCGCGTGATGCGGAGGAGTGCCGGCAGGTCGTAGACGTCCTGCAGCACTTCGCGGAGCGTCTCGAGGATGATCGGGAACGACGGATGCCGCCGCGCGACCTCGAGCAGCTGCGCCGACCGCTGCCGCTGCTGCCACAGCGGCGCGCGCTTGTTCGGGTTCAGTCTCGGCAGCAGCAGGGCGCGGGCCGCGCACTCCCGGAAGCGCGAGGCGAACAGCGCGGAGCCGCCGACCTCGTCGGTGACGATCTGTTCGAGTTCGTCGGCGTCGAAGACGAAGAGGTCGGCGCCGGGCGGTTCGGCAGCCGCGTCGGGGACGCGCGCGATGATGCCGTCATCGCTCGCGACGGCCGCGCCTTCGACCCCGAGACGCTCGCGGATGCGTGCGTTGACGGCCAGCGCCCACGGAGCGTGTACGTGCATGCCATGCGGGGAATGCAGGATGACGCGCCAGTCGCCGACCTCGTCGCGGGAGCGCTCGACGGTCAGCGTTCGGTCGGTGGGCAGGCTACCGGTGGCCTCGCGCTGCTCGGCGAGGTGAGCCAGCAGGTTCTCGATCGCATAGTCGTCGAGCCCCGATTCGCGCAGCCGCTCGGACGCCTTCTCGGGGCCGGCTGCCGACACCTCGCGGCTGAACTTTCCCAGCGCCTCGCCGAGTTCGGCCGGGCGCCCCAGGCCGTCGCCGTGCCAGAAGGGGAGCTTGCCCGGTTGGCCGAACGCGGGCACGACGTTGACCCGGTCATGAGTGATCTCGACGATGCGCCAGCTGGTCGTACCGAGAGTGAACACGTCGTTGACGCGCGACTCGTAGACCATCTCCTCGTCGAGCTCGCCGACGCGCGCGTTACGGCTTTCGCCGGCGACGAAGACCCCGAACAGCCCGCGATCGGGGATCGTGCCACCGCTCGTGACAGCGATGCGCTGCGCGCCGGGGCGCCCCGTGAGCGTGCCCTGATCGCGGTCCCACACCAGCCGCGGGCGCAGCTCGGCGAACTCGTCGGAGGGGAAGCGGCCCGCGAGCAGATCGAGCGTCGCTTCGTACGCCGAGCGGGGGAGCGTGCGGAAGGGCGCGCTGCGCCGAACCGTCTCGAACCAGGCCTCGACCTCGATCGTGCCGGTCGCGCACGCGGCGATCGTCTGCTGAGCGAGGATGTCGAGGGGGTTCTGCGGAACCGCGATCGCCTCGATCTTGCCCGCCAGCATCCGCTCGGTGACGACGGCGGTATGCAGCACGTCGCCGCGGTGCTTGGGGAACAGCGCCGCGCGGCTGACCTCGCCGACCTGGTGGCCGGCGCGTCCGACGCGCTGGAGTCCGGATGCCGCCGACGGCGGCGCCTCGACCTGGATGACGAGGTCGACCGCGCCCATGTCGATGCCGAGCTCGAGGCTCGAGGTCGCCACGACACAGCGGAGCACGCCCGACTTGAGCTCGTCTTCGACCTGAGCGCGCTGCTCCTTCGACACCGAGCCGTGGTGCGCCTTCGCGAGCACCGGCTCGGCGCCGGCGGAGGCGCCGGCCTGCGCCCCCCCGTTCGCCCCTCCGGACGCCGCTTTCGCGCCGCCCGGAGCCTCCGCTCCGTGGGCCCACATGCCCGCGGGGACGGCGGGCTCGGGAAGGTCGCCCCCGAGACGCTCGGTGTAGATCTCGTTCAGGCGTCCGGTCAGGCGCTCGGCGAGGCGACGCGAGTTCGAGAACACGATCGTCGAGCGGTGCTGCAGGATGCGGTCGACGATCGCCTCCTCGACGTGAGGCCAGACCGACCCGGTGACCTCCGTCGCCTGCGGCGCGCGGTACCAGGCCCCGTCGCCATCGTCGTCTTCGCCGTCGTCGTCCCCGTCGTCGCGGCCGCTCGGAGCGCTGGCGGCACCCGCATCCTCGGCGCCGGGCGGGGCCGGGGGATGCAGCATGTCGGGGATCGGCACGACCACGTTGAGATCGAACGCCTTCGACGCCTTCGGGGCGACGATCTCGACCGGAGCGGAGCCGCCGAGGAAGCGCGCCACCTCGTCGATCGGACGCACGGTGGCCGAGAGGCCGATGCGCTGCGCCGGCTTCTCGAGCAGCGCATCGAGGCGTTCGAGGCTGACGGCAAGGTGCGCACCGCGCTTCGTGGCCGCCACCGCGTGCACCTCGTCGACGATGACGGTGTGGACGCCGCGCAGCGTCTCGGATGCCTGCGACGTGAGCATCAGGTAGAGCGACTCGGGCGTCGTGATGAGGATGTCGGGTGGTCGGGCGACCAGGGCGCGCCGGTCGGCTGAGGAGGTGTCGCCCGATCTCACTCCGACCGTCACGTCGGGGACGGGCTGACCGAGGCGGCGCGCCGACTGTCCGATGCCGACGAGGGGCGACCGCAGGTTGCGCTCGACGTCGACGCCCAGCGCCTTCAGCGGTGAGACGTACAGGACGCGGGTGTCGGCCGGCGCGGCATCCGCCTTTCTGCGCTTCGCCGGTTTGTCATCGACGGGGCCAGCCGCCACCTTGTCGCGGAAGATGCGGTCGATCGCCCACAGGAACGCCGAGAGCGTCTTGCCCGAGCCGGTCGGGGCGACCACGAGGGCGTGCTTGCCGGCGGAGATGGCCTCCCACGCACCGGCCTGCGCCGACGTGGGCTGGGAGAACGCGCCACGGAACCAGTCCGCGGTGGGCGCGGAGAATCGGGCGAGCACATCGGCCATGCCTTCATCTTCGCGCGGACCTCCGACATCGGCGCGGCCTTGCGCCCGCGGCATCCGCCATGCCAGCCCCGCCCGGCCCCGCTACCCCCTGCTGCTGCCCGTGAGGTCCCAGTTGGGCCGAAGATGAGACGGACATTCCCGGCCCAACTGGGACCTCGGTTCACGGGCCAGCCGGCGCGGCCTCGGACAGCAGGCCGTCGCGCAGCTCGAGGGTCAGAGTGGGTGCGAGGCGCGAGAGGAAACCGTCGTCGTGGCTGACCACCAGCACGGCGCCGCGGTAGGCGGCGAGGGCCTCGACGAGCTGGTCGACCGTGTCGAGATCGAGGTTGTTCGTCGGCTCGTCGAGCACCAGCAGCTGCGGCGGGGGATCGGCCAGCAGCTCGCAGGCCAGCGCCAGCCGGAACCGCTCCCCGCCCGACAGCGCCGCGACCGGGCGCAGGACGGTGTCGCCGCGCAGCAGGAACCTCGCGAGTCGGTTCCGCAGCTCGACGTCGGTTGAGCCAGGGGCCGCCTCGCGCACACTGTCGAGCACCGTCGCGTCGTCCCGCAGCCCGTCGACGCGCTGCGACAGGTAGCCGACGCGGTCGGTGTGCGCGACCGCCGTGCCGTGACCCCTCAGATCGGAGGTGTCGGGGCCGGCAGAGCGGCCATCGGATGCCGCAGCGCCGGATTCTGAGGAGTTAGCGCTCGCCGACCGCACCAGCATCTCGAGAAGCGTCGTCTTCCCCGCGCCGTTCGGCCCGATGAGCGCCACCCGCTCGGGCCCCTGAACGACCCACGAGCGCTCGCCGTCGCCGATCGTCGCGAGGCGCCGGCCCGCCGCGACGCCGGGATCCGGCAGGTCGATCCGGACGGTGTCGTCGTCGCGGACCCGCCGCCCCGCCGCATCGAGCGCCGCATGAGCCGCTGCTTCCCGTTCGGACGCCTCGCCGCGCGCGCGACCGGCCGACACCTGTGCGGCCGATGCCCGGTTGCCCGAGATGATCCCGGGCACGCGCTTCTCGCGCTGCGCTTTCGCTCCCATCGCCGACCGCCGCGCGAGCTTCGTCTCGGTCTCGACCCGGTCGCGCCGCTCGCGCCGGAGGGCTGCGGCTGCGGTGGTCTCGGCCTGACGAGCCGCCGCCTGCTCGGCATCCCGCCACGCCCGCCATTCGGAGTACGGCCCGCCGAAGGTATCCAAGGCCCCGCCGTAGAGCTCGGCGGTGTCGTCCATGAGCTCGAGCAGCGTCGTGTCGTGGCTGACGACGATGAGCGCACCCCGCCACCCGCGCACGAGCTCGCCGACGCGGTCGCGGGCGTCGCGGTCGAGGTTGTTCGTGGGTTCGTCGAGCAGCGTGATCTCGGCTCCGCGCAGCCGTACGCCAACGAGCGCGGCGAGCACGGCTTCGCCCCCGGAGAGCTCGCCCACGCGCCTGTCGAGCGCGCCCGCCGGCAGACCGGCCGCCGCCAGCGCGGCCGTGGCTCGAGCCTCGGCATCCCAGTCGTCGCCGATCGTGTCGAAGTGGCGGGGATCGACGTCGCCCGACTCGACGGCGCGCACGGCGTCGACGACGGCGGCCACCCCGAGCACGTCGGCGACCCGCCGGCCGACGTCGAGGGTCAGGCGCTGCGGCAGCAGTTCGACCCGTCCGGACCTGGCGACCGAGCCGGAGGTCGGCGCGAGCTCGCCCGCGATCAGCCGCAGCAGCGTGGTCTTGCCCGAGCCGTTGCGACCGACCAGGCCGGTGCGTCCGGCGCCGAAGGTTCCCGAGACGTCGCGGACGGCGGGGGTGCCGTCGGGATGGATGAGGGTGATGCGGTCGAGGACGACCGCGGGTGCGGAATGGGGCATGACTGCCTCCTCGGATGTCGTCGGGCGCGGGCACGACCGACACCGAATACACCCCGACCGGGGCGGAACGGTCCGGCGGCCAGCGCGGAAATCGAAGAATGCGCTGGCCAGGTCGGACGCCCGAAGGGTCGACGGATCAGCGCGGGATCACAGCGCGGTCGCGTCGAAACCGATCAACGGCCGTTCCTCACACTCGGGACAGGGGCCCGGGCAGTCTACGCCGCGGGGAGCTGTTTGTGCAGGAACGTCGCGATATCTCGCAGCTCTTCCGCCGAGACGGCGTGCCCGAGATCGGGATACACGCGGCCGCTCAGGTCGACCCGGCCGGGCAGCCACTGCGCCGTGTGCGCGATGAGAGCGGGCGGGATGACGTCATCGAGCGCCCCGCGACCCCAGAACACGGGCGGGCGCCGTGCGGCGAGCTCGGCGTCGGTGTCGAGGTCGGTCGGGTTGGCGTAACCCGACAGGATCACCGCGAAAGCGTAGTCGTGCGGGCGCACCCGAAGGGCCTCGATCGCCATGACCCCGCCCTGCGAGAAGCCGAGCAGCCCGACGGATGCCGCGTCGGCGCGCTCCGCGTCGATCCACTCGGTCAGGGCGCGCGCGGCGGCCGTCGTGGCCTGCGGATCACGACCGTTCAGACCCTCGATCGGGTACCACGACCATCCCGGCGTCGGGAAAGGTGGGGCGAGCGGGGCGCGCACCGCCGCCACGACGTATTCGGCGGGCAGGTGCGGGGCGAGGGCGAACAGATCGTTCTCGTCTGAGCCGTAGCCGTGCATCAGGACCAGCAGCGGGCGGCCGGCGCGCTCGGCCGGAGCGGCCGACCAGCGGACGGCGGCGGGATCGAGAGCCGGGACCGACGACATGCGACCATCCTGCCAGCCCCTTCCGACACCGCCGAGGGTCATTGGTATACATGAGGCATGGCCGTGCGCACCCCCGACCCCGATCCCGACGAGCGCGGCGAGTCGTCGCTCCCGGCCGATCCGCTGCGCGGAGCCCCCGGGGGCGGCGCCGCGAACCCGGCGTGGCTCAGCGACGTCGAGCTCACCGAGGCCCGCCGCCGGCTGCCGATGCTCTACGTCGAGGCGGTGCCGGTGCGCACCGACGGGCTCGGGGCCGTCACCCAGGTCGGCATCCTGCTCCGTGCCACGCCGGTCGGGGAGATGACCCGCACGATCGTCTCGGGCCGCGTGCGCTACGGCGAGACGATCCGCGACGCACTGTTCCGGCACGTCGAGAACGACCTCGGGCCCATGGCCTTCCCGCTCCTGCCCGCGTCGCCGACGCCCTTCACGGTCGCCGAGTACTTCCCGATCCCCGGGGTCAGCCCCTTCCACGACGACCGCCAGCACGCCGTGTCGCTCGCCTTCGTCGTGCCGGTCACGGGCACGTGCGAGCCCCGTCAGGATGCTCTCGAGGTCACGTGGCTCGACCCCGCGGAAGCGGCATCCGACGCCCTCGCCGCCGAGATGGAGGGTGGCCGCGGCACGCTCATCCGCCTCGCGCTCGCCTCGGTGGGTGCGCTCCGCTGAGGCGCGTCCTGCGTAGGCTCGGGGCATGACCGATCCGCAGCCCCTCGTCTTCCCCGCCGACCACGCCGGATGGCTCGCGTTCGCCGCCGAGCGCCCGGATGCCCGCATCGCCCGTGTCCGCGAGATCGACGCCCAGCTGATCGCGGGGCGCGACCTGTCGCCGCTGGCGCGCCTGCAGCTGTGGAACGAGGCGTCGATCGCGATCGCCGAGGCCGCCTCCGAGGCATCCCTGCTGAGCGAATCGCATCCCGACGCCGACGTTCGCGACGCAGCCGAGGCCCGCGTGCAGGCGATCGACGCCCTCCTCTCGCAGCGGGCGCTCGACCCCTCGCTCTTCGCCGTCTTCGACGGGCTCGCGACCGACGGGCTGGATGCCGCCGCCCGCCGCCTGCTCGCCCACATCCAGCGCGACTTCCGCCGGGGAGGCGTCGACCGCGACGAGGCGACCCGCGAACGGCTGCGCGCGCTCGCCGAGCGCGACACCGAGCTCTCGCTGCAGTTCTCGCGCAACATCCGCGACGGCCGGCGCGAGCTGAAGCTCCCCGCCGACGCGCTCGAGGGCTTGCCGCAGGACTTCGTCGACGCCCACCCCGCCGACGACGAGGGCCTCATCACCCTCACGACCGAGTACACCGACCTCATGCCGGTCCGCGAGTTCGCGGTGCGCCGGTCGACGCGCACGGCGCTGCTGTCGGTCTACAACGACCTCGCGTGGCCGGACAACGACCCCGTCCTCGCCGAGCTGCTCGCCGTGCGCGCCGAGCGCGCGGAGCTGCTGGGCTACGGCGACTGGGCCGACTACGAGACCGAGACGCGCATGATCGGCTCGAGCGCGGCGATCCGGTCGTTCCTCGACGACATCGACGCGGCGACGCGCGAGGCCGCCGCCGCGGAATACGACCGGCTGCTCGCGCGGCTGCGTGTCGACGAGCCCGACGCCGACGCGGTCACCGCGGCCGACCTCTGGTACCTCCTCAGCGCGCTCAAGCGCGAGGACTACGCCGTCGACGCGCAGGAGGTGCGCGCCTACTTCGCGTTCGACAACGTCCTGGCGGGCGTGCTCGACGTCACGGCGCGGCTGCTCGACGTGTCGTACGTGCCCGTCGAGGCAGGCGCCTGGCACGCGGACGTCCGCAGCTACGACGTCGTCCGCGCTGATCGCCGGCTGGGGCGCATCCACCTCGACCTCCACCCGCGCGAGGGCAAGTACAACCACGCCGCGTGCTTCAACCTCGCGCCCGGCATCGCGGGACGCTCGCTTCCGGAGGGCGTGCTGCTCTGCAACTTCTCGCGCGGACTGCTCGAGCACGACCAGGTCGTGACGTTCTTCCACGAGTTCGGACACCTCGTCCACGGCATCCTCGGCGGCGCCGACGCGGTGTGGGCCGACTTCAGCGGCATCGAGACGGAGTGGGACTTCGTCGAGGCGCCGAGCCAGCTGCTCGAGGAATGGGCCTGGGATGCCGGTGTGCTGGCGACGTTCGCGCGCAACGCCGACGGCGAGCCGATCCCCGCCGACCTGGTCGAGCGGATGCGGGTCGCCGACGCCTTCGGTCGAGCGCTCGAGGTGACCCGCCAGCTCGGGCACGCCAATGTCTCGTACGGTCTGCACGTCGAGCGGCCGAGCGATCTGCAGGCGGCCGTCGAGGGCTGGTACCGCGCCTCGTCGCCGGTGCAACCGCTGCCGAACGGACACACGTATGCCGGCTTCGGGCACCTCACCGGATACGGCGCCTGCTACTACACGTATCAGTGGAGCCTCGTCATCGCCCGCGACCTGCTCTCGGCGTTCGGCGACGACCTCATGGACCCCGCCGTCGCGACCCGCTACCGCCAGCGCATCCTCGAGCCGGGCGGCAGCCGCGACGCGGCCGACCTCGTCGCCGACTTCCTCGGTCGCCCGTACTCGTTCGACGCCTACCGAGCCTGGCTCGCGGGCGCCTGAGCGGCGGCCTCGGCGGCGGTTCGTCAGCCGGTGCCCGCGCGGGCGTAGCGGTCGGCGAGGAGCGCGAACGCATCGGCGAGCTCGGGCGGACCGACGACCTCGAGCTCGGCGTCGAACCGTCCGAACGCCGCCGCGAGCGCGGCCCACGACCATGACCCGGCGTCGAGTCGGCAGCGTCCGTCGTCGAGCGGGGTGACCGTGCCATCGCCCGCGAACGGCGCGACAGCAGACGCCGGCAGGTCGAGCACGACGGACCCGCGACACGGCCACGCTGTCGAATCCGACCCGCGGAAGCGTGCCGACACGAACGCGTCGACGTCGCCGCCGGGCAGCGCGCGCCGCGTGAAGGGGGCGCCGGCCGGGAGCCGCGGACGGACCCGGTCCACCCGGTACAGGCGCCAGTCGTCGCGGTCGAGGTCCCACGCCACGAGGTACCAGCGGCCGTCCGACGCCACGAGATGGTGCGGCTCCGCGCGCCGGGGCGGCGCGGACCCGACGGCATCCGCATCGCGCGCCTCGCCGTAGTCGAACCGCACCGCGACACCGTCGCGGATGGCGTTCGCCAGGGTCGACAGAACCTCGAGCGAGACGTCCGCCGCGACGGCATCCCCCGGACGGCCCACGACGGTCGGGGCCAGCGCGTCGAGCCGATGCCGGAGCCGGGAGGGCATGACCTGCCGGATCGTCGCGAGCGCGCGTGCCGCGGCCTCTCCGATGCCCGCGCCCAGGGCGGGAGCGGTTCGCAGGGCGAGGGCCGCCGCGATGGTCTGATCCTCGTCGAAGAGGAGCGGCGGCAGCTCGCTGCCGGCTTCGAGCCGGTAGCCGCCGTCGAGGCCGGTCGTCGCCCGGATGCGATATCCCATGTCGCGGAGGCGCTCGACGTCCCGCCTCACCGTGCGATCGCTGACACCCAGTCGCGACGCCAGCACTCCGCCCGGCCAGTCGCGGCGCGCCTGTAGGAGCGACAGCAGGGTCAGCAGCCGCGAGGTCGTCGTCATCGCCCCACCGTATCCGCCCTTGCGGACAGAACCTGACCGTAAGGGCTGTCAGGGTGAGGTCGTCGAGCCGATCGGGCCGGCCCTTTCCTCAGGAGCAGCGATGACCATCCAGACCACCCCCCACCTCAACTTCCGCGGCGACGCCCGTCAGGCACTCGAGTTCTACGGCGCCGCCTTCGACGGGCACGTCTCGATCACGACGTACGCCGAGGTCGGCATGCCCGCCGACCTCCCCGGCGCGGATGCCGTCGTCTTCGGACTCGTTGCCGGGAACACCGGCTTCCGCGTGATGGCGTACGACATCCCGGGCAGCGCCGAGGGATCGATCGCCGGCGGCGGTTCGACGCGCCGTCAGGACAACGCCACCATCACCGATCAGGCGTTCTTCGTCTCGGTCGGTTCCGAGAGCCTCGACGAGCTCCGCGGCCCGTGGGACGCGCTCGCCGCGGATGCCGTCATCGTCGAGCCCCTCGCCGCTTCGGCGTGGAGCGCGGGCTTCGGCATGCTCACCGACCGGTTCGGCGTCACGTGGAGCTTCAGCGTCACCCCCGCCTGAGCACCCGAGAGCCGCGGTCGGATCGATTCCGCCGCGGCTCTCGTCGTGCGTCGCGCGGATGCCCGCCGCCGCGGGAGGTCGTCAGTCGGTCGTGAGGCGCGCGAGCTCGGCGACGAACGCGTCGACGTCGGATGCCGACGTGTCGAACGAGCACATCCAGCGCACCTCGCGGCGGGCCTCATCCCAATCGTAGAAACGGAACGACTCGCGCAGCCGATCGGCGACGCCCTCGGGCAGCACGGCGAAGACGCCGTTGGCCTGCGTCGGCTGCGTGAACTCCACGCCCCGCACCGAGCCGTCGGCGATGCCCGCCTCGACCGCCGAGCGCAGGCGCTGCGCCATCCCGTTCGCGCGCTCGGCGTTGCGGCGCCACAGGTCGTTCTCGAGCAGCGCGACGAGCTGGGCCGAGACGAAGCGCATCTTCGACGACAGCTGCATGTTGAGCTTGCGCAGGTAGGTGAGCCCCTCGGATGACGCGGGGTCGAGCACGACGATCGCCTCGCCGAGCATCGCGCCGTTCTTCGTGCCGCCGAAGCTCAGCACGTCGACACCGACATCGCGCGTGATGGCGCGCAGCGGCAGGCCGAGGGCCGCGGCGGCGTTCGCGATGCGCGCGCCGTCCATGTGCAGCCGCATCCCGCGCTCGTGCACGTGGTCGGCGATCGTCCGCAGCTCGTCGGACGTGTAGAGCGTGCCGAGCTCGGTCGACTGGGTGATCGACACGACGAGCGGCTGCGCGCGGTGCTCGTCGCCCCAGCCCCACGCCTCGCGGTCGATGAGCTCGGGGGTGAGCTTGCCGTCGTCGGTGGGGACGTTGAGGATCTTGATCCCGCCGACGCGCTCGGGAGCGCCGCCCTCGTCGACGTTGATGTGCGCGGTCGACGCGGCGATCACCGCGCCCCAGCGCGGAAGCATCGACTGCAGCGCCGTGACGTTGGCGCCCGTGCCGTTGAACACGGGGAAGGCCTCGGCACCCGCGCCGAAGTGCTCGCCGACGAGGTCCTGCAGCCGGGCGGTGTACACGTCCGAGCCGTAGGCGGTCTGGTGGCCGTCGTTGGCGGCGGTGATCGCCGCGAGGACCTCCGGGTGGATGCCGGAGTAGTTGTCGGACGCGAAGCCGCGCACCGAGGTGTCGTGCAGGGAGGTCATGACCTCATCCTTTCAGCCTCGGGCGCGGCCTCGGTCCGGTTCGCGGTCAGCCGCGGATGCCGCGGGTGGAGGCGATCACGTCGCGCATCTTCTTCTCGAGCGCCTCGTAGAACATCGACAGCGGAAACTCGTCGTCCAGCACCGCATCGGTGTAGCCCTTCGGCGCGCCCGCGAGCACCTCGTCTGGGAGGCCTCGCGCCCACACCGACGCCGGGTGCGGTTCGAGCACCGAGCGCACGAGGTCGTACGCCGCGAGCCAGTGCGCGGTCTTCGGGCGGTCGATCGACTCCCAGTACAGGCGGTCGATCGCATCTCCCAGGGCGACCACGGCATCCGGCACCTCCTGCCATTCGAAGGCGAGCGCGGTGTCGGTCCAGTGCAGCACGCCCCGGCGATGCAGCCACGCGAACAGCAGCTGGCCGCCGAGCCCGTCGTAGTTGCGCACGCGCGTGCCGGTGATCGCGAACCGGAAGATCCGGTCGAAGATCACGGCGTACTGCACGAGCCGCGAAAGACGCAGCAGCTCGGCGTCGACCGGGTCGAGATCCGCCTCCGCGCTCAGTTTCCGGTCGAGCGCGACGCACTCGCGGAACGCCGTCAGATCGCACCGCAGCTCTTCGAGGGAGTACAGGAAGAACGGCATCCGCTGCTTGATCATGAACGGATCGAACGGCAGATCCCCGCGCATGTGCGTGCGGTCGTGGATGAGGTCCCACATCACGAACGCCCGCTCGGTGAGTGCCTGGTCGTCGAGCATCTCCGCTGCTTCGGCGGGCAGGTCGAGCTTCGTGATCTCGGAGGCGGCACGCACGACGCGCCGGTAGCGGGCCGCCTCGCGGTCCTGGAAGATCGCGCCCCACGTGAACGGCGGGATCTCGCGCATCGCGACGGTCTCGGGGAACAGCACGGCCGAGTCGGTGTCGTACCCGGACGTGAAGTCGAGCAGCCGCAGCGAGACGAAGAGCCGGTTCGGATACATCGTCTCGAGGCGGCCGATCGCCTCAGGCCAGATCGTCTCGACGAGGAGCGCCTCGACGTGACGGTTGCGCGACCCGTTCTGGGTGTACATCGGGAAGACGACGAGGTGACGGATGCCGTCGACGCGGTGGAGCTGCGGCTGGAACGCGACGAGCGAGTCGAGGAAATCGGGCACGCCGAATGCCCCCTCCGTCGAAGCCGTGCCGTCCGGATGATCCGGCCGCGCCCATCGTTCGAAGTCCCGGATCGCCGCGCCGAGGTAGTCCGCGTCGTGCGGGAAGCGCGGTGCGAGCCGGCCGATCGCGGCGGTGATCGCCGCGACGTGGCGCCGCGCCGTGTCGTGATCCCCGGGATCGGGCACGGATCCGTCGGCGGCCTGCAGCTCCTGCAGCGCCGTCGCGGCGTCGCGCAGTGCGATCCAGGCGGGGTCGTGCTCGACGCCGTCCGCGAGCGCGAGGCTCAGGGCGTCGACCGCGCCGCCGTCCTCGACGACCTCGGGCTCGCCGATGATCGTCTTCGTGGCACCGGGGGTGGGGTGCGTCTGAGCGATGGACATGGGGAACCTCCGATCTACGAGGTACGGCTCCCGCGCGGGAGCGGTGGTCAGGTGGCGTCAGCCTAACCGGCTGCCGGGCTTTCGGCGACGGTGGTGGCGATGCACCGTGCCGATACACCCGTCGGGCGGGCGGGGCTGATGTGGCCTCGGCGGCGCTCTGATGCGACACCAGCCCCGGCGGTCCGACGAATGTATCGACCACCCCGAGCTTGACCTCAACTGAGATTGAGGTTTTACCGTTCGAAACATGACCACGACCGAAACCGACTCCTTCACCGAGCGGCTCCCCGCCGCTCTCCTCGACCGCCTCGCACGCATCACCGGCGACGAGAAGCACAACTCCGCGGCGCACTCGACCCTCGATGCGCTGTGGGTGCTGCACGACCGCGTGCTTCGCGCCGAGGGCGGCGACCGCTTCTTACTGTCGAAGGGGCACGGTCCCGCCTCGTACTACGCCGTCCTGGCCGCCCGCGGCCTGATGCCCGACGCCTGGCTCGACGATCTCGCGGGCGTCGACTCGCCGCTCGGACACCATCCCGACCGTCTGCTCATCCCCGCCGTCGAGATCTCGTCCGGGTCGCTCGGGCATGGACTGCCCATCGCGGTCGGCTTCGCCCGCGGCCTCGACATCGCCGGCGCCGACGGACGTGTGTTCGTGCTGATCGGCGACGCCGAGCTCGACGAGGGCAGCAACCACGAGGCGATCGCCGTCGCCGGGCGCGTCGCCCTCGCCCGGCTGCACGCCATCGTCATCGACAACTCCTCGGCGTCGCTCGGATGGCCCGGCGGGATCGCACGCCGGTTCGCGATGGAGGGATGGGATGCCGCCGAGGCCGACTCGCACGATCACGCTGCGCTCGCCGCGGCATTGGAGGCGAGCGGCACAGCGCCGCGCGTCACTGTCGTCCGTACCGCTGCGAAGGGATCCTGATGCGCGCCCGCTTCTCCACCGTCATGTCCGACCTTTTGGCCACCGACGACCGCGCGACACTCGTGCTCGCCGACATCGGGCCGCTCGATCTCGCCGCCGGAACCCCGGCCGCCGACCGTGTCGTCAACGTCGGTATCCGCGAACAGGCGATGATCGGGGTCGCCGCCGGGCTCTCGCTCGCAGGTCTCCGCCCCTTCGTCCACACTTACGCCCCGTTCCTCGTGGAACGGCCCTTCGAGCAGATCAAGCTGGATCTGTCCCATCAGGATCTCGGGGCGGTGCTCGTGTCGATCGGCGCGAGCTACGACGCGGCCGCCGAGGGGCGAACGCACCAGTGTCCCGGCGACATCGCCCTGCTGAGCACCCTGCCGGGATGGCGGCTGCACACGCCGGGGCATCCCGACGAGGTCGAGACGCTCGTCCGGGCTGCGGCGTCCTCGGACGATCGCCAGTACATCCGGCTCTCGACGCAGAAGAACCTGAGGGCGTTTCCGACGGACGGGCGTGTCCATCTCGTGCACGAGGGAACGGGCACGCTCGTCCTGGCGATCGGTCCGCTTCTCGACGCCGCCCTCGAAGCGGCGGCCGGCGAGGGGTACGCGGTCGCCTACACCGCGACCCCGGTGCCCCTGGACCGCGGCGGCCTGCGAGAGCTGAGCGCCGGGTTCGACCGGGTCGTCGTCGTCGAGCCCTTCCTGGAGGGGACGACCGCCGCCACGGTCGGCGCCGCGCTCCGCGGCAGTGGCGTCCTCATCGAGCACGTCGGTGTCGGGGTGGGAGAACAACGGCGCTACGGCACCCCGGCAGATCACGCCCGCTTGCAGGGCCTCGACGCGCCGGGGATCAGGAGGCGCCTCGACCGGCTCTCATGACGAGGGGGTCTCGTCGTCGTCGAGCACGTGCCGGAGCGCGGGGGCGACGCGACGCGGCCCGCTGCCCTCGGCGCCGAGCGCGTCGCCGGGGTTCAGCAGATCGCACGAGCGCATCGAGAGACAGCCGCAGCCGATGCATCCCACGAGCTCGCGCTCGAGCGACTCGATCGCCGCCCGCCGTTCTTCGAGGCGGATCTTCCACGCCCGCGAGACCCGCTTCCAGTCGTCGCTGCTGGGTTCGGCCTCGGTGGGCAGGGACGCGAAGGCGTCGGCAACCTCGGCGAGCGGGATGCCGAGGCGCTTGGCCACGAGGATGAGCGAGATGCGGCGCAGCATGTGACGGCTGAACCGGCGCTGATTGCCGGCCGAGCGGGTCGAGCTGATCAGCCCGTGACGCTCGTAGAAGTGCAATGCGGACACGGAGACCCCGGTGCGCGCGCTCACCTCGCCGATGGTCAGGAGATCGTTGGACCGCATCACGCCTGCGACTCTACGATGCGCCGATGCGCGACGAAGTGCCGATACATCTGCCGGGCGGGTGGGGCTGCTGTCGCCTCCGCCGTCGCGTACGCCACTCCGGCACCATCGGTCCGACAGATGTATCGCCGTCCGCCTGTCGCGCACCACTGTCAAGGCGTGGCAGGCGCCGCCCGGCCCGCGTTAGCGTCGCAGCATGCCCGCCGACAGCCCCACGTCCGACAGCCCCGCGTCCGACACCCGCTCCGACGGGCCGGGCGCCGACGGGCCGGGCCCCGACGGGCGCGGCGTTCTGCTGATCACGAACTCCCGGGCGGGGGCGTCCGTGGTCCGGCCCGACCCGCTGCCCGAGATCCGGCGGCGGCTGCCCGAGGCGCGGGTCGAGAGCCTGGGCGAATCCTCGATGGACGAGATCGTCTCCGACGCGATGCGCGGCGACGACGCGCCGAGCGCACTCGCCGTCCTCGGCGGCGACGGGTCGGTCTCGCGCGCCGCGCACCTCGCGCGTCGTCACGACCTGCCGCTGCTCGTCCTGCCCGGCGGTACCTTCAACCACTTCGCGCGTGCGGCCAGCCTCGAGACGATCGAGGCCGCCCTCGACGCGTTCGCGGCCGGCGCGGTGCGCAGCGTCGTCGTCGCCGAAGCGGTCGTCGACGACGGCGATCCCGTCACCGTCCTCAACGCGGTGTCGCTCGGCGCCTACCCCGAGATGCTCGCCGAACGGGAGAAGCGCACGAGCCTCGGCAAATGGTGGGGCGGCGCCGTCGCGGCGTGGCGCGAGATGCACGGAGCCCACCGCATCACGATCGTGCGCGACGGGCGCCGCGCGGTCGTCTGGTCGGTCTTCGCCGGCCTCGGGCGCAATGACCCGCGGCGTATCGCGATGATGCGTCGCGCGAGCCTCGACGAGCCCGTGCTCGATGTCCGGCTCCACCACGCCCGGGGCACGCGGCTGCGGGCGGTGACCTCGCTGGCGTTCGGCCGCCGCACCCTCGCCGTCATGCGCGCGCTGCGGCTCATGCCGCCGGCATCCGACCTCGAGCGGGCCGTCGTCTCCGAGCTCGAGCTGACGGTCCGGCCGGGCGGCGCGACACCGGTGCTCGCACACGACGGCGAGCTGACCGAGACACCGACGGGCTCCTACCGGCTCCGGTTGCGAGCGGTCCCCGACGGCCTGCGCGTGTACGCGCGCTGAGAGCGCTCCACCGGATACATCGCCAGAGGGATGCCGCGCCCCCGGGGCTCGCGTACCGTCATAGCGTGTTCCGTCCGCTCCGCCGCTATCAGCTCTCCGTCGACGTCTCGGTGGCGGTCGCATTCGCGGCGCTCATGCTGCTGTTCACCTGGGTGGGCGTCGTGGGCGTCGGCATCCCGAACGATCGCGTGTCCGCATTCGTCGCGATCCTCCTCGTCGTCCCGTTCGGCGCTGCAGTGGCGCTCCGCCGCCTCTCGCCGCCGGTCGCGCTGGCTCTGGCGTGGGTCGGCGCGATTCTGCAGATGCTGGCGCAGCTCCCGCCGCTGCCGGTCGACATCGCGATCTTCGCGGTGCTCTACACATGCGCGGCCTACGGCACGAACCGGGTCTTCTGGCTCGGGTTCGCGTCCTCGATCGCGGGTGCTCTGGCCATCACCGTGTACTTGCTCATTCCGACGGCGGCATACTCGATCACCGCGGGCGGCGACGAGCTCATGTTCTACCTCATCACCGGCTCGATGCTCTTCATCGCGGCGGTCTTCGGTCTGCTCCTGGCGTGGACGGTGGGAGCGCTCGTCCGCGTGGGCCTGCGTGCGCGCGGCAACGCGGAGGCTCAGCGGCAGGCCGAAGAGCGCGCGACGGCGGAGTTCGAGCGCAACCGCATCGCGCGGGATATGCACGACGTCGTCGCCCATTCGCTCGCCGTCGTCATCGCGCAGGCCGACGGCGCGCGCTACGCCGCCGCGGCCGATCCGGATGCCGCTGCCGAGTCGCTCCAGACGATCTCCTCGACCGCCCGCTCCGCCCTCGCCGACGTGCGCATGCTGCTCACGCAGCTGCGCCACAGCGAGGGCGAGGGCCCGCAGCCGACCATCGCGGAGCTCGAGGTCCTGTACGCCCAGGTGCGAGCCGCGGGTCTCGACCTGCGCGTGGACATCGACCCCGCCCCGCCGGGCGAGCCGCCCGCGGCCGTGCAGATCGCGGTGTACCGCATCCTGCAGGAGGCCCTCACGAACGCGATCCGGCACGGCGCGGGAGGTACCGTGGATGTATCCCTGTCCTGGCTGCCCGACCGCGTGGAGGTCCGAGTGAGCAATCCCCTCCCGCCGGCGAGCGAGGCGACCGGCCCGGTGCGTACGGGCGGACACGGTCTCATCGGCATGCGCGAGCGCGCCCAGCTCATCGGCGGCAGCATCGAGGTGGGTCCCCGGGGTGACGCCTTCGTCGTCGCGGCGACGTTGCCCATCGGGGGCGCCGCGTGAGCGTCATCCGGGTCGTCCTCGTCGACGATCAGGCGCTCTTCCGTGCCGGCATCCGCATGGTCGTCGCCTCGCAGCCCGACCTGGAGGTCGTCGGCGAGGCGTCGGACGGCGCGGAGGCGATCGGCGTCGTCCGCGCGACGCGACCCGACGTCGTACTGATGGACATCCGGATGCCGGTCATGGACGGCCTCACCGCGACCGCCCAGCTGCTCGACGACCCGGTCTTCGACGGTGCGCCGCCGCGCATCGTGATGCTGACCACCTTCGACCTCGACGAAGCGGCCGCGCGAGCGATCCGCCAGGGGGCGAGCGGCTTCCTGCTCAAGGACGCCGACCCCGAGTTCCTGCTCGCCGCGATCCGCACGGTGCACTCCGGCTCGTCGGTGATCGCGGCCTCGGCGACGCGCGAGCTCTTCGCGACCTTCTCGGCGCCCGAGCAGAAGCCGGTTCCGGCTGCCTTCGCCGAGCTGACCGACCGTGAGCGCGAGATCTTCGGGCTGGCCGCCCGCGGGCTCTCCAACGCCGAGATCGCGCAGCGGGAGTTCCTCTCCGAGGCGACGGTGAAGACCCACATCAGCCGCATCCTCGCCAAGCTCGCCCTGCGCGATCGCGTGCAGCTCGTCGTCTTCGCCTTCGAGCACGGGCTCGCCTGACCCGCGCGGGCGGATGACGCGGGCGGATGAGGGATCATCCGCGAGATGTACGCACCCGCGACGACGGACCGATGCCGGGGTCCGGCGGGGTTCGTAGCGTCGGAGACATGCAGATCTCGACCACCGACCTCGGCCTCGCCGCCCGGGTCCAGAACCTCTCCAAGACCTACGGCGCCGGCGAATCGGGGGTGCGCGCCCTCGACGGTGTCTCGGTGGGCATCCGTCGTGGCGAGTTCACCGCCATCATGGGCCCCTCGGGCTCGGGCAAATCGACCCTGATGCACATCATGGCCGGACTCGACGCGCCGACGTCGGGCCGCGCGTGGATCGGCGACACCGAGATCTCGGGCCTGTCCGATCTCGATCTCACGATCCTGCGGCGGCGACGCGTCGGCTTCGTGTTCCAGTCGTTCAACCTCGTGCCGACCCTCGACGTCATCGGCAACATCACATTGCCGTTCGAGCTCGACGGGCGCTCGCCCTCGGCGCTCGAGCGCTCGCGCATCGACGGGCTCGTCGACTCCCTCGGGCTCGGGGCCCGCCTCCGGCACCGTCCGCACGAGCTGTCGGGCGGTCAGCAGCAGCGAGTCGCGATCGCCCGAGCGCTCGCGACCGCTCCCGACCTCGTCTTCGCCGACGAGCCGACCGGCAACCTCGACTCCCGCTCGGGTCGAGAGGTGCTCGCCCTCCTCGCCACCGCGAGCCGCGAGCACGGTCAGTCCATCGCGATGGTCACGCACGACCCGGTCGCCGCCTCGCACGCCGGCCGCGTGATCTTCCTCGGCGACGGTCGCATCGTCGCCGACAAGCCCCGGCAGAGCGCCGAGGAGATCTCGGCCCACATGCTCGCCGCCGAGGTGTCGGCATGACCGCGGTGACCGTGCCCGGCACCGCATCCGCATCGGCGTCCGAGCGTCCCGGGCCGCGCCCGTCGGCCAGGACGTCCGGGCGGTGGGCGTGGCTGCGCGAGCGGGGCATGGGGGCCTCGGTGCTCGTCGCCGCGATCTCCGGCGGGTTCGGCGTGCTGCTGGTCGCGGTGACCGGACTCATCGGCGCGTGGCTCATGGCCGATCCGTTCCTCTCCGGCGGCGAGACCATCATCATCGTCGTCGCGATCCTCAGCGTGCTGCTCGTCGCCGTCGCGATGTACGTCGCGGCGATCGTGACGGCCAACACCTTCGCCACGATCGTCGCGGGGCGCACCCGCCAGATCGCACTCATGCGTCTCATCGGGGCGTCGGCCCGCTCGCAGCGCTCCCGTATCGCGCGGCAGGGCCTCATCGTCGGCGCGATCGGAGCCGTGATCGGGCTCGTCGGCGGAACCGCCGCGGCCGCCGGGCTGCAGGAGCTCGCCGCCCGGGCGTGGGGACTGAACGTCGACTACAGCATCGTCCAGCCGGTGCTCCTCGCGCCCGCGCTCGTCGTCGCGCTGACGACCTGGGTCGCCGCGTGGGCCGGCTCGCGCCGCGTGCTCGAGGTCACGCCCCTCGCCGCGCTCGCGGGATCCGCGCCGCGCACGGCGGAAGAGGCCGCCGGCCGCACGCGTCGCCGCGTCACCGCGGTGTCGCTCTTCGCGGTAGGTGCGGTCCTGCTCGCCCTCGGCATCCTCGCCGGCTTCGTCACACCCCTCGGCGTCGTCGTCGCGTTCTTCGGCGGGCTCGCCTCGTTCACCGGGCTGAGCCTGGGCGCCGCCCTCGTCATGCCGCCGCTGCTCCGCCTGACCGGTCGGCTCTTCGGTCGGTCGGCGTCGGCGCGGCTCGCGGCCGAGAACGCGCTGCGCTACCCGGAGCGTTCGAGCCGAATGGCGATCGGCGTGGTGATGGGCGTCACGCTCGTGACGATGTTCGCCGTCGCCTCGGAGTCGGTCAAGGGCGTCATGGCCGCGTCGGGCGGGGGCGAGGTGTCGGGTGAGATGGCTCGCCTGCTCGACACGTTCAGTGCGGTCATGATGGCCCTCGTCGGGGTGTCGGCCGTGATCGCGGCAGTCGGTCTGGTCAACCTCCTCACGATCGGCGTCGTGCAGCGAACCCGAGAGCTCGGGCTGCTGCGCGCCCTGGGGCTCACGGGGCGCCAGATCCGCTCGATGGTGCTGTTCGAGGCGGCGCACATCACGATCACCTCGGTCGTGTTCGGCCTGCTCCTCGGCATCGCCTACGGCTGGGCCGCGGCGCAGTCGCTGCTCGGGTCGGTGCGAGTGCCGCCGCTGTGGCTTGCGCCGAACTTCGTCCTGCCGGGCATCCCGTGGCTCACCGTCGCCGGGATCGTCGTCGCCACCGCCGTGCTCACGCTCGTGGCCGCCGTCGTTCCCACCCGCCTCGCAACCCGGGTCTCGCCGGTGGAGGCGCTCGCCGAGTGACGCGGCTCACCCGTCGCCGGCCGGTCCGGCTCGCCCGTCATCCGCGGACGAGCCGGACCTCGCTGATGCTCTCGCCCCAGCTGGTGTCGTCCTTCGCCGCGCCGTCCGGGCGGAATCCGTTGCGGGCATAGAACGCGTGGGCACGCGGGTTGTCGTCGAGGACCCACAGCGACGCGCGCTCGTCGCCGAGGGCGGCGTCGATCAGGGCCTGTCCCGCACCGGTGCCGTGGTGGGCGGCGAGGACGTAGATCGCGTACAGCTCGACGGGGGCGACGGCAGGGTCGTCGCGGGAGGCGCCGCTGACCGCGAACCCCACGATCGACCCGGCCGTCACGGCGACCCACGTTCGGCCGAGGTCGTGCGTGCGCGCGGCTCCGGGCCGCACCGTCCCGGTCGTCTGCGACGGCAATCGGTCGCTGATCCGTTCCTCATGGCCGAGCAGCTCGCGTCGTACCCGCGTCAGGCGGTCGAGATCGAGCCGATCGAGGATGCTCTGCGGCATCCGCCCCGTGTACGCCTCGTGCCACCCGCGGACGTGCACGCGCGCGATCGCCGCGGCATCGGCGGGCACCGCCCGCCGTGCGGCGACCGCGGTCACGATGCCGGATCGGCGGCAGGCTCGGGGTCGTAGGCCCAGGTCGGCGCGACCTGCCGCAGGCGCGTCGAACGCCACTGCCACGTCGCCCAGAGCATCGGCCACAGCGCCGGCGCGGCGAGGCCTCCGATGACCAGGCGCTCGCGCCACAGCGTCCGGGTCGGGTCGCCGGGAGCGGGCGAGACCGCCATCTGGTGGTCCCATACGTCGAGCACCGAGAGGGGGCCCGTCAGCGGGATGCCGCTGTCGCGCAGGATCCGCACCGTCGATGCCTCCGTCGCGCCGGGGCGGCGTTCCTCGACCGCGCGGTCCGACACGTGGATCAGCTGGCGCCCCACCGGGACCCCGAGAGCCGACAGCTGCACGGGCACGTCGGCGCCGGGCTCGAGCGAGGTCGGCATGCCCTCGGCGGCGAGGGGCTCGAGCCCCATGAGCGGCGCGTACAGCTCGGCGAGGGCGCGCGGCGAGTGGAGGGCGCGCCAGGCGGCGTCGGCGTCGCAGTCGAGCACGAGCTTCTGGAGGATGCGCATGAGCCCAGTCTGCCCCGTCGTAGGCTGATCGGATGCCGTCGCCCGCCGTATCGTCGCCGTTCGACCAGTCGCGCTACCAGGTTCGCCTGGACTGGGGAGTCGCCGGTCTTCGTCGTACGGCACCCGCCGACGTCGTCGTCGTGGTCGACGTGCTGCGGTTCTCGTCGACCGTCTCGGCACGCGTGGCTGCGGGCGAGCACGTCCCGCTCGACGACGCCGCGCGGGCGGTGTCACGCAACGGCGCGGTGATCGCCGCGTCGGCATCCGATTCGGTCGTGCTGCTCGGCTGCCTGCGCAACGCCGAGGCGGTCGCGGCCGCTGCGCTCGCGGAGCAGCAGCGGCGCGGCGCTCGGACGAGCATCGCCGTGATCGCGGCGGGCGAGCTCTCGCCGGACGGGCAGGCCGAGCTGCGGTTCGCGGTCGAAGACCTGCTGGGCGCCGGTGCCGTCGTCGACGCGCTGTCACGGCTCGGCATCGACCACACCTCGCCCGAGGCCGCGGCGGCCTGCGAATCGTTCCGCGGACTCGGCGGCGCGGTGCGCCATCTGCTGACGGCGAGCGGTTCGGGGCAGGAGCTGCTCGACCGCGGGCTTCGCGACGACGCGCTCGCCGCCGCGCAGATCGGGGTCGACCGGGTCGCTCCGATGCTCCGCGACGGCGTCTTCACCGCCGCCTGACGTCGACTCCTCAGAATCCGCGAGATTCGAGCTCGAGGCGCCCGGGGCGGCGGCGGTGCGTCCAGAACTGAGGAGTTCGTGCCATCGGTCAGCGCGGGGTCGCGGCAGCGCGCCGGTCGGCCGAGGAGATCTCGCGGCGCACCCACCGGAAGAGGTAGCGCTCGTCGTACGACGACGCGCACATCCGGCACGACGCCGCGCGCGTGGGACGTCGGTGACGGTAGGCCACATGACCGGCGGGGCAGTGGCCCACCCAGGGGGCCAGCTCGACGGCCGTCTCACCACGATGGGTCGTGCCGCCGACGTACCCGAGCTCACGGGCCGTGCGCAGCCAGTCGCGACCGTGGCCGGCGGCGGGCCCCGCGATCGCGTGCGCGACCTCGTGCAAGAGGGTCTGGTGGTTCTCGTCGTCGTCGAACCGGGCCGCGAGGTAGCGCGAGACGCTGATGCACCGGCGCGTGTAGTCGCACTGGCCCGCGCGGCGCTTGGCGTTATCGAACCGGAACGTCCACGAGTCGTCGAGGTGCGCTGCGATCAGCGCCTCCGCCCAGACCCGGACCCGATCGAGATCACTCATGCGGTCGACGCTACGCGCGGGGTGAGACAGCGGTACGCGGCGCTCAGCTGGCGATGATGGAGCGCGAGCGGCGCTCGGCGGCATCGACGGCGAGCAGGGTGGACTCGAGCTGGTCCTCGGGAGCGCCGCCCTCCTGACGGAGAAACAGTGCACGCTTGAAGTCGGTGCGGGCGTCGGCGTACTCGCGGGCATCGTACGAGACCTTGCCGCGGTGCTGGTACGCGAAGGCCGCCAGCAGCGGCCAGCTCTGACCCTCCGCCTCTTCCGCACACGTCGTCAGCTCCTGGATCGCCGCAGCGAACGCACCGCGGTGCTGCAGGATCGTCGCGTGCAGCACCCGGGCGCGCAGTAGGTCCTTGCGGGTCCCGGCCATGCGGGCCACCCGCACCGCCTGCTCCGCGAGGACGAGTGCCTCGTCGAGCCGGTCGAGCACCTTCAGCAACCAGACGCGCTCGAGAAGCGCGGGCAGGCTGCGCTGCTCGCCGATCTCGGCGAGGCGCTCTGCGCACTGTTCCGGGTCGACGATCTCCCGCAGCGTGTCCGGGTCGTACCCGAGGATGTAGCCCACCGTCATCCACCTCCGCGACTCGAGAACGGTGGATCCCAGTCTCCTCGAAAGCGCCGGATGCAGCCGCCCGCCGCGCCGATCACCGTTCGAACACGGATGCCGACGGCTTCGGCGACGGGGTCGCGTCGGCGTCGGTCGAGACCCGGGCTCCCCGGGCGAACTCGTCGATCTCCGCACCCTGCGCGACCTTCGCGGGGAACGGCCCGGCGGCCATCAGACGCGGGAGCCACTCCGACGGCAGGGGCGAGGCCGACGCGGCGATGACGATGTTGCCGAAGCGCCGGCCCTTCAGCAGCTGCACCTCGGCGAGCAGCAGCACCTCGGGAAGCACCTCGCGGACGGTGGCGACCTGGCGCCGGGCGAAGGCCAGCCCCGCGCCGTCGGCGACGTTGACCAGGAGCACGCCGCTGGGGTCGAGCAGCCGCGCGAGGGAGCGGTAGTACTCCACCGTCGTCAGGTGGGCGGGGGTCTGCGCCCCCGCGAACACGTCGGAGACGACGAGGTCGGCCGCGCCGGTCAGGCCCGCGGGAAGCTTCTCGGCGACGGCGCGGGCATCGCCGATGCGCACGCGCACCTGCGCGCCTCGGGGGAGCGGCAGCGCCTCGCGCACGAGGTCGACGAGGGGCTGCTCGAGCTCGATCACCTGCTGACGTGAACCCGGCCGGGTGTGCGCGATGTAGCGCGGGAGGGTGAGCGCGCCGGCGCCCAGGTGGACCGCGGTGAGCGGCTGTCCCGGCATCCGCAGGCGGTCGATGACGGCTGCCATCCGGGCGATGTACTCGAAGTGCAGGTGCGTCGGATCGTCGAGGTCGACGTGCGACTGGGGCGTGCCGTCGACGTCGAGCTCGAAGCCCGACGTGAACGAGGACGCCAGGATGCGCGCGATCGTGCCATCGGACAGGCGGGTCTGCGGACCGGACTCCTCGACGCGCGCTCGTGCCATCCTTCAACGCTATCGGCCCGTGTCGGCACGTGGGCGAGCCGGTCTGCGCAGTCGAAACACGATCGAGACATCGATGTAATGACTTCGACCCTCCGGCCCGTATAGGTTCGGACCCAATTACCTCGGAGCGCGCCGCGGTGGGCCCGCTCCGGACCTCAGAAAGGGACACCCCCATGCTCTCCACTCCTCGCAAGCGCGCGCTCGCGGGACTGGCGGCGGTCGCCATCGGCGCCCTCGCCCTCTCGGCGTGCACCAGCCAGCGCGGAGGTGGCGGCGAGACGGATGCCGCGACCGACGTCGACGGCACCTTCGTCTTCGCCGCCTCCGCCGACCCGGCCAGCCTCGATCCCGCCTTCGCGCAGGACGGCGAGACCTTCCGCGTCTCCCGCCAGATCTTCGAAGGCCTCGTCGGCACCGAGCCCGGCACGGCCGACCCCGCGCCCCTGCTCGCCGAGAGCTGGGAGTCGTCCGAGGACGGGCTGACCCACACTTTCCAGCTGAAGGAGGGCGTGACCTTCCACGACGGCACCCCGTTCAACGCCGAAGCGGTGTGCGCCAACTTCGACCGCTGGTACAACTGGACCGGCCTGGCGGCCAGCGAAGCCCTGTCGTATTACTACGGCAAGCTCTTCCGCGGCTACGTCGAGACCCCCGACACCGCCGTGTTCGACTCGTGCACCGCCGACGGCGACCTCGAGGCCACGGTGACGCTGAAGCAGCCCTTCGCCGGCTTCATCCCCGCCCTCTCGCTCCCCGCCTTCGCCATGCAGAGCCCGACCGCGCTCGAGGAGTACGGCGCCGACGAGATCGGCGGCACCGAAGAGGCCCCCTCGCTCTCGGAGTACGGCGCCGGGCACCCGACGGGCACCGGCCCGTACAAGTTCGACGAGTGGTCGCCGGGCGAGGAGCTCACGCTCTCGGCCTACGACGACTACTGGGGCGAGTCGGGCCAGGTGAACAAGATCATCTTCCGCGTCATCGACGACCCCACCGCGCGCCGTCAGGCCCTCGAGGCCGGATCGATCGACGGCTACGACCTCGTCGGCCCCGCCGACACCGCCGCCCTCGAAGAGGCCGGTTTCACGATGGTCTCGCGCCCGCCGTTCACGATCCTCTACCTCGCCTTCAACCAGGCGCAGCCCGAGCTGCAGGACGTGCGCGTCCGTGAGGCCCTGTCGCACGCGATCGACAAGGAGGCCCTCATCTCGCAGGTGCTCCCCGAGGGCACCGAGGTCGCGACGCAGTTCATGCCCGACACCGTCAACGGCTACAACCCCGACGTCACCACCTACGACTACGACCCCGAGAAGGCCAAGGCGCTCCTGGCCGAGGCCGGCTACACCGAGGCCAACCCGCTGACGCTGACCTTCAACTACCCGGTCAACGTCTCGCGCCCCTACATGCCCGACCCCGAGCAGATCGCGACGGTCATCTCGACGCAGCTGACCGACGTGGGCGTGCAGCTGACGCCGCAGACGGATGCCTGGAGCCCCGACTACCTCGACAAGATCACGGGCACCGCCGACCACGGCATCCACCTGCTGGGCTGGACGGGCGACTACAACGACACCGACAACTTCGTCGGCGTGTTCTTCGGTGCGCCCTCGGCCGAGTGGGGCTTCGACAACCCCGAGCTGTTCGCGGCGCTCAACTCCGCGCGCGGCGTGCCGAACCTCGAGGAGCAGACCGCGCTCTACGAGCAGATCAACGAGCAGGTCGCCCAGTTCATCCCGGGCGTCCCGCTGGCCCACCCGGCCCCGACGCTCGCGTTCGACCCGCGCGTCGAGAGCTACCCGGCCAGCCCGGTCAACGACGAGGTGTTCACGGACATCGTCCTGACCGAGTGACGACGACCCGCTGATCCCCGCGGGGCGGGCCACCGCCTCGGGCGCGAGCCCGCCCCGCACTCCTCGACCGAAAGATTCCGCGTTGCTGCGAACCATCGGCCAACGGCTGCTTCTGCTGATCCCGACGCTCCTCGGGCTCAGCATCCTCCTCTTCCTCTGGGTCCGCGCCCTGCCCGGCGGTCCCGCCGTCGCCCTCCTCGGCGAGAAGGCGACCCCCGAGGCGATCGCCCGGATCAACGAGCTGTACGGCTTCAACCGGCCGATCCTCGAGCAGTACGCCACCTATATGGGGCGGCTGCTCACCGGCGACTTCGGGTCGTCGATCGAGACCGGTCGCCCCGTCGTCGAGGAGTTCCTCCGGCGCTTCCCGGCGACCGTGGAGCTCTCGATCGCCGCCCTCATCTTCGCCGTCGGCATCGGCATCCCGCTCGGGTACCTCGCCGCGCGTCACCACGGCAAGATCAGCGATCACGTCGCGGTCGTGCTGAGCCTCGTGGGCGTCACGATCCCGGTGTTCTTCCTGGCGTTCATCCTCAAGTACGTCTTCGCCGTCCAGCTCGGCTGGCTGCCCTCCGACGGCCGCCAGGACCCGCGCATCGACGCGACCCACTACACGAACTTCTACGTGCTCGACGGCCTGCTCACGGGGGAGTTCGACGCCGCGTGGGATGCCGCCCTGCACCTCATCCTGCCGGCGCTCGCCCTCGGCACCATTCCGCTCGCGATCATCGTGCGCATCACCCGCGCCTCGGTGCTCGAGGTGCAGAACTCCGACTACGTCCGCACCGGCCGGGCCAAGGGCATCGCCCGGCGGACGCTCCGCGGTCGCTTCATCCTGCGAAACGCCATGCTGCCGGTCGCCACGACCGTCGGCCTCCAGGTCGGGCTGCTGCTGGCGGGGGCGATCCTCACCGAGACCGTGTTCGCGTTCCCCGGGATCGGCTCGTTCCTGGCCCGGGCCATCAGTGCCCGCGACTTCCCGGTGCTGCAGGGGTTCATCCTCTTCATCGCCGTCATCTACGCGCTCATCAACCTCATCGTCGATGTCTCGTACAGCCTGATCGATCCGAGAGTGAGGGTCTCATGAGCACCAATGCGCTCCCGCCCGCCCCCGGCGACGGACCCGCCACCGCCGTCGCCGAGCACGAGGTGCTCGAGGCCCGCACCGGCGGCGGGTTCTGGCACGACGTCTTCGCGCGCCTGCGCCGCAACCCGGTGGCCTGGATCGGCGCCGCCATCGTGCTGGTGTTCCTGCTCGTGGCGATCCTCGCGCCCTGGCTCGCGCCCTACCCCGAGACCGCCCTTCCCGGCGCACGGGAGGTCACCCCGACCCACATCCCCGGTCCCGGCGAGATCGCCGGCTTCCCGCTCGGCCTCGACCGCTTCGGCGGCGACGTGCTGTCGAAGCTCATCTGGGGTGCGCGGGCCTCGCTGCTCATCGGAGTCATCTCGACCGCGTTCGGTCTCGCCGGCGGCATGCTCCTGGGCCTGATCGCCGGCATGTTCGGGGGCTGGGTCGACACGGTCGTCATGCGATTCGTCGACATCCTCCTGTCGGTCCCCAACCTGCTGCTCGCGGTCTCGATCGCGGCGATCCTCGGTCAGTCGCAGCTCGCGATCATGATCGCGATCGGAGCCTCGCAGGTGCCGATCTTCGCGCGCCTCCTGCGGGCGTCGATGCTGCAGCAGCGCAGCGCCGACTACATCCTCTCCGCGCAGACCCTCGGACTCGGCCGCGGCAAGATCACGATGAGCCACGTGCTGCCCAACAGCCTCGGGCCCGTCATCGTCCAGGGGACGCTCACCCTCGCGACCGCCGTCATCGACGCCGCGGCGCTGTCGTTCCTCGGTCTCGGCGGCGGGGGAGCGGCAACCGCCGAGTGGGGCCGCATGCTCACCTACGCGCAGAACGAGCTCGCGATCGCTCCGTGGCTCGCCTTCCTCCCGGGCCTGTGCATCATGATCACCGCCCTCGGCTTCACGCTGCTCGGCGAGTCGCTGCGCGAGGCCATGGACCCCCGCACCCGCGCCCGCTGACCCGGCCCGGGGTCGCCGCTCGGCGATACACCTGCAGGACCGGTGGGGCTGGTGTCGCCGCACCGGTCTTCGCGGGTCGCGCCAGCCACACGGGTCCGACGGCTGTATCGCCGCCGGGCGCGACGGGGAGCCGGCGGCGTGGCAGGAGGCGCCGGCTCAGGAGGCGATGTCGAGCTCGTTGCCCGGGATCGACGACAGCAGTCGCCGCGTGTACGGGTCGCGCGGGTTGGTGAAGATCTCCTCGCTCGACGCCGCCTCGACGAGGGCACCGTCCTTCATGACGCAGACGTAGTCCGAGATGAGGCGCACCACGGCGAGGTCGTGCGAGATGAAGAGGTAGCTCAGCCCGTACTCGCCCTGCAGGTCGCGCAGCAGCGTGAGGATCTGGTCCTGCACGAGCACGTCGAGCGCCGACACCGGCTCGTCGCAGACGATGAGCTCGGGGTTCAGCGCGAGGGCCCGCGCGATCGCGACGCGCTGACGCTGACCGCCCGAGAGCTCGGAGGGGTACCGGCGCAGCATCGTCTGCGGCAGGGCGACGTCGTCGAGCAGCTTCCGGACGCGGACGGCGCGGTCCTTCGCGGTGCCGCGCTTGTAGAACTCCAGCGGCTCGGCGATGATCCGCTCGATCGTGAACATGGGGTTCAGCGACGAGTACGGGTCCTGGAAGATCGGCTGCACTCTCTGCCGGAACTCGCGCAGCTGCGCCCCCTTCAGCCCCGCGACGTCCTGCCCCTCGAACCGGATCGTGCCCGACGTCGGCTCGATCACCTTCAGCAGCATCCGGGCCGTCGTCGTCTTGCCCGACCCGGACTCGCCGACGATCGCGACCGTCTCACCCCGCGGGATGGACAGCGAGACGTCGCTGACGGCGGCGAAGTCGTCCTTGCGCCCGCGGATCTTGTAGAGCTTCGTGAGGTTCTCGATCTCGACGATGTTGTCGCGCCGCGCCGGCTCAGCCGGTGCCTGCGCTGCGGGGGAGACGGATGCCGCGGGGCCGGCGATCGCAACGGGCGGCGGTGTCGCGCGGTAGGCCTCGGGCCGCAGGCGCACCGCCGCGACCGACGGGGCCGCCTTGACGAGAGCCTGCGTGTAGGGCTGCTGCGGATCCTCCAGGATCTGGCGGGCCGGGCCCTGCTCGACGATCCGGCCGCGGTGCATGACGACGACGCGGGCGGCCCGCTCGGCGGCGAGGCCGAGGTCGTGGGTGATCAGCAGCACCGAGGTGCCCAGCTCGCCCGTCATCCGGCCGAGCTGGTCGAGGATCGTCTTCTGCACCGTCACATCGAGCGCGCTCGTCGGCTCGTCGGCGATGAGCAGCCGAGGGTTGCATGCCAGCCCGATCGCGATGAGCGCGCGCTGCCGCATCCCGCCCGAGAACTCGTGGGGGTACTGCTTCGCGCGCTCGGCGGCATCCGGGAGGCCCGCGGCGGCGAGGGTCTCGATGACCTTGGCGTCGACGTCCTTCGAGGTGGCGAGTCCGTGCGCGAGCAGGGTCTCGGCGACCTGCGTGCCGATCTTCGAGACCGGGTTCAGGTTGGACATCGGATCCTGCGGCACGAGTCCGATCGATCCCCCTCGGATGCGGCGCAGCGTGCTCTCGGGCGCGCCGACGAGCTCTTCGCCGTCGAGGCGGATGCTGCCGCGCGCGACGCGTCCGTTGCCGGGGAGCAGTCCGATCACGGCCATCGCCGTCGTCGACTTGCCCGAGCCGGATTCGCCGACGATCGCGACGGTCTCGCCCGCCGAGATCTCGAGGTCGACGCCCTCGACCGCGTGCACCGGGCCTTCGAGCGTGCGGAAGTCGACGGCCATGTCGCTCACCCGCAGCAGGGGAGTGGAGGAGTCTGCCATTGGCCCATCCTGCCCGCCCGCGGCGTCGAGCGCACCGTGTCGGGCCCACCCGTTACATCGACGTAACGCCGGCCCGTCGTGTCGCGGACCGGGCGTGCTCGTGCCGTGGACAGGCTGAGCCGCGCCGGAGTGGCGTTCGCGGGGGCTGGCGGAGCCGTTCAACCTGTCGACGGCACAGCCGGGTACGGCGGCGCGGGCTAGCGTTGGTCCATGGACCTCAACGCAGATCTGGGCGAGACGGTCGGCGGTGTCGCGACGGCGGACGACGCCGCGATGTTCGCCCTCGTGTCGAGCGCGTCGATCGCCTGCGGCGGCCACGCCGGCGACGCGGCGTCGATGCGGGCAGCGGTGGCCGGAGCGGCAGCCGCCCGCGTCGCGGTCGGGGCTCACCCCTCCTATCTCGATCGGGCCGGCTTCGGGCGGGTGCGGGTCGCCGTCGAGCCTGACGTGCTGCGGCCGCAGGTCGTCGCGCAGCTGCGTGCGCTCGTCGCGGCGGGCGGCGACATCCGCTACGTCAAACCGCACGGGGCGCTGTATCACGCCGCGACCGAGGACGCCGCGACTGCGCGAGCCGTCGCCGCCGCGGTCGCGGACCTCTCGGCCGAGCTCGGCCGGGCGGTCCCGGTGCTGGGTCTGGGCGGTGCGATCGCGTCGGCGGCTTCGGACGCCGGCCTGCCGTTCCATCTCGAGGCCTTCCTCGACCGCGGCTATCGTGCCGACGGCTCGCTCGTCCCGCGCGGGGATCCCGGCGCCCTGCTCGACGACCCGAGCCTGGTCGCCGAGCGCGCGCTGCGCCTCGCGTCCGAGGGGGTCGTGGTCGCCGTCTCGGGCGAGACGGTGCACAGCGAGGCGGCGTCGCTCTGCGTGCACGGCGATTCCCCCGGTGCCGTCGCGATGGCTCGCACGGTGCGGTCGGCGCTCGATGCCGCCGGGATCGAGGTGCGCTCGCCGTGGTGACCGTCGGGCCCGCTTCGCCGGCAGGATCGCCGAGACGGGGTCGTTGTCGGCGCGCCGAGCCCGGGACGCCGGCATGAGGATGCTGCCCATCGGACCCGACGCGGTGCTCGTCGAGGTCTCGGACCTGGCGGAGGTGATGGCGCTGCACGCGCGGCTGACCGCCGCGCCGCCGGCGGGCGTCGTCGACGTCGTGCCCGCGGCGGCGACGGTGCTCGTCCGCGTCGATCCCGCCGTGCTGTCCCTCGCCGCGACCCGCACCTGGGTCTCGACCGCTGCGACGTCAGCAGCGCCGCCGGCATCCGCCCCCGCGCCCGTGACGCTGCCGATCCGCTACGACGGCGACGACCTCGACGACCTCGCCGCCGCGCTCGGCTTCAGCCCCGAGGCGCTCGCCGCTCGCCATGTCGCCACGGACTGGACGGTCGCCTTCACGGGCTTCGCCCCCGGGTTCGGTTATCTCGTCGGTGCGGGCTGGGATCTCGACATCCCGCGCCGGCCCTCGCCGCGGACGAGGGTGCCGGCGGGATCGGTCGGTCTGGCCGGGGTCTTCTCGGGCGCGTACCCCCGCGAGACCCCCGGAGGGTGGCAGCTCATCGGCACGACGGACGCGCCGCTGTTCGACCCCGATGCCGCCCAGCCCGCGCTCCTCGTTCCCGGTGGCGCGGTGCGATTCGATGCCGTCCGCGCCCGCGCCCGCGCCCGCGCCCGCGCCCGCGCCATCGGGTCGGATGCCGCCCTGCCCGGTGGCACCGCGTCGCCGACTGCGGGGGAGCCGCGCGCCCGCTCGGAGTCCGCCACCGCTCCCGGCGGCATCCGCGTCATCGCGCCGGGGCCGCAGGCGACGGTTCAGGATGCCGGCCGCTCGGGTCGTGCCGCCGAGGGCGTCGGCGCTGCGGGCGCGGCCGACCCCGCCGCCTGGGCGCTCGCCAACCGTCTCGTCGGCAATCGGGACGGAGCGGCCGCGATCGAGATCGCCGTCGGCGGTTTCCGGGCCGTGGCGGAACGCGATCTGACGGTGGTCGTGACGGGCGCGTGGGCGCCGGTCGCGATCGACGGCCGGACCGGTGACCCGTACGTCGTACATGCGTGGACCGCCGGGACCGAGCTGCGCCTCGACGGATTCCTCGCGGGCACCCGCGCCTACCTCGCGGTGCGCGGCGGCTGGGACATCGCCCCCGTTCTGGGCTCGCGGTCCACCGATACGCTCTCGGGGCTCGGCCCGCCGCCGCTCCGGCGGGGCGACGTCGTCGCCGCCGGATGTGAGACCGCGGGGCCGGTCCCCGCGCTGCCCCTTCATCCGTGGGGTCTGCCGCCGACGGGCACGGATGCCGTTCCCCTCGACATCCCGTTCACGACCGGCCCGCGCGCGGACTGGCTCACCCCTTCGTCCCGTCGCCTGCTCGCCGAGGCAACCTGGATCGTGTCGGCGGCGGCTGACCGGGTCGGCATCCGCCTGGAGGGGCCACGCCTCGAACGCGCGCGCGGCGAGGAGCTGGCGAGCGAGGGGATGGTTCCGGGGGCGATCCAGGTTCCGCCGGCCGGCCACCCCGTCGTGTTCGGAGTCGACGCGCCCGTGACGGGCGGGTACCCCGTCGTGGGTGTCGTGACGTCGACGGGCCGGAACCGGCTCGCGCAGGCCCGGCCCGGCGATCGCGTGCGGTTGCGTCCGACGTTCCGGGGCGCGTCTGACGCTCAGCGAGGCTGATTCGTCAAGGGGGAGAACTCCCCGTGTCAAGACCCCGTGCGGATGCGGCGAGTCCCCTAGCGTCGAAGCCATGACTCGCACCAAGACCACCACGTCCGCCGCGCTGCTCGTCTCCGCGGCTCTTCTCCTCGCCGGATGCGGCGGGCAGTCGGGCGACACGGCGGCGTCGGGGGACGCCGGCGCGTCGTCCGCCCCGTCGTCGTCCGCCTCGTCCGCGCCGGGCGCGAGCGCGCCCGATGTCGCGCCGGCCTCCGGCGAGATGATCACGGGCACCGGCTACAGCTTCTCGGTTCCCGAGGGCTGGGCGATCCCCGAGCAGCAGCTCCCCGGCATGGAGAAGGTCGACGTGTTCGTCGCCGATCTCTCCGACCCCTCGGCGACGTTCGCCGACAACGTCAACGTCGTGCTCTCGCCCGCGCCGCAGGCGATCTCCGCCGACGACGTCGAGAAGTACGGCGTCGAGGAGCTCGAGGGGCAGGCGGGCGCGACCGACGTCACCGTCCAGGAGCGCACCTCGATCGCCGGCGGCGAGTCGGCCCACATCACGGCATCCGTCACGCAGCAGGACGTCACCTACAACGTCGACCAGTTCTACCCGTCGCACGACGACCAGACCTACGTCGTGACCTTCTCGTTCAGCCCCGACGTCTCGGAGGCCGACCGTGCGGCGGTCTACGACGCGGTCCTCGCATCGTGGGCGTGGGCCTGATCCACACGTCCGCAACGCGCCGTCCGCTCTCGCAGCGGGCGGCGCGTTCTCGTGTCAAGGGGAGTTCCGGCGCGGCGGATTCGCCTAGCGTGTGACGCATGACGCGCTCCCGGATCGCTCCGATCGCCGCCGCGCTCATCTCGGCGGCGCTGCTGCTCGCGGCGTGCGACGCGCGGCCGGGCGGGACCGGCGGATCCTCCGAGTCACCCGCACCCGGCTCGGCATCGGGGACTCCGACGCCCACCGCGACCTCGCCGAGCGACGCCGCCCCCGGCGAGACCGTGCGCGGAACCGGATACAGCTTCGCCGTGCCGGCCGGCTGGGCGGTGCCCGCCGAGGACCCGACGGGCGGCCAGGTCGACGTCTTCGTGTCGGAGTCCGCGGATGCGGACAGCCGCTACGTCAGCGTCGTCGTCTCGCCCGGTGTCATCACCGCTGCCGACGTCGAGGCGGACGGGGTGGCGAGCCTCGAAGCGGTCGGGGCCACCGACGTGTCGCTGGAGGATCGTGTCGACATCGCCGGGAGCGAGTCGGCGCACCTCGTGGCATCCCTGGCCCAGGACGGGGTGGAGACGGTGATCGATCAGTACTACGCCACGCGCGACGAGCAGACGTTCGTCATCACCTTCGCTTCGCCGGCCGACACGAGCGACGACGACCGCCGCCGACTCGCCGACACCGTGCTCTCGAGCTGGGCCTGGGAGTGACCGCGATGCCGGGTGGCGCGCATTTATACCGCAGCATCCGGGGGTCGTCAAGGATTGTGCTGGACATGGCGCGTCGCGCCGCCTATAGTTGGTAGTTGCGCTCCCGTCCCCCTTGCCCTCATATGGTGGTCGGCTTGTGCTCTGCGCGATTCCGCCCCGTCCGACGGCGTGAGACGCGCGAGCTCGGACCGGGAGCACTCCACCTGACGACAAGGAACCGGCCCCACCCGGGCCACGGAGGTAATCCCCTTGGCTGCTGCGAGCAACGCATCCACCACCACCCCCAAGAACGGTCGCGGCGCTTCCCGCCTCTCGTTCGCGAAGATCTCCGACAAGCTGACGGTCCCCGACCTGCTGGCGCTGCAGACGGAGTCTTTCGACTGGCTCGTCGGCAACGACGCCTGGAAGGCCCGCCTCGCCGAGGCGCAGGCCGCCGGCCGCACCGACGTCGCCCTCCAGAGCGGCCTCGAGGAGATCTTCGAGGAGATCTCGCCCATCGAGGACCTCGGCGAGACGATGCAGCTGTCGTTCACCAACCCCTACCTCGAGCCCGAGAAGTACTCCATCGAGGAGTGCAAGGAGCGCGGCAAGACCTACGCGGCCCCGCTCTACGTCGAGGCCGAGTTCATGAACCACCTCACCGGTGAGATCAAGACCCAGACGGTCTTCATGGGCGACTTCCCGCTCCAGACCGGCAAGGGCACCTTCATCATCAACGGCACCGAGCGCGTCGTCGTGTCGCAGCTCGTGCGCTCGCCCGGTGTCTACTTCGACAAGACGCCCGACAAGACCTCCGACAAGGACATCGTCTCGGCGCGCGTCATCCCCTCGCGCGGTGCGTGGCTCGAGTTCGAGATCGACAAGCGCGACCAGGTCGGCGTCCGCATCGACCGCAAGCGCAAGCAGTCGGTCACCGTCTTCCTCAAGGCCCTGGGTCTGACCAGCGAAGACATCATGGCCGAGTTCGCCGGGTACGACTCGATCGAGGAGACCCTCGCGAAGGACACGATCCTCACCAAGGAGGACGCGCTCCGCGACATCTACCGCAAGCTCCGTCCGGGCGAGCAGGTCGCCGCCGAGGCAGCCCGCGCGCTCCTCGACAACTTCTACTTCAACGCCAAGCGCTACGACCTCGCCAAGGTCGGCCGCTACAAGATCAACCAGAAGCTGGGTCTCGACACCCCGATCGAGGAGTCGGTGCTCACCGTCGCCGACATCGTCGCGACCATCAAGTACCTGGTTCGCCTGCACCGAGGCGACGCCACCTTCGAGGGCGTCCGCGACGGCAAGCCCGCTGAGATCCGCCTCGACACCGACGACATCGACAACTTCGGCAACCGTCGTATCCGCGCCGTCGGCGAGCTCATCCAGAACCAGGTCCGCACCGGTCTGTCGCGCATGGAGCGCGTCGTCCGCGAGCGCATGACCACGCAGGACATCGAGGCGATCACGCCGCAGACCCTGATCAACGTGCGCCCGGTCGTCGCCGCGATCAAGGAGTTCTTCGGAACCTCGCAGCTGTCGCAGTTCATGGACCAGAACAACCCGCTCGCGGGTCTGACCCACAAGCGCCGCCTGTCGGCGCTCGGCCCCGGCGGTCTGTCGCGTGAGCGCGCCGGCGTCGAGGTCCGCGACGTCCACCCCTCGCACTACGGCCGCATGTGCCCGATCGAGACGCCGGAAGGCCCGAACATCGGTCTGATCGGGTCGCTCGCCTCCTTCGCGCGCATCAACGCGTTCGGCTTCATCGAGACCCCGTACCGTCGTGTCGTCGACGGCAAGGTCACCGACGAGATCGACTACCTCACCGCCAGCGAGGAGAACGACTACGTCGTCGCGCAGGCCGGTGTCGAGCTCAACAAGGACGGCTCGTTCGTGGCCGACCGCGTCCTCGCCCGCCGCGGTAAGGGCGGCGAGGTCGACCTCTTCCCGAACGAGGAGATCGGCTACATGGACGTCTCGCCGCGCCAGATGGTGTCGGTGGCGACCTCGCTCATCCCCTTCCTCGAGCACGACGACGCGAACCGCGCCCTCATGGGTGCGAACATGCAGCGTCAGGCCGTGCCGCTGCTGCGCAGCGACTCGCCCCTGGTCGGAACCGGTATGGAGGGCTACGCTGCGATCGACGCCGGCGACGTCATCACCGCGCAGAAGGCCGGTGTCGTCTCCGAGGTCTCGGCCGACGTCGTCACGGTGCAGCTCGACGAGGGCGGCACGCAGGACTACTTCCTCCGCAAGTTCGACCGTTCGAACCAGGGCACGTCGTACAACCAGCGCGTCGTGGTCTCGGCCGGTGAGCGCGTCGAGGTCGGCGAGGTCATCGCCGACGGTCCCGCCACGGAGAACGGCGAGCTCGCGCTCGGCAAGAACCTCCTCGTCGCATTCATGACGTGGGAGGGTCACAACTTCGAGGACGCGATCATCCTCAGCCAGGAGCTCGTGAAGAACGACACGCTCTCCTCGATCCACATCGAGGAGTACGAGGTCGACGCCCGCGACACCAAGCTCGGCAAGGAGGAGATCACCCGTGACCTCCCCAACGTCGCGCCCGACCTGCTGAAGGACCTCGACGAGCGCGGCATCATCCGCATCGGTGCCGAGGTGCGCCCCGGCGACATCCTCGTCGGCAAGGTCACGCCCAAGGGCGAGACCGAGCTGTCGGCCGAGGAGCGTCTGCTCCGCGCGATCTTCAACGAGAAGAGCCGCGAGGTCCGCGACACGTCGCTGAAGGTGCCTCACGGTGAGCAGGGCACGATCATCGCGGTCAAGGAGTTCAACGCCGAGGACGGCGACGACGAGCTCGGCTCGGGCGTCAACCGCCGCGTCGTGGTCTACATCGCCCAGAAGCGCAAGATCACCGAGGGCGACAAGCTCGCCGGCCGCCACGGCAACAAGGGTGTCATCGCGAAGATCCTCCCCGTCGAGGACATGCCCTTCCTCGCCGACGGCACGCCGGTCGACGTCGTGCTGAACCCGCTCGGCATCCCGGGTCGAATGAACTTCGGCCAGGTCCTCGAGCTGCACCTCGGCTGGATCGCCGCCCAGGGCTGGAAGGTCGAGGGCAACCCCGAGTGGGCCGAGCGCCTGCCCGAGATCGCCCGCGAGGCCGCTCCCGGCACGAAGGTCGCGACGCCCGTGTTCGACGGCGCGTTCGAGTCCGAGATCGCCGGGCTCCTCGACTCGACGAACCTCACCCGCGACGGTGAGCGTCTCATCGACTCCTCGGGCAAGACGAAGCTGTTCGACGGTCGCTCCGGCGAGCCGTTCCCGGCTCCGATCTCGGTCGGCTACATGTACATCCTGAAGCTCCACCACCTCGTCGACGACAAGATCCACGCGCGTTCGACGGGCCCGTACTCGATGATCACCCAGCAGCCGCTCGGTGGTAAGGCGCAGTTCGGTGGCCAGCGCTTCGGTGAGATGGAGGTGTGGGCCCTCGAGGCCTACGGCGCCGCGTACGCCCTCCAGGAGCTCCTGACGATCAAGTCCGACGACATCGTCGGCCGCGTGAAGGTCTACGAGGCCATCGTCAAGGGCGAGAACATCCAGGAGCCCGGCATCCCCGAGTCGTTCAAGGTGCTCATGAAGGAGATGCAGTCGCTCTGCCTGAACGTCGAGGTCCTCTCGGCCGACGGCACCGAGGTCAACCTCCGCGACACCGATGACGAGGCCTTCCGCGCAGCGGAGGAGCTCGGCATCAACATCTCCAGCCGCTTCGAGTCCTCGTCGATCGACGAGATCTGATCCGGCCAGGCAACGAACAGAATTCCGACACAGGAGAATCAGTGCTCGAGTCACACACCTTCGATCAGCTTCGCATCGGCCTGGCCACTGCTGACGACATCCGTCGTTGGTCCTTCGGCGAGGTCAAGAAGCCCGAAACCATCAACTACCGCACGCTCAAGCCCGAGAAGGACGGCCTCTTCGGCGAGCAGATCTTCGGCCCCTCCCGCGACTGGGAGTGCGCCTGCGGAAAGTACAAGCGCGTCCGCTTCAAGGGCATCGTCTGCGAGCGCTGCGGCGTCGAGGTCACCAAGTCCTCGGTCCGTCGTGAGCGCATGGGCCACATCGAGCTCGCCGCTCCCGTGACCCACATCTGGTACTTCAAGGGCGTGCCTTCGCGCCTCGGGTACCTGCTCGACATGGCGCCGAAGGACCTCGAGAAGGTCATCTACTTCGCCGCGTACATGGTCATCTCGGTCGATGAGGATGCGCGTCACCGCGACCTCCCCACCCACGAGAACAACCTCCGCCTCGAGATCAAGAACCTCGGCGACCGCCGTGACGCCCGCGTGGCGTCGCGTCTGGCCAAGCTGGAGGAGGAGCTCGCGACCCTCGAGGCCGACGGCGCCAAGGCCGACCAGAAGAAGAAGGCCAAGGACTCCGCCGAGAAGGACATGGCGACGGTCCGCAAGAACTTCGACGAGCAGATCTCGCGCCTCGAGCGGGTGTGGGAGGAGTTCCGCTCCCTCGAGGTCGGCCAGCTCAAGCAGGAGGACGACGTCTTCCACGAGCTGCAGGACCGCTTCGGTCAGTACTTCGAGGCCTACATGGGCGCCGAGGGCATCCAGCGCCGCCTCGCGTCGTTCGACCTGGCCGCCGAGGCCGACTCGCTGCACCTGCAGATCTCCGAGGGCAAGGGCCAGCGCAAGATCCGTGCGATCAAGCGCCTGAAGGTCGTCAACTCGTTCCTGCAGACCGGCATGTCGCCGGCCTCGATGGTGCTCGACGTCGTCCCGGTGATCCCGCCGGAGCTGCGTCCGATGGTCCAGCTCGACGGTGGCCGCTTCGCGACCTCCGACCTCAACGACCTGTACCGCCGCGTGATCAACCGCAACAACCGTCTGCGTCGTCTGATCGACCTCGGGGCTCCCGAGATCATCGTCAACAACGAGAAGCGGATGCTGCAGGAGGCCGTCGACGCGCTCTTCGACAACGGCCGTCGCGGTCGCCCGGTCACCGGCACCGGCAACCGTGCGCTGAAGTCGCTGTCGGACATGCTCAAGGGAAAGCAGGGACGTTTCCGTCAGAACCTGCTCGGAAAGCGCGTCGACTACTCGGGTCGTTCGGTCATCATCGTCGGACCCCAGCTGAAGCTGCACCAGTGCGGTCTGCCCAAGCAGATGGCTCTCGAGCTCTTCAAGCCGTTCGTCATCAAGCGCCTGATCGACCTCGGTCACTCGCAGAACATCAAGGCGGCCAAGCGGGCCGTCGAGCGCACGCGTCCCGAGGTCTGGGACGTGCTCGAGGAGATCATCCGCGAGCGCCCCGTGCTGCTCAACCGTGCACCCACCCTGCACCGCCTGGGCATCCAGGCCTTCGAGCCCCAGCTCGTCGAGGGCAAGGCGATCCAGCTGCACCCGCTCGTGTGCGCCGCGTTCAACGCGGACTTCGACGGTGACCAGATGGCCGTCCACCTGCCGCTCTCGGTCGAGGCTCAGGCCGAGGCCCGCATCCTGATGCTCGCGTCGAACAACATCCTCAAGCCCTCCGACGGCCGTCCGGTCACCCTGCCCTCGCAGGACATGATCATCGGCCTGCACCACCTGACCACGGTCATCGAGGGTGCCAAGGGCGAGGGTCGCGTGTTCGGCTCCGTCGGCGAGGCGATCCTGGCGAAGGACGAGGGCACCCTCGACCTGCAGGCCAAGGTCCGCATCCGCATCCCCGGTCTCGCGTTCCTCGAGGGCGACGCCCCCGAGGGCTACGAGCGCCACGGTCTGGTCGACGCGTCGCTCGGACAGGCGATCTTCAACGACACCCTGCCCAAGGGCTACCCGTTCGTCCGCGAGCAGGCCGACAAGGGCAAGCTGTCGCAGATCGTCAACAAGCTGGCCGAGGAGTACCCCAAGACCGAGGTCGCGGCATCCCTCGACCGGATCAAGGACGCCGGCTTCCACTGGGCGACCCGTTCGGGCGTCACCGTGGCGCTCAGCGACGTCCTGACGCCGCCGAACAAGGCCGAGATCATCTCGAAGTACGAGAAGCTCGCGTCGAAGGTCCAGGGCCAGTTCGAGAAGGGTCTCGTGACCGACGCCGAGCGTCGCCAGGAGCAGATCAAGATCTGGACCGAGGCGACCGACGAGGTCCAGGCCGCCATGAAGGCGAACTTCCCGGCCGAGAACACCATCAACCGCATGGTCTCGTCGGGCGCCCGTGGTAACTGGCTGCAGATCCGTAACATCGCCGGTATCCGAGGCCTGGTCAACAACACCAAGGGTGAGATCATGCCGCGTCCGATCATCTCCTCGTACCGCGAGGGGCTGTCGGTGGCGGAGTACTTCACCGCGACGCACGGTGCCCGTAAGGGTCTGGCCGACACCGCTCTGCGTACCGCCGACTCGGGTTACCTGACCCGTCGTCTGGTGGACGTCTCGCAGGACGTCATCATCCGCGAGGACGACTGCGGCACCTCGAAGGGCCTCGAGCTCCCGATCGCCGCAGCCGGCGCCGACGGCGCCCTCATCAAGGACGCCAACGTCGAGAACTCGGTGTTCGCCCGTACGCTGGCGGCCGACGCCGTCTCGCCCTCGGGCGAGGTGCTGGCCGCGGCCGGCGACGACGTGGGCGACGTGCTGATCAACAAGCTCGTCGAGGGCGGGGTGACCTCCATCAAGGTCCGCTCGGTCCTGACCTGCGACTCCGCCGTCGGCGTCTGCGCGAAGTGCTACGGCCGTTCGCTGGCCACCGGCAAGATCGTCGACATCGGCGAGGCGGTCGGCATCATCGCCGCCCAGTCGATCGGTGAGCCCGGTACCCAGCTGACGATGCGTACCTTCCACACCGGTGGTTCGGCTTCGGCCGATGACATCACGCAGGGTCTGCCCCGCGTGCAGGAGCTCTTCGAGGCCCGTACCCCCAAGGGTGCGTCCCCGATCTCCGAGGTCACCGGCCGCGTGACGATCGACGAGACCGAGAAGTCGAAGAAGATCATCATCACGCCCGACAACGGCGACGAGCCCGTGGTCTACCCGGTCCTCAAGCGTGCGACCCTCCTCGTCGAGGACGGCCAGCACGTCGAGGTCGGCGACCCGCTTCAGGTCGGCACGCTCGACCCGAAGGACATCATGCGCGTGCAGGGTGCCCGTGAGGTGCAGAAGTACCTCGTCGGCGGCGTGCAGGGCGTGTACCGCTCGCAGGGTGTGCCGATCCACGACAAGCACATCGAGGTCATCGTCCGTCAGATGCTGCGGAAGGTCACCGTGGTCGACCACGGCGACACGACGCTGCTGCCGGGTGAGCTGGTCGACTTCAAGCGCTACCAGCAGATCAACCGCGAGGCGGTCGGCGAGGGCAAGCGTCCCGCGTCGGGTCGTCCCGAGCTGATGGGTATCACCAAGGCGTCGCTCGCGACGGAGTCGTGGCTGTCGGCCGCGTCGTTCCAGGAGACCACCCGCGTCCTCACGCAGGCGGCCATGGAGGGCAAGAGCGACCCGCTCGTCGGCCTCAAGGAGAACGTCATCATCGGAAAGCTCATCCCCGCCGGAACGGGCCTTGCGAAGTACCGCAACGTGGCCGTCGAGGCGACGGAGGAGGCGAAGAGCGAGCGGTACCCCAACCGCATCTTCGCTTCGGACGGCGCGTACAGCGACGCCGACCTGAGCTACGTCGACTTCGACAGCTTCTCCACCGACGGCGACTTCACCAGCTACAACTGATCGATCGCTGATCTCGCGAAGGGCCCCGGGCATGTCCCGGGGCCCTTCGTCGTGTCGGTCGGTCCGAGTCGGCGCCGCCGGATTAGCGTGGAGAGGTGGCACGCATCGGGGGTCGGAACGTCGTCTTCGCCTGGATCGTCGGCGTCATCTGCGCCGGAGTGATCGGCGCGCTCGCGATCTTGACGGTCCCGCTGGTCACGACGGGGATGGGACTCCTCGGTGAGAGCGGCGGTGCCGGAGGTGCTGCCGCGGCCGACGGGCCGCAGGAGTGCCGCGACCTGTACCCCGAGGCGCTGTGGGTGACGTTGCAGTACTCGGCCGGCGCGCAGCTCGAGCAGACCTCGGACGCCCCCGTCTCGACGGCCGTCGCCCTCGTGGAGGCTCTCGCCCCCGAGGTGCGTTTCACGTGCACCTGGACCTCGGATGCCGGCTCGATCTCGACCACCGTCGGGTCGGTGGGAACGGATGCCGGCTCGATCGCGGCATCCGCTCTGCCCGCTCAGGGATTCGCCTGCGACGAACGCGGCGTGCGCACGCTCTGCTCGCGCACCGACGGCGACCTCGTCGAGACGATCGAGGCGGGGGAGGGGCATTGGGTCTCGACGTCGCAGTCCGCCTGGCATCCCGAGCAGTACGCGAGCCGGGTGGGCAACGCGGTCTTCGCCGCGGACGACTGATCCGGCGCGACCACCACGGCCGCGCGAAGCCTCAGGGGGCGGGGGTGGCGGCCCCCGCGGGCCACAGCGACGCGATGATCCCGGAGGTGTAGCCCTCGGGCGCGAGGTGCGAGAACTGCGTGTCGATCAGCACGCCGTCGCGGAAGAACAGCGTCCGCCCGTCGGTGACGGGATAGCGCGCGTTCTGCCAGGTCTTCTCGCAGCGCACGCCGCCGGCCGGCTCGTAGCAGGTGAACCCGATGCCGGTGAGCTCGTTGAAGAAGTCGATCACGGGGTTGCGCTCGGCGTAGGCGATAGTGGTCTCGATCTTCGCGGTGTCGGCGGCGGGGTCGGCCCAGACGCAGCGCAGTGATCCGTCGGGCCGGGTGCCGCTCTCGCCGAAGCCCGGGTCGTTCAGGGGCACGGCGGCGAGCGCCGCCCGGGCGGGGGCGCCGAGGATGCCGGCGCAGTCGCGCGGCAGCACGGTGGTCGACACGACCGAGCCGGATGCCGCGGGCGGCGGTCCGCCCGCTTCGGCGGAAACGGTCATCGCGGGGGTCGGGGTCGGCGCATCGCTCGCCGCCGTACTGTCCGGCGTCGCCGCTGCGCCGGTGCCGGGCTCGGGGGCGCACCCCGCGAGCAGCGCGACCGCGACGAGCAGCGCTGCGGGCGCGAGGCGGGGGAGGGCGCGCGAGATCATGGGACGACGATACGTCCGGCCGCCCGGACGGGTGCGCAGACACGTCGGCACGCCTGCGCGGTGCGCCCGCGTCGCCGGGATATCCTCGCCTCTGCGGCGGCACCGGCCACCGCGTGAGGAGCACATCGCATGAGCGACCCCAAGTACGGCGAGCCGGTCGACGAGCCGAAGCCGGTGGACGACGTCGTGGGCAGCGCCCGGGCAGGGCTCGCCGACGCCGAGGCGTCGCGCGATGCGGTCTCGGCCGATGACTGGGATGCCGCTTACGCCGGCTCCGGGACTCTGCCCGAGCGATCCGCCGACGCCGACGACGCAGAACGCCCCGCAGTCGACCGCACGACCTCCGACGCCGACGCCGCCCGGCTCGACGCCGCCGCACGCGACGAGCGCACCGACACCGTCGGCTCGCCCGCGACCTCCGACAGCTGGAACTCCCCGAGCGAGTGGGACACCCCGCGCGATGCCGGCGACACGGCCACCGCGGAGCGGGATGCGGATGCCGCCTCAGCCGGCACCACTGCAGCCGGTGGCGCCGCGGGCGCAGCCGCCAGCGACACCGCGACGCGCGCCTACCGCGCCGACGACGCCGACCGCACGAGCACCGTGAGCGCGAGCGAGCCCGTCGCCGAGACGCCGGCTGCTGCTTCGACCCCGCAGCCGATCTTCGTGCAGGCCCCCGAGGCGCCGACGCCGCGCGGCAACCGCGGAGCGGCCGGGGCCATCGGCCTCCTCGCCGCCGTCGCCTTCGCCCTGATCTACCTCGGTGCCGCTCTGGGCATCGACGCCGTCCGCGGTGAGGTCACGACCGCGAACATCGGCGAGCAGGCTCTCGCCGCCGCCACCTCCTGGTGGCTCTGGGTTCCCGTCGTCGTGTTCTTCCTGGCGTTCTGGATCCTGGGCGCCTTCATCAACCGCGGCCGCTGGGGCCTCTGGGTCCTGCTCGGCCTCCTGGTGGGTCTGGCGTCCTACGCGGGGCACATCGCGGGACAGCTCTTCCAGGCGCCGTTCTGGACGATCGCGCCGAGCCAGGCGCTCACGATCGTCGGTGAGCAGGCCTTCGCCCCGCTCGCGCTCGTCGCACTGGTCGCGGGCCGCGAGCTGACGATCTGGTTCGGTGCGTGGGTCGCCGCCCGCGGCCGTCGGGTCACCGAGCTCAACGCCGAGGCGCAGCGCGAGTACGAGCGCACGCTCGAGGCGGGACCGCAGCTGCACCGCTACTGATGACCACTGCCTCCGGCGGAATGCGCCCCGGGCTCGCCACCGCTTTCGCGGTCGTGGGCTTCGGGGCGCTCGCCATCTGCGGCCTGGGCATCCTGAGTCTGGTGACCGGTCAGGACGTCCTCGCGGTCCGCGGGCTCGGGCCGATCCCCGGCGCCGTCGGCTTCGCCGCCGCGGTCGTCGGGATCGCGCTCACGCTGATGGTCGCGCTGCGGGCGCCGCATCCGTCGTATGCGATCTCGGTCCTCACGGGGGTTGTCGCGCTGCTGTCGTACCTCGCGGGCCTGGTCGCGTCCGCGCTGATCGTGGGGGTCGACGCGGCTCGTGCCTTCGCCGCTGCCGGCGGGTTCGCGGTGTCGTGGTTCGGTGTCCTGCTCGTCGCCGCAGCGGTCATATCGGGATGGTCGGCCGTCGCGCTGGTGCGGACGCGGGCGACGCCGCCGCGGTGGGCCTGGGAACGCGACGAGGACGAATGACGCGAAATCCCCGCGTCACCGGCCCGGATCGGCGACAATAGGCCCGTGGAGCGGTCGCTCGAGACCCAGGTCAGCCAGGCGGTGGATGCCTGGCTGCGCTGGCTGCCGCGCTGGCAGCCGGCGACCCACCGAGGCCGGATCGCTCCCTGTCGTCGATGCATCGGCTCGCCCGTGCTGTCTGCGGTGGGACTGGGGGCGGACGTGCCGCACGGGGTGCAGCACGGTCTGTCGACGAGGATGAAGGCGATCGTGGATGCCGCCGTCGCCGAGTACACCTCGCGGAACCTGCCGATGCTGCAGGCCGAGCTCGACCAGCAGGCCGCACGCAACCGGGCCCGGAGCTACCGCCCTGCCGAGGGGCTCGCGCCCGAGTTCGAGGGGTTGCCGCTCGACCCCGAGCCGGTGGCCGGGGCGCCCTTCCTGTTCACGATCTCGGGGCTCGCGCAGGAGTCCGACGACGCCGTGCCCGAGCTTCCCCCGCTCAGCAGCGAGGCGAAGGCGGCCCTCCGCCAGGAGGTCGGCCTCGCCGACGACTACGCCAACATGATCGGTCGGGAGGTCTGCGCCGTGCTCCTGCATCACCGGCTGCGCGTGCAGGCGGCCGTCGCGCAGCACGTCGAACCTCAGATCGAGGCCATGCTCGCCGAGCTCACCCGATCGCTCGACGCGCCCTTCGAACCCGGTGCCGAACGCGGGGGCGACACGTGACGACGGTGCGCGGCGCCCGCGGGCTCTATCGTGGGATGCGATGACCACCTCCGGCAACGAATCGCTCCTCATCCTCCTCGTCGTGCTCTCGACGGTTCTGGGTGCGGTCCTCTACGTCTGGACGGCGCTCGCGCTGGCCGGCCTGTTCCGCAAGACGGACGAGGAGCCCTGGCAGGGGTGGGTGCCGGTGCTGAACATCGCGGTCGTGCTGCGCATCGGCGGTTTCAGCCCGTGGCTCGTCCTCATCGGTCTCGTCCCCGTGGCCGGCCCGATCGTGGTCTACGTGCTGCTGGTGATGGCCGCGCACCGCATCGGTCGCGGCTTCGGCGTCGGCCCCGGGATGACGGTGCTGGCCGCCCTGCTGTTCGTCGTGTGGGCGAGCATTCTGGGGCTCGGGCCCGCCCGCTGGCGGGAGGAGCGCGCCGCCGAGGTGGCACCGCCGCCGTGGGTCTTCACACCGCCGCTGTCGGACGCGGGGCAACAGGACGCCCCCGGTCTCGGCGTGCGGCGCACTCCCGAGCCCGCGGCGCCCCCGACGCTGGCCACCCCGACGCTGTCGGCGCGCCACTTCAGCCCCGAACCGCTCGCCGCCAGCGGTGAAGCCGCTCCCGAACGCGAACCCGAGCCGACCGACCTGCAGCCCTCGCCGTGGGCACCGCCGTCGCCGTTCGCCCCTGCCGAGGTGCCCGCCGCCGGCGCGGCGGTCGCTGCCCCGCCTGCCGTGGACGAGCCCGCTGCCGTGACCCCCGGTGCTCCGGCACCCGTCCCGGCTGATCCGGGAGCCGACCCCGCTGCCGTGCTCTTCGCCCCGGCCGACGAGCAAGCGGCGCGACCCGCTGCGGCTGCCGAGCCCGCGCCGCCTGCGGCGGCCGCCGAGTCGGCCATGGCGGCCGCGCCCCCGGCGCAGCCCCCGGCCCCGGCAGAGCCCGAGGCTCGGCCGGCGTTCTCCGAGCCCGCGCCGCGCGAAGCGCGCGAGCCGATCCTCCGCGACCCCGCTCCGGCGGCCGAGACCCGCACGGAGGCCGCCAGTGCCGGAGCGGCCGGGGACGCCGACGACGACGGCTCGGACGACGCCCGCTGGCCGTCCGAGATCGACGACGTCTCGGCGATCTCGCCGTCGCCGTTCCCCTCGCGCGCCGCATCCGACCGCCCCGGGGTCATCCCCTCGTTCGCCGACCCGGATTCCGCCGCCGGGATGGGGCCGGGACGCCGGACGTGGGATGCCGTGCCCGCGACCCCGATCGCCCGTCGGGCCTTCGCGCGGACTCCCGACGAGTTCCCGGAGCTCTCCGACGAGGTCTCGGCCGTCGCGAGCGCGCCGGCGGCCGGCGAGCCGCGCACGGCTGAGGCGGCGGTGCCCGCGCAGCTGCGCCGCGCCGAGGTTCCCGACGACGGCGAGATCGACCACACCGTCGTCGTCGCGCGGCGCCGGGTCTACTGGCAGCTCGTCCTGCCCGACGGCGAGGTCGCGCCGCTCACCGGCGACGTCGCGATCGTGGGCCGTCAGCCCGCGCCCGACCCCGCCTACCCGCGGGCCCAGCTCGTGGCCATCGAGGACCGTACGCGCACGGTGTCGAAGACGCATGCACGCCTGGAACTGCGCTCGGGCCTGTGGCACATCACCGATCTCCACTCGACCAACGGCGTCGTGCTGACCAACTTCCTCGGCACCGAGATCGAGCTCGAGCCCGGATCGGATGCTCCGGCAGGCGAGCGCTTCCTCCTCGGCGACGCGGAACTGCGCATCGAGCGCCCCGGAACCTGACCCCGATACCACCGGCATCCACCGGCGTTTGCCCGCCTCGCCGGAGAGGCGTATCATTGACCGGGTGTGCGCTCGTGCGCGCCCTGCGTCGTGCCTCGGTCCGATGGTCAGGTCGAAGCGGAGCACGCGAATCGGGATCGTTCTGCGAACAGGACGCCCCCACGGCATATCCACCCTTCGAAAACGCAGCATTCGTGACGCGCCGGTGGATCTGTGGTGAAACCACGACGCTGTCACCGTGCAGCACTACAAGGAGAGAACGTGCCAACCATTCAGCAGTTGGTTCGCAAGGGTCGCTCGCCGAAGGTCACCAAGACCAAGGCGCCCGCACTGAAGGCGAACCCCCAGCAGGCGGGTGTCTGCACCCGCGTGTACACGACCACGCCCAAGAAGCCGAACTCGGCCATGCGCAAGGTCGCTCGTGTCAAGCTCCGCAACGGCACCGAGGTCACCGCGTACATCCCCGGCGAGGGCCACAACCTGCAGGAGCACTCGCTCGTGCTCGTCCGCGGCGGTCGTGTGAAGGACCTCCCCGGTGTCCGCTACAAGATCGTCCGCGGTGCGCTCGACACCCAGGCCGTCAAGAACCGTAAGCAGGCTCGCAGCCGCTACGGCGCGAAGAAGGGTTGAGTTAGATGCCTCGTAAGGGACCCGCACCCCGCCGCGTCGTCGTCAACGACCCGGTCTACGGTGCTCCGATCGTCACGCAGCTCGTGAACAAGATCCTCGTCGACGGCAAGAAGTCGATCGCCGAGTCGATCGTCTACACCGCCCTCAAGGGTGTCGAGGCCAAGAACGGCCAGGACGCCGTCGCGACGCTGAAGAAGGCGCTCGACAACGTCCGCCCGACCCTCGAGGTCAAGAGCCGCCGCGTCGGTGGCTCGACCTACCAGGTGCCCGTCGAGGTCAAGCCGCACCGCGCGAACACGCTCGCGCTGCGCTGGCTCGTCTCGTACGCCAAGGGCCGTCGTGAGAAGACGATGACCGAGCGCCTGCAGAACGAGATCCTCGACGCCTCGAACGGCCTCGGTGCCGCGGTCAAGCGCCGCGAAGACACCCACAAGATGGCCGAGTCGAACCGCGCCTTCGCGCACTACCGCTGGTAAACAGCTTCTCGGCGCCGGCCGGGGGACCCTCCCCGGCCGGCGCTCCCGACCAAACGTAAGGAACAGCCCGTGGCACAAGAAGTGCTCACCGACCTCAACAAGGTCCGCAATATCGGCATCATGGCGCACATCGATGCCGGCAAGACGACGACGACCGAGCGCATCCTGTTCTACACGGGCGTCAACCACAAGCTCGGCGAGACGCACGACGGCGCCTCGACCACCGACTGGATGGAGCAGGAGAAGGAGCGCGGCATCACGATTACGTCTGCCGCCGTGACCTGCTTCTGGAACAAGAACCAGATCAACATCATCGACACCCCCGGCCACGTCGACTTCACGGTCGAGGTCGAGCGTTCGCTGCGCGTCCTCGACGGCGCCGTGGCGGTCTTCGACGGCAAGGAGGGCGTCGAGCCCCAGTCCGAGACCGTCTGGCGTCAGGCCGACAAGTACGACGTGCCCCGCATCTGCTTCGTCAACAAGATGGACAAGCTGGGCGCCGACTTCTACTTCACCGTCGACACGATCGTCAGCCGCCTGGGCGCCAAGCCGCTCGTGCTGCAGCTCCCGATCGGCGCCGAGAACGACTTCGTGGGCGTCATCGACCTCGTCGAGATGCGCGCGCTGGTCTGGCCCGGCGACGCCAAGGGTGACGTGACCATGGGCGCGAAGTACGAGATCCAGGAGATCCCGGCCGACCTCGCCGACAAGGCCGCCGAGTACCGCCAGCGTCTCCTCGAGACCGTCGCCGAGTCCGACGACGCGCTGCTCGAGAAGTTCTTCGGCGGCGAAGAGCTGACCGTGGCCGAGATCAAGGGCGCCATCCGCAAGCTCACCGTCGCCGGCGAGCTGTACCCGGTGCTCTGCGGCTCGGCGTTCAAGAACCGCGGCGTGCAGCCCATGCTCGACGCGGTCGTCGACTTCCTCCCCTCGCCCCTCGACGTGCCCGCCATCGAGGCGCACGACCCGAAGGACGAAGAGAAGATCATCGAGCGTCACCCCGACGCCAACGACCCGTTCGCGGCGCTGGCGTTCAAGGTCGCCGTGCACCCGTTCTTCGGTCGCCTCACCTATGTCCGCGTGTACTCGGGTCACCTCGACTCGGGCGCGCAGGTCATCAACTCGACCAAGGGCAAGAAGGAGCGCATCGGGAAGATCTTCCAGATGCACGCCAACAAGGAGAACCCGGTCGACTCGCTCACCGCGGGCAACATCTACGCCGTCATCGGCCTGAAGGACACCACCACCGGTGACACCCTCGCCGACCCGGCCGAGCCCGTCGTCCTCGAGTCGATGACGTTCCCCGAGCCCGTCATCGAGGTCGCGATCGAGCCGAAGACCAAGGCCGACCAGGAGAAGCTGGGTGTCGCCATCCAGAAGCTCGCCGAAGAGGACCCGACGTTCCGCACCGAGCTCAACCCCGAGACGGGTCAGACCGTCATCAAGGGCATGGGCGAGCTGCACCTCGACATCCTCGTCGACCGCATGAAGCGCGAGTTCCGCGTCGAGGCGAACGTCGGCAAGCCGCAGGTCGCGTACCGCGAGACGATCCGCAAGGCCGTCGAGCGTCACGACTACACCCACAAGAAGCAGACCGGTGGTTCGGGTCAGTTCGCGAAGATCCAGTTCGCGATCGAGCCGCTCGAGGTCACGGCCGACAAGACGTACGAGTTCGAGAACAAGGTCACCGGTGGCCGCATCCCGCGCGAGTACATCGAGCCGACCAACCAGGGCTTCCAGGACGCGATGAACGTCGGCGTGCTCGCCGGCTACCCCATCGTGGGTGTCAAGGCGATCCTCATCGACGGCGCGTCGCACGACGTCGACTCGTCCGAGATGGCGTTCAAGATCGCCGGCTCGATGGGCTTCAAGGAGGCGCTGCGCAAGGCCAACCCGGTCATCCTCGAGCCCCTGATGGCTGTCGAGGTGCGTACGCCCGAGGAGTACATGGGCGACGTCATCGGCGACCTGAACTCGCGTCGTGGCCAGATCCAGTCGATGGAGGACGGCTCGGGCATCAAGATCGTCCGCGCGCTCGTCCCGCTGTCGGAGATGTTCGGCTACATCGGCGACCTGCGTTCGAAGACCTCGGGCCGCGCGGTCTACTCGATGGAGTTCGACAGCTACTCCGAGGTCCCGCGCGCGGTGGCCGACGAGATCGTCCAGAAGAACAAGGGCGAGTAAGCCCTCGGGATGCCGGGGGCCCATGCTCCCGGCATCCACTCAAACTGAATATCGACCTCTCTACTAGAGTGAAAACATCCCCGTAGAGAACCGGTCGCAATCCAGCGCCCGGAGATCTACAACGACAGTCCTGAGGAGGACCCAGTGGCTAAGGCCAAGTTCGAGCGGACCAAGCCGCACGTCAACATCGGAACCATCGGTCACGTCGACCACGGCAAGACGACGCTCACCGCGGCGATCTCGAAGGTGCTCGCCGACAAGTACCCGTCGGCCACCAACGTGCAGCGTGACTTCGCGTCCATCGACTCGGCGCCCGAAGAGCGTCAGCGTGGTATCACGATCAACATCTCGCACGTCGAGTACGAGACCCCCAAGCGTCACTACGCTCACGTCGACGCCCCGGGTCACGCTGACTACATCAAGAACATGATCACCGGTGCCGCTCAGATGGACGGCGCGATCCTCGTGGTCGCCGCCACCGACGGCCCGATGGCTCAGACCCGCGAGCACGTGCTGCTCGCCAAGCAGGTCGGCGTTCCCTACCTGCTGGTCGCGCTCAACAAGTCGGACATGGTCGACGACGAGGAGATCCTGGAGCTCGTCGAGCTCGAGGTCCGCGAGCTCCTCTCGTCGCAGGACTTCGACGGCGACAACGCTCCCGTCGTCCGCGTCTCGGGCCTGAAGGCTCTCGAGGGCGACGAGAAGTGGGTCAACGCGATCGTCGAGCTCATGGACGCCGTCGACGAGTCGATCCCCGACCCCGTGCGTGACAAGGACAAGCCGTTCCTCATGCCCGTCGAGGACGTCTTCACGATCACCGGTCGTGGAACCGTCGTCACGGGCCGCGCCGAGCGCGGCACCCTCGCCATCAACTCCGAGGTCGAGATCGTCGGCATCCGCCCGACGCAGAAGACCACGGTCACGGGTATCGAGATGTTCCACAAGCAGCTCGACGAGGCCTGGGCCGGCGAGAACTGTGGTCTGCTCCTCCGCGGCACCAAGCGTGACGACGTCGAGCGTGGCCAGGTCGTCGTGAAGCCGGGTTCGGTTACCCCGCACACCAACTTCGAGGGCACTGCCTACATCCTCTCGAAGGAGGAGGGTGGCCGTCACAACCCCTTCTACACGAACTACCGCCCGCAGTTCTACTTCCGCACCACGGACGTCACCGGCGTCATCTCGCTGCCCGAGGGCACCGAGATGGTCATGCCCGGTGACACCACCGACATGTCGGTCGAGCTCATCCAGCCGATCGCCATGGAAGAGGGCCTCGGCTTCGCGATCCGTGAGGGTGGCCGCACCGTCGGCGCCGGCACGGTGACCAAGATCATCAAGTAAGTCTTTCGACTTCCTTCGCGAAACCCCTCGGACCTTCGGGTCCGGGGGGTTTCGTCGTTCCGGCGTCTGCGCAACCTGTTGACGTCGCGGCGGCGGGCGCGCTGTCATAGCGGTACATCGACCCGACGAAAGGACGATCATGGGCGTCGACGACATCATCAACAAGGGCAAGCAGATGTTCGAGCAGAACCGAGACAAGATCGAGGAGGCGCTCAAGAGCGAGAAGGCCGAAGAGGTCAGCGACAAGTTCCTTCAGGGCGCGGCGGACGCCGTGAAGAAGGTCGTTCCCGAGCAGCATCACGGCAAGGTCGACGAGGTCCGCGAGAACGTCGACAAGAACATCGGCAACCAGTAGCCCACGCCGAGAACGCACCCTCTCCGCGAGAGCGCACCGTGAATGGTGCGTCGTCGCGGAGAGGGTGCGTTCTCGCGTTGACGGTGGGGATTCCTCCCCCGGGAAGCGGGGCGCCGGCGAGTCCACGGGGAGTCGGGCGCGGGGGGATGCGGGGCTGCGCCGGGGGCACCGTGGGGGAGTGACCGAGCGCGACGAACTGATCCTGCGGGGCGATGCACATGTGCGCGGCGAGACCGCGGCCCTCGACCGTGCCGTCCGGGCGGGAGAGCTCGTGCGCGTGCGGCGGGGCGTCTACATTGCGGCGACGCGCTGGGCCGCCGCGCGGCCGGAGGAGCGGATGCGGCTGCGCGCGCACGCCCTCGCCGCGGTGGCGATTCGTGAACCGGTGTTCTCGCATGCGACCGCGGCCGCTCTCCACGGGCTGCCCGTCCATCGTGGTGATGACGGCCGGGTCCACACCCTCGAGCTCGGGACCGCGCCCGCGCCGAGCCGCAGCGACGTCGTGCGCCACCGGCACGAGGTCGCGGGTGCCGATGTCTCGCACATCGGGGGGCTTCAGGCGACGAGCATCGCGCGCACGCTGTTCGATGTGCTCTGCGTCGAGAACGCCGAGACCGCGACGGCGGCGATGGACGCGGCGCTGCGAGCGGCGGCGTGGCGGCGGCAGGGCGCATACGACCGTGCCGCTGCCGCGGCGCTCGCCACTGACGTGACCGCCCGCATGGAGCAGTCGCCCGGGGCCCGCGGCATCCGTCGTGCGCGCTTGGTCGCCTCGATCGCCGACGGCCGGGCGCAGCTGCCGGGGGAGAGCATCAGCCGCCTGTGGATGCGGCAGCTCGGCGCCGCGGAACCGGTGTTGCAGCATCCTGTCGCGCTCGGTGGCGGGCGGTGGGCGTTCCTCGACTTCGCGTGGCCGCGGTTGCGGCGCTTCGGCGAGTTCGACGGCGACGGCAAGTACCTCGATCCCGCTCTCGTCGCGGGCCGTTCGCCGCGCGACGTGCTGCGCGCCCAGCGCGAGCGCGAGAGCCGCATCGTGGCGGCGACCGGCTGGACCCCGGTGCGCTGGGGCTGGGAGCGCCTCGCGTCGCGCCCGTCATTCGCCGCGTTCCTCCGCTCGCACGGCCTGCTGCGCTGAGTCGGAATCGTCCCGCGAGAGCGCACCATCGACGCGAGGGTGCACCATAGAAGGTGCGTGGTCGCGGGGAGGGTACGCGTTCGGCGGGCCCGCCCTCACGGCACGCGGCGCGACGCGGATATCGCGACACGCCCGGGTTTGCGACACGCCCGGGCGGCACGTAGACTATTCAGGTTCCACATTCCGATGGGTGCCAGCATCCCGGATCACTGTCACGAGAGTGCATAGGCGGCGCGCAGCGCAGAGTCCTAGGCCGCGGGCAGATGAACATCGAACCCCACACCGACCTGGAGACAGGATGCGCGCGTGCGCGCACGGTGCGGAACCGCGGGGAGACCCGCGGGTTTGACATCAGAACAGTGGTGCAGCATCACCGCCCCGGCGGTGAGAAGTGCCCGGCGCAGACCGCGCCACCGGGCGTCCAATGCGCTCGCGACCAGCGAGACGTAAGACGCGATAAAGAGAGTGAGCAGACAAATGGCGGGACAGAAGATCCGCATTCGCCTGAAGTCGTACGACCACGAGGTCATCGACACCTCGGCACGCAAGATCGTCGACACCGTGACCCGTGCGGGCGCGACTGTCGTCGGACCCGTGCCGCTGCCGACCGAGAAGAACGTCGTGTGCGTCATCCGGTCGCCCCACAAGTACAAGGACAGCCGCGAGCACTTCGAGATGCGCACCCACAAGCGTCTGATCGACATCGTCGACCCGACGCCCAAGGCTGTCGACTCGCTCATGCGACTCGACCTCCCGGCCGACGTCAACATCGAGATCAAGCTCTGAGGTTCGACATGGCTGACATCAACTCCAAGGTTTCCAAGGGCCTCCTCGGCACCAAGCTCGGCATGACCCAGGTCTGGAACGAGCAGGGCAAGCTCGTCCCCGTCACGGTCATCGAGATCGCGCCGAACGTGGTCACCCAGGTCCGTACGCCCGAGAAGGACGGCTACTCGGCCGTTCAGATCGCTGCCGGCCAGATCGACCCCCGCAAGGTCAACAAGCCCCTCACGGCCCACTTCGAGGCCGCCGGCGTGACCCCGCGTCGCCACCTCACCGAGGTGCGCACGGCGGATGCCGCTGACTACTCACTCGGTCAGGAGCTCACCGCCGGTGACACCTTCGAGGCCGGCCAGCTGGTCGACGTCGTCGGCACCAGCAAGGGCAAGGGCACCGCGGGCGTCATGAAGCGCCACAACTTCAAGGGCGTCTCGGCCTCGCACGGTGCGCACCGCAACCACCGCAAGCCCGGTTCCATCGGTGCCTCGTCGACGCCCAGCCGCGTCTTCAAGGGCATGCGCATGGCCGGCCGCATGGGTGGCGAGCGCGTGACCGTCCTCAACCTCACGGTGCACGCCGTCGACGCCGAGAAGGGTCTGCTGCTCGTCAAGGGCGCCGTCCCCGGTGCACGCGGCCGCATCGTCTACGTCCGCAACGCTGTGAAGGGTGCCTGATCATGGCTGACTCGACTCTCGCGCTCGACGTCCGGAGCGCTTCCGGCAAGAAGGCCGGCTCCGTGGAGCTGCCCGCCGCGCTCTTCGACGTCAAGACCAACGTTCCCCTCATCCACCAGGTCGTCGTCGCGCAGCTCGCGGCGGCTCGCCAGGGCACTCACTCGACCAAGCGTCGCGGTGAGGTCTCGGGCGCCGGCCGCAAGCCCTTCAAGCAGAAGGGCACGGGTAACGCCCGTCAGGGCTCGATCCGCGCGCCGCACATGACCGGTGGTGGCATCGTGCACGGCCCCAAGCCGCGCAACTACTCGCAGCGCACCCCCAAGAAGATGGTCGCCGCCGCACTCCTCGGAGCGCTCAGCGACCGTGCTCGCGGCCAGCGTCTGCACATCGTCGACTCGTTCGGTGTCGAGGGCACGCCCTCGACCAAGGCTGCTGCGGCGGTTCTGACCGGCCTCGGCGCCACGAAGAACGTCCTCGTGGTCATCGAGCGCGGTGACGAGATCACCGTCAAGAGCGTGCGCAACCTCGCGTACGTCCACGTGCTGACGTTCGACCAGCTCAACGCCTACGACGTGCTCGTCTCGGACGACCTCGTCTTCACCAAGGCCGCCTACGACGCGTTCGTCGCGTCCAAGGCCGGCGCCACCGAGGAGGTCTCGGCATGACCGCCGTCAACAAGGACCCGCGCGACATCATCCTGAAGCCGGTCGTCTCCGAGAAGAGCTACGGGCTCATCGACGAGGGCAAGTACACGTTCCTCGTGGACCCCCGTGCGTCGAAGACCGAGATCAAGCTCGCGATCGAGAAGATCTTCGGCGTCAAGGTCGCAGCGGTCAACACGCTCAACCGCGCGGGCAAGTCCCGTCGCACCCGCTTCGGCACCGGCAAGCGCAAGGACACCAAGCGCGCCATCGTCACCCTGAAGTCGGGCACCATCGACATCTTCACGGCAGTCGGCTGACGGTCGGGATAGAGGACAACGAACATGGCTATTCGCAAGTACAAGCCCACGACCCCGGGTCGCCGCGGTTCGTCGGTGGCCGACTTCGCCGAGATCACCCGATCGACGCCCGAGAAGTCGCTCCTCCGCCCGATCGCCAAGACCGGTGGCCGTAACAACCAGGGCCGCATCACGACGCGTCACATCGGTGGTGGCCACAAGCGCCAGTACCGCGTGATCGACTTCCGTCGCAACGACAAGGACGGCGTCAACGCCAAGGTCGCTCACATCGAGTACGACCCCAACCGCACCGCGCGCATCGCGCTGCTGCACTACTTCGACGGCGAGAAGCGCTACATCATCGCCCCGAACAAGCTCCAGCAGGGCGACATCGTCGAGTCGGGTGCCGGCGCCGACATCAAGCCCGGCAACAACCTGCCGCTGCGCAACATCCCGACCGGTACGGTCATCCACGCCATCGAGCTCCGCCCCGGCGGCGGCGCGAAGATGGCCCGCTCGGCCGGCGCCAGCGTGCGTCTGGTCGCGAAGGACGGCCCCTACGCCCAGCTGCGTCTGCCCTCGGGCGAGATCCGCAACGTCGATGCGCGCTGCCGCGCGACCATCGGCGAGGTCGGCAACGCCGAGCAGTCGAACATCAACTGGGGCAAGGCCGGCCGCAAGCGCTGGAAGGGCGTTCGCCCGACGGTTCGTGGTGTCGCCATGAACCCGGTCGACCACCCGCACGGTGGTGGTGAGGGCAAGACGTCCGGTGGACGTCACCCCGTCACTCCCTGGGGCCAGGCTGAGGGTCGCACCCGCCACCCCAACAAGGAGAGCGACAAGTACATCGTCCGCCGTCGCAACGCCGGCAAGAAGCGCAAGTAGGAGTAGAGGAAGATGCCTCGCAGCCTGAAGAAGGGCCCCTTCGTCGACGAGCACCTGCTTCGCAAGGTGGTCGCGCAGAACGAAGCCGGCTCCAAGAACGTCATCAAGACCTGGTCGCGCCGTTCGATGATCATCCCGGCCATGCTCGGCCACACGATCGCCGTGCACGACGGACGCAAGCACATCCCCGTGTTCGTGTCCGAGACCATGGTCGGCCACAAGCTGGGCGAATTCGCGCCCACCCGCACCTTCCGCGGCCACGTGAAGGACGACAAGAAGGGCCGCCGCCGCTGACGCGGGGGCAGTTCCAGAGAGGACAGAGGAGGAGAGACATGGTGGAATCCACCGCGCGCGTGAAGCACATCCGCGTGACCCCTCAGAAGGCTCGTCGTGTCGTCGCGCTCATCAAGGGCAAGCAGGCTCAGGAGGCACTCGCCATCCTGAAGTTCGCACCCCAGAGCGCCAGCGAGCCGATCTACAAGCTCGTCGCCTCGGCCGTCGCGAACGCTCGCGTCAAGGCCGACAAGGACAACGAGTTCCTGGACGATGCAGACCTGTACGTGAAGAACGCGTACGTCGACGAGGGCACGACGCTCAAGCGTTTCCAGCCCCGCGCCCAGGGTCGTGCCTTCCAGATCAAGAAGCGCACGAGCCACATCACGGTCGTGCTGTCGACGCCGGAGAACGCGGATGCCGCGGCCGCCGGTACGAGCAAGAAGGCGAGCAAGTAATGGGACAGAAAGTCAACCCGTACGGCTTCCGCCTCGGCATCACCACGGACCACGTGTCGCGTTGGTTCTCGGACTCGACCAAGCCGGGCCAGCGTTACGCCGACTACGTCGCCGAGGACATCAAGATCCGCCGTCTGCTGACCACGTCGCTCGACCGCGCCGGTGTCAGCAACATCGAGATCGAGCGCACCCGTGACCGCGTCCGCGTCGACATCCACACCGCCCGCCCGGGCATCGTGATCGGTCGCCGCGGCGCCGAGGCCGAGCGCATCCGCGCCGACCTCGAGAAGCTCACCGGCAAGCAGATCCAGCTCAACATCCTCGAGGTCAAGAACCCCGAGGCCGACGCCCAGCTCGTCGCGCAGGGCATCGCCGAGCAGCTCTCGGCTCGTGTGGCGTTCCGCCGCGCGATGCGCAAGGGTCTGCAGGGCGCTCAGCGCGCCGGCGCCAAGGGCATCCGGATCCAGGTCTCGGGCCGCCTCGGCGGCGCGGAGATGAGCCGCTCGGAGTTCTACCGCGAGGGCCGCGTGCCCCTGCACACGCTCCGCGCGAACATCGACTACGGCTTCTACGAGGCCAAGACCACCTTCGGCCGCATCGGTGTGAAGGTCTGGATCTACAAGGGCGACCTGACGGCCAAGGAGCTCGCTCGCGAGCAGGCCAACGCGCCGAAGACCTCGCGCGGTCGCGACGACCGCGGTGACCGCCGTCGCGGTCCCCGCAACGAGGCCCCCGTGGCAGAAGGAGCGTCGGCCTGATGCTTATCCCCCGTAAGGTCAAGTACCGCAAGCAGCACCACCCCAAGCGCGATGGCCAGGCCACCGGCGGCACGAAGGTCTCCTTCGGCGAGTTCGGCATCCAGGCACTCACGCCCGCTTACGTGACCAACCGTCAGATCGAGTCCGCTCGTATCGCCATGACGCGTCACATCAAGCGTGGCGGCAAGGTGTGGATCAACGTCTACCCCGACCGTCCGCTCACCAAGAAGCCCGCCGAAACCCGCATGGGTTCGGGTAAGGGCTCGCCGGAGTGGTGGGTCGCCAACGTCAAGCCGGGTCGCGTCCTCTTCGAGGTCGCCGGAGTCAACGAGGAGCTCGCTCGCGAGGCCCTGACCCGTGCCATTCACAAGCTGCCGCTGAAGGCACGCATCATCAAGCGCGAGGAGGGCGACGCGTAATGGCTGTCGGCACCAAGACGCTCGCCCCGAGCGAGCTCGACACGTTCGAAGACCAGCGCCTCGTCGAGGAGCTGCGCAAGGCCAAGGAAGAGCTGTTCAACCTGCGCTTCCAGTCGGCCACCGGCCAGCTCGAGAGCCACGGCCGCATCCGTGCGGTCAAGCGCGACATCGCGCGGCTCTACACGGTGATCCGCGAGCGCGAGCTCGGCATCCGTGCCACGCCCGTCGCGGAGGCGCCGAAGGCGAAGAAGACCAAGGCCAAGAAGGCGGATGACGCCACCGAGGCCGCGAAGGAAGAGACCGAGTAATGGCTACCGACAAGAACGCCGCTGAGGCTGTCGCCGAGGGCCACGAGCACGGCGAGCACGACGTCCGCGACCCGCAGGCCCGCGGTTACCGCAAGGCTCGTCGCGGCTACGTCGTGAGCGACAAGATGGACAAGACGATCGTCGTCGAGGTCGAGGACCGCGTGAAGCACCCGCTCTACGGCAAGGTCATCCGCCGCACGTCGAAGGTCAAGGCCCACGACGAGGCCAACACCGCCGGCATCGGCGACCTCGTCCTCATCAACGAGACTCGCCCGCTGAGCGCCACCAAGCGCTGGCGTCTGGTCGAGGTCCTCGAGAAGGCGAAGTGATCTCATGATTCAGACCGAATCCCGCCTCAAGGTCGCCGACAACACCGGCGCCAAGGAGCTGCTCACCATCCGCGTGCTCGGCGGCTCCGCCCGCCGGTACGCCGGACTGGGCGACATCATCGTCGCCACCGTCAAGGACGCGATCCCCGGTGGCAACGTCAAGAAGGGTGATGTCGTCAAGGCCGTCATCGTCCGCACCGTCAAGCAGACGCGCCGTCCCGACGGCTCGTACATCAAGTTCGACGAGAACGCCGCCGTCATCCTGAAGAACGACGGGGAGCCCCGCGGCACCCGCATCTTCGGACCGGTCGGTCGTGAGCTTCGCGACAAGAAGTTCATGAAGATCGTCTCGCTCGCCCCGGAGGTCATCTGATCATGGCGAACATCAAGAAGGGTGACCTGGTTCAGGTCATCACGGGCGCCAAGCCCGAGCGCGGCGGCGACCGTGGCAAGCAGGGCAAGGTCCTCGAGGTCCTCGTCGAGCAGAACCGCGTCATCGTCGAGGGCGTCAACTACGCCACCAAGCACACCCGCGTCGGCCAGACGCAGCGTGGCACCAAGACGGGTGGCATCGAGACCATCGAGGCCCCCATCCACATCTCGAACGTCCAGCTCGTGGACCCCGAGACGAAGAAGCCGACCCGCGTCGGTCACCGCGTCGAGGAGAAGACGAAGGACGGCGTGAAGCGCACCGTCCGCGTGCGTTACGCGAAGAAGAGCGGCAAGGACCTCTGAATATGAGCAGCACCACTGCCGCGGCGGCTGGCAAGATCCAGCCCCGCCTGAAGCAGAAGTACCAGAGCGAGATCAAGAAGGCTCTGCAGGACGAGTTCGGCTACGCCAACGTCATGCAGATCCCCGGTCTCGTGAAGGTCGTCGTGAACACCGGTGTCGGCGAGGCAGCTCGCGACAGCAAGGTGATCGACGGCGCCGTGGACGACCTGACGAAGATCACGGGTCAGAAGCCGATCGTCACGAAGGCCCGCAAGTCCATCGCGCAGTTCAAGCTGCGCGAGGGCCAGGCCATCGGCGCGCACGTCACCCTCCGCGGTGACCGTGCGTGGGAGTTCATCGACCGTCTCGTGAACCTCGCGCTGCCCCGCATCCGCGACTTCCGCGGTCTGTCGCCCAAGCAGTTCGACGGTCACGGCAACTACACCTTCGGTCTGCAGGAGCAGGCGGTCTTCCACGAGATCAACCAGGACCGGATCGACCGCGTCCGCGGTTTCGACATCACGATCGTCACCACGGCGAAGACGGATGACGAGGGACGCTCGCTGCTCCGCCAGCTGGGCTTCCCGTTCAAGTCGGACGACGCTCAGGCGTAATCCGGTACAATCGATCGTTCGGCCTCGGGGCATGCTCCGGGGCCGAACGACTGCACAACTGAATATGGACATTCATCGAAGGTCGCCTGTCGTGTAACGGCAGTCGAAACCTCATGATCGAAGGAACAAACCTATGACGATGACAGACCCGGTCGCAGATATGCTGACCCGTCTGCGCAACGCGAACTCGGCGCACCACGACTCCGTGTCGCTCCCGAGCTCGAAGCTCAAGACCAACATCGCCGAGATCCTCAAGCAGGAGGGCTACATCTCCAGCTGGGAGGTCACCGATGCCCGCGTCGGCCAGACCCTCACCATGACGCTGAAGTACGGCCCCAACCGCGAGCGGTCGATCGCCGGCATCAAGCGCGTCTCCAAGCCCGGTCTCCGCGTGTACGCGAAGTCGACCGAGCTGCCCACGGTCCTCGGTGGCCTGGGCGTCGCGATCCTGTCCACCTCCTCTGGCCTCCTCACGGACCGCCAGGCCGAGTCGAAGGGCGTCGGCGGGGAAGTCCTCGCCTACGTGTGGTGATCTGATGTCGCGTATTGGACGTCTTCCCATTGACATCCCTGCCGGTGTGACCGTCGAGGTCACCGGACAGGACGTCCTCGTCAAGGGCCCCAAGGGCGAGCTGCGACTGACGGTCGCCAAGCCCATCGAGGCCAAGGTCGAGGAGAACCAGGTTCTCGTCACCCGTCCGGACGACGAGCGCGAGTCGCGTGCCCTGCACGGCCTGACCCGCACCCTGATCAACAACAACATCATCGGCGTGACCCAGGGCTACACCAAGGGTCTCGAGGTCGTCGGAACCGGTTACCGCGTCGCTCAGAAGGGCTCGTCCGTCGAGTTCGCTCTCGGCTTCTCGCACCCCGTCACCGTCGAGGCGCCCGCCGGCATCACCCTGACCGTCGAAGGCAACAACAAGCTCACGGTCAGCGGCATCGACAAGCAGGCGGTCGGCGAGACCGCGGCCAACATCCGCAAGATCCGCAAGCCCGAGCCCTACAAGGGCAAGGGTGTGCGGTACGCGGGCGAGGTCGTCCGCCGCAAGGCCGGAAAGGCTGGTAAGTAAGCATGGCTGTGAAGAGCAAGTCCGACGCGCGTGCGCGTCGTCACGCCCGCCTTCGCAAGAAGATCGTGGGCACCGAGGCCCGGCCGCGCCTGGTCGTGACCCGCTCGGCCCGCCACGTCTTCGTGCAGCTCGTCGACGACGCCAAGGGCCACACCGTGGCTTCGGCGTCGACCCTCGAGGCCGACCTGCGCACGTTCGACGGTGACAAGACCGCCAAGGCCCGCAAGGTCGGCGAGCTCGTCGCCGAGCGTGCCAAGGCCGCCGGCGTCGCAGACGTCGTGTTCGACCGCGGTGGCAACCGCTACGCGGGCCGTGTCGCAGCGATCGCCGAAGGCGCTCGCGAGGGAGGTCTGAACCTGTGAGCGATGCAGTGACCAACAACAACGGAGAGAACCCTGTGACCGAACAGGCTACGACCGAGCAGGCCGCCGGCACCGCTCCCGTCGAGCGCGAGGCCCGCGAGCCCCGCCGCGGCAGCCGCGAGCGCAGCAACAACCGCGACCGCGGTTCGCGCGACGCCGACAAGAGCCAGTTCCTGGAGCGCGTCGTCACCATCAACCGCGTCTCGAAGGTCGTCAAGGGTGGTCGTCGCTTCAGCTTCACCGCTCTCGTCGTCGTCGGCGACGGCAACGGTCTGGTGGGCGTCGGCTACGGCAAGGCGCGTGAGGTCCCCCTCGCCATCTCGAAGGGTGTCGAAGAGGCCAAGCGCAACTTCTTCCGCGTTCCCCGCACCGGCTCGACCATCCCGCACCCCGTGCAGGGTGAGGCAGCCGCCGGCGTGGTGCTCCTGCGCCCCGCCGCCGCCGGTACCGGTGTTATCGCCGGTGGTCCCGTCCGCGCCGTGCTCGAGTGCGCCGGTATCCACGACGTCCTGTCGAAGTCGCTCGGCTCGTCGAACACGATCAACATCGTGCACGCGACCGTCGAGGCACTGAAGCAGCTCGAGGAGCCCCGTGCGGTCGCCGCACGCCGTGGCCTGGACTTCGACCAGGTCGCACCGGCTCGTCTCGTGCGCGCTGAGGCCGAGGCGAACGCCGCACAGAAGGTAGGTGCCTGATGGCCGCTCGACTGAAGGTCACCCAGGTCAAGTCCAAGGTGAGCGAGAAGCAGAACCAGCGCGACACGCTGCGTTCGCTGGGTCTCAAGCGGATCGGCGACTCGGTCGTCCGTCCCGACGACGCGCAGACGCGCGGATACGTCAAGACCGTCGCGCACCTCGTGAAGGTTGAGGAGATCGACTGATGGCTGAGAAGAAGGACGACAAGAAGGCGAAGGCCGAGACCACGGCCGCTCGCCCCGGTGTGCTGAAGGTGCACCACCTGCGTCCGGTCCCCGGGTCCAATACCGCGAAGACCCGTGTCGGTCGCGGTGAGGGCTCCAAGGGCAAGACGGCGGGCCGCGGTACCAAGGGTACGAAGGCTCGCTACCAGGTCAAGGTGGGCTTCGAGGGTGGCCAGATGCCGCTCCACATGCGCACCCCCAAGCTGCGCGGGTTCAAGAACCCGTTCCGCGTCGAGTACCAGGTCGTGAACCTGGAAAAGCTCGCGGAGCTGTACCCGCAGGGCGGCGACGTCACCATCAGCGACCTCGTCGCCAAGGGTGCCGTCCGCAAGAACGAGAAGGTCAAGGTGCTCGGCACCGGCGACATCTCGGTGGCGCTGAACGTGTCGGTCGACAAGGTCTCGGGCTCTGCCGAGCAGAAGATCGTCGCAGCCGGCGGTTCCATCAAGTAATTCGCCAGCGAGGGCCGGAGTTCGCTCCGGCCCTCGCTTCGTCGTATCCGAGGCGCGCCTGTGAACGGCCTGGGATACCCTGGTTGACGGTGTCTTCCCGAGACGCCGCCCATCCCTTGGGAGGAATCCACTTGTTCAGCGCCATAGCGCGGGTCTTCCGCACTCCGGATCTCCGGCGGAAGATCGGCTTCACCCTGGCGATCATCGCCATCTACCGCCTGGGCGCGCACGTGCCGACGCCGTTCGTGAACTTCCCGAACGTGCAGAGTTGTCTCGATCAGAGCGGGACCGCCCAGGGCCTGCTCTCGCTCGTGAACCTGTTCTCGGGCGGTGCGCTGCTGCAGCTGTCGATCTTCGCGCTCGGCGTGATGCCCTACATCACCGCGACGATCATCGTGCAGCTGCTGCGCGTTGTCATCCCTCACTTCGAGACCCTCTACAAGGAGGGCCAGTCGGGCCAGGCGAAGCTCACGCAGTACACCCGCTACCTCACCATCGCGCTGGCTCTGCTGCAGTCCACGACGCTCGTGACGGTCGCACGCTCGGGTCAGCTGATCCCGGTGACCGGGGTCCCCGAGTGCGCGCAGCTGGTGACCTCGGAGGCCTGGTACGCCCAGCTCCTCATGATCATCACGATGACCGCCGGCACGGGCCTCATCATGTGGTTCGCCGAGCTCGTCACCGAGCGCGGCGTCGGCAACGGCATGTCGATCCTCATCTTCACCTCGATCGCGGCGACGTTCCCGGCGGCACTGTGGTCGATCGCGGTCGCCCGCGGCTTCGAGGTCTTCCTCCTCGTGCTGGCCGTCGGCATCGTCGTCGTGGCCCTCGTCGTCTTCGTCGAGCAGTCGCAGCGGCGGATCCCCGTCCAGTACGCCAAGCGGATGGTGGGACGTCGCACGTACGGCGGCACGAACACGTATATCCCGATCAAGGTCAACATGGCCGGTGTCGTCCCGGTCATCTTCGCCTCGTCACTGCTGTACATCCCGGCGCTCATCGCGCAGTTCAACCAGAACCCGGATGCCGACGGCAACGTGCCCGGCTGGGTCGCGTGGATCCAGCAGTACTTCACGACCGGCGACCACCCGCTCTACATGGCGGTGTACTTCCTGCTGATCATCGGATTCACGTACTTCTACGTCGCGATCACGTTCAACCCGGTCGACGTCGCCGACAACATGAAGAAGTACGGCGGCTTCATCCCCGGCATCCGTGCCGGCCGGCCCACGGCGGAGTACCTCGACTACGTCCTCACCCGCATCACCGCTCCCGGCTCGATCTACCTGGGTCTCATCGCCCTGCTCCCGCTGATCGCGCTCGCGACGGTCGGTGCGAACCAGAACTTCCCGTTCGGCGGCGCATCGATCCTCATCATCGTGGGCGTCGGTCTCGAGACGGTGAAGCAGATCGACGCGCAGCTCCAGCAGCGTCACTACGAAGGGTTACTGCGATGACGGCTGCACGTCTCCTGATCGTCGGGCCGCAGGGCTCGGGCAAGGGCACTCAGGGAGTGCGCATCGCCGAAGCGCTCGGTGTCCCCGCCGTCTCGACGGGCGACGTCTTCCGGGCGAACGTCAAAGAGGGCACCGAGCTCGGACAGCAGGTCAAGGCGATCATCGACGCCGGCGACCTGGTGCCCGACGAGCTGACGAGCGCGATCGTGCGCGACCGGCTCGCGCAGGATGACGCCGCCGGCGGGTTCCTGCTCGACGGTTACCCCCGGAACCTCGCGCAGGTGGCCGACCTCGACGCGTTCCTGGGCGGCCGCGGTGAGGAGCTGACGGGTGTCATCGAGCTCGTCGTGCCCCGTGAGGAGTCGATCGCGCGGCTGTCCAAGCGCGCCGCGGAGCAGGGCCGCGATGACGACAACGAGGAGTCCATCGCCAAGCGACTCTCGATCTACGAGAACGAGACCGCGCCGATCCTCGACGTGTTCCGCGAGCGCGGCATCGTCGACCAGATCGACGGCGTCGGCTCGCTCGACGAGATCACCGAGCGGATCACCGCGGCGCTGACCGCCCGCGGCATCACGGCGTGATCGGCCGCCGCTCCATCTACAAGTCGCCCGCTCAGCTGCAGGCGATGGTCGAGCCGGGCCTGATCACGGCCGCTGCGCTGCAGGCGGTGCGCGAGCACGTCGTGCCCGGCGTGACCACGCTCGAGCTCGACGCCATCGCGGCCGACGTGATCCGCTCGCGCGGCGCGGAGTCGAACTTCCAGCTCGTGCGCGGGTATCGCCACACGGTGTGCGCGTCGGTGAACGAGCAGGTCGTGCACGGGATCCCGGGCGCGCGCCCGCTCGAGCCCGGAGACATCCTGTCGATCGACGCCGGGGCGCAGTTCCGCGGCTGGAACGGCGACTCCGCGTTCACGATCGTCATCCCCGACCCGGACCGGCCGGAGCTGGTCGCGGCGCGGGAGCGGCTGTCGCAGGTCACCGAGGAGTCGCTGTGGGCGGGCATCGCCGCGATGGCGAACGCGAAGCGCATCGGCGAGATCGGCGACGCGATCCAGACCTCCATCGAGTCGTCCGGTGAGGGCTACGGCATCCTGCGCGACTACGTCGGGCACGGCATCGGACGCAAGATGCACGAGGCGCCGTCGGTGTTCAACTACCGCGTCGCCGATCTCGGGCCCGAGGTGAAGCCGGGTCTCGTCCTCGCGATCGAGCCCATGGTCGTGGCCGGCTCGGAGGAGACCTTCACCGAGGACGACGACTGGACCGTGTCGACGATCGACGGCTCGGACGGCTCCCATTGGGAACATAGCGTCGCCGTGCATGATGGGGGCATCTGGGTTCTCACGGCGCCCGACGGTGGCGCCGCGGGGCTTGCTCCGTATGGAATCGTGCCGACGGAAATCGGCTGAGGAGAGAAGTGATGGCTGCTGCGGCGACGGGTAAGACCAACTGGTTCGCGATCTGGGTGTCGACGGCCGTGGTGGTCGTCGTGGCTCTCATCGTCGCGCTGGTCGTGTGGATGAACAACAGCGCGACCGACCCGGGCACCCCGCCGACGGGATCCGGCATCAACCAGGAGACCGGCGCCGTCGTGGTCGGTGAGGGATCGCAGACCCTCGACACGTACATCGACTTCATGTGCCCGATCTGCGGCCAGTTCGAGACGACGTACGGGCCCGAGATCCTCGACCTCGTGGCTGACGGCACGATCACGCTGAACATCCACCCCATCTCGATCCTCGACCGCTACTCGCAGGGCACGGAGTACTCGACCCGCGCGGCCAATGCGATGTACTGCGTCGCGGAGGCGGACCCCGACGCGGCGGTGCCGTTCATGCAGGCGATGTTCGAACAGCAGCCCGCCGAGCAGTCGACGGGTCTGACCGACGATCAGATCCTCCAGATCGCCTCGGACGCCGGCGTGACCGGCATCGACTCGTGCGTCACGGATCGTACCTACGCCTCGTTCGTCACCGCGAAGACCAAGGAGACGCCGATCCAGCCCGGTGCCAGCGGTATCGGAACGCCGACGATCGCGGTCAACGGTGAGACGATCTCGAACAGCACCATCCCGGCACGCGGCTCGTTCGCCACGCTCTTCAACTGAGCGGGGGCGGGCGACGCGCCGTGCGAGATACGGCGAGTTGCCGGAGCGTGCGGTAGCGCGTATGCTTGCTCTTTGGTGCGTTGCGCCTCTCTTGGCGTGTCACCGAAAATCCCATCCAACGCAGACCGACCGGCCTGCACAACTGTAAGCGAGCGTATGGCGAAGAAAGACGGTGTCATCGAGATCGAGGGCGTGATCTCCGAGGCCCTGCCCAACGCGATGTTCCGCGTCGAGCTGAGCAACGGACACAAGGTCCTCGCAACGATCTCGGGCAAGATGCGGCAGAACTACATCCGCATCATCCCCGAAGACCGTGTGGTCGTGGAGCTCAGCCCCTACGACCTGACGCGCGGCCGCATCGTCTACCGCTACCGCTGAGCCCAGCGCACGCCGGTCGAGAAGTAACGCCCCGGAGCTCCTGCTCCGTCGGCGAAGACAGCGAATCAGGAACATCATGAAGGTCAACCCCTCCGTCAAGCCCATCTGCGACCACTGCAAGGTCATCCGTCGCCACGGTCGCGTCATGGTCATCTGCAAGTCGAACCCGCGTCACAAGCAGCGCCAGGGCTGATCGGATGCCGCGTCCGCGCGGCACCCGGTACGACGACAACTCAATACACCTCAGGCAGATCAGAACCCGTACGGCACCGCCGGCGGGGGACACCTCGGGACGAAGGCCCGAGCACCGATCCTGCTCCACACCTTCGATTACTCCTAGGAGAACCGCATGGCACGTCTTGCCGGCGTTGACATCCCGCGCGACAAGCGCGTGGTGATCGCCCTCACGTACATCTACGGCGTGGGCCGTACCCGTTCGAACGAGATCCTCGCTGCGACGGAGATCGACGAGAACATCCGCGTCAAGGACCTCACCGACGACCAGCTCGTCGCGCTCCGCGACTACATCGAGGGCAACTACAAGGTGGAGGGTGACCTGCGCCGCGAGGTCGCCGCCGACATCCGCCGCAAGGTCGAGATCGGTTCCTACGAGGGTCTGCGCCACCGCCGTGGCCTGCCCGTGCGCGGTCAGCGCACCAAGACCAACGCGCGTACGCGCAAGGGTCCCAAGCGCACCGTCGCCGGCAAGAAGAAGGCGCGCTAAGGCGCGGCCCCCACAGGTTTAGGAGAACACGCACATGGCACAGGCCAAGTCCGCAGCGCGCAAGCCGCGCCGCAAGGAGAAGAAGAACATCGCGTTGGGCCACGCCCACATCAAGTCGACGTTCAACAACACGATCGTCTCGATCACCGACCCGTCGGGCGCCGTCATCAGCTGGGCCTCCTCGGGTGGCGTCGGCTTCAAGGGCTCGCGCAAGTCGACCCCCTACGCCGCCGGCATGGCCGCCGAGTCCGCTGCGCGTCAGGCGCAGGAGCACGGCGTCAAGAAGGTCGACGTCTTCGTCAAGGGCCCCGGTTCGGGCCGTGAGACCGCGATCCGCTCGCTGACGGCCGCCGGCCTCGAGGTGGGGTCCATCCAGGACGTCACCCCCCAGGCCCACAACGGCTGCCGTCCCCCCAAGCGCCGCCGCGTCTGAGCTGACACGGATCCGGATGCCGCACCTCGCGGCATCCGGACTTCCGTCGTTTCCTTGAAAACTCAACACCTCACTGAATTGCACGTGTCATATAGCGGTCACGTGATCGAAAGGAACACATAGTGCTCATCGCACAGCGTCCCACTCTGACCGAGGAGAAGATCGGCGAGTTCCGCAGCCGGTTCGTCGTCGAGCCGCTCGAGCCCGGCTTCGGCTACACCATCGGCAACGCGCTGCGCCGCAGCCTGCTGTCGTCCATCCCGGGTGCCGCCGTCACCAGCATTCGCTTCGACGGTGTGCTGCACGAGTTCAGCACCATCCCGGGCGTGAAGGAGGATGTCACCGAGATCATCCTCAACATCAAGCAGCTGGTCGTCTCGTCCGAGCGCGACGAGCCCATCACGGCGTACCTGCGCAAGACCGGTGCCGGTGAGGTCACGGCCGCCGACATCTCGGCTCCGGCCGGTGTCGAGGTCCACAACCCCGACCTGGTCATCGCGACGCTCAACGACAGCGCGAAGTTCGAGCTCGAGCTCGTCATCGAGCGCGGTCGCGGCTACGTCTCGGCGACGCAGAACCGCAACGAGTACGCCGAGGCCGGTCAGATCCCGATCGACTCGATCTACTCGCCCGTGCTCAAGGTCAGCTACCGCGTCGAGGCGACTCGTGCCGGTGAGCGCACCGACTTCGACAAGCTCGTCCTCGACGTCGAGTCGAAGGCGTCCATCTCGCCGCGCGACGCCGTCGCATCGGCCGGTCGCACGCTCGTCGAGCTGTTCGGTCTCGCCCGCGAGCTGAACGTCGAGGCCGAGGGCATCGAGATCGGCCCCGCGCCGGTCGCCGAGGTCCTCACCAACGAGCTGTCGATGCCGATCGAGGACCTCGACCTGTCGGTCCGTTCGTACAACTGCCTCAAGCGCGAGGGCATCAACACGGTGTCCGAGCTGGTCGCCCTCTCGGAGACCCAGCTCATGAACATCCGCAACTTCGGTCAGAAGTCGGTCGACGAGGTGCGCGACAAGCTCGTCTCCCTCGGCCTGTCGCTGAAGGACTCGGTTCCCGGGTTCGACGGTGCGCACTTCTACGGCGGATACGACGACGAGAACCTCTGAGCCCCCTTTTCTTCCTGGAGTAATCAAACATGCCTAAGCCCACCAAGGGTCCCCGCCTCGGAGGCGGCCCCGCACACGAGCGCCTGCTTCTCGCGAACCTCGCCGCGGCCCTGTTCACGCACAAGTCGATCACCACGACCGAGACCAAGGCCAAGCGCCTGCGTCCGTACGCCGAGCGCCTGGTCACCTTCGCCAAGCGCGGCGACCTGCACGCCCGCCGCCGCGTCGCGTCGGTCATCGGCGACAAGAGCGTCGTGCACGAGCTCTTCGCCGAGATCGCTCCGCTGGTCGCCGAGCGCGAGGGTGGCTACACCCGCATCACGAAGATCGGCAACCGCAAGGGCGACAACGCCCCCATGGCCGTCATCGAGCTCGTTCTCGAGCCGGTGAACCCGAAGCCGAAGTCCGCGAAGAAGTCGGCTGCCGCCGCTCCTGCCGCTGAGGCTCCGGTCGAGGAGGCTCCCGTCGAGGAGACCACCGAGGCTCCCGCCGACGACACGGCCGCCGACGCCGGCGCCGAGTCGCCGGAGGAGGGCGCAGCCGCCGAGGCTGCGGCCGAGGACGCCGCTGAGGCTCCCGCCGAGGACGACAAGAAGTAACCAGCGCATCGCGCCGACATCGGGCCCGCACTCTCTCCGGAGGGTGCGGGCCCGATGTGCGAGGCTGGAGAGGTGAACGAGCCGAACGCACCCTCCTGCTCCGCCGTAGCGCACTGGCGCACGGCGACCTCGGATGACATCGACGTCATCCACGGCGTCCTGGAGGCCGCCGACCGGGTAGACCACCCGACGTGGACGACGCCGCGGGAGGAGGTCGCCGAGACGTTCGAGCTGTCGCACATCGACCACTCTCGCGACACGATGATCGCGTTCGACGAGGCCGGCGAAGCCCTCGCGGTCGGCACCGTCACCCTGCATCCCTCGCGCGACGAGCATCTGCACATCTATCTCACCGGTGCGGTGCGGCCCGATCGGCGCGGGCGCGGGATCGGCACCGCACTGTTGACGTGGCAGCACGCGCGCGCCGAGGAGCAGCTGCGCGAGGCGGTGGCAGCGGATGCCGCGGCCGCGAGCCGCCCAGCCGAGATCCAGGTGTACGCATCGGAGAAGGACACGGCTCTCGAGCGCATCGCCGAATCGCTCGGCTACCGCACCGAGCGCTGGTTCTCGACGATGCACCGCGATCTGACGCAGCCGATCATCGACGTTCCCGCTCCCGTCGGCATCGAGCTGGTGCCGTTCTCGGACGATCGAGCGGAGGACGCGCGCCTGGCGCGCAACGACGCGTTCCGCGATCACTGGGGAAGCCTCCCCAGTCCGCCCGAGCGGTGGCAGCAGTTCATCGGCGGCCCGTTCCTCCGGCCCGACCTGTGCACGCTCGCACTCGACGACGGGCGGATCGTCGCGTTCTGCCTCGCGTCCGTGAACGAGGGAGACTTCGACGTCCTCGGGCCGAACGCCTACATCGACCTCGTCGGGGTCGTCCGCTCGCACCGTCGGCGCGGCCTGGCCCCCGCCGTGATCTCGCGCTCGCTCGCGGCGATGCGCGACGCGGGGCTCGGCGTAGCCGTGCTCGACGTCGACACCGAGAGTCCGACCGGGGCGAACACGCTCTACGGCGGTCTCGGATTCACACCCTATGAGCGCGAGCGCGTGCTGGTGCGCCGGTACTGATCCGCGGTCGTCGATCCGCGATTACCGATCCTCGGCGCGTCCCAGGATCTCCAGCAGCGTCGTCCGCGTCTGATCCGCGGCCCACTGCGCCGTCGCGAGCTGGGTAGCGGCGCCGTCGACCGCACGCTTCACCGTGCGCGCGTAGAGGTCGCCGCCGGCCGCCTCGGGATGGATCTGATCACCCGCGAGCAGGTCGGTGTGGTCTGCGACGGCACCCGCCCAGTCGGCGACGGCCACCCGAGGGTGAGCGGCGGCGAAGGCGGTGAGGTCGCGGTTGACGCCGGGAATCCAGTCGCGCGGGCCGGCGGCGTTCACGAGGATGACGTAGCGCTCGGGTCCCGCCGCATCCGCGATGCGCTGCAGCGCCTCGCTCGAGACGGGGCCGTTCGTGCCGAGGCCGACCACGACGTACTCGCGCAGGGCGCCGGACGCCGCGAGGTCGTCGATGATGCGGACGCCCGCCCACAGCGACCGTGACACCTCGGCGTCGACCGCGATCCCCGGCATCGCTTGGAGCAGCCCGGGAGCGGAGGCGAGCATGACCGAGTCGCCGACGGCGCTCACGCGCGTACCGTCGACCGTCTGCGCGCCCGGCGCGGGGGCAGGCGTGGGATGCCGGTCGGCCTGCGTGAGGGCGTCGCGCCCGGCGTCGACCGCGCTCTGGCTCGTCGTCTCGCGCGGTGCCGCCGCGACCGCGGCCGTCGTTCCGCCGAGGGCGAGGGCCGCAGCCGTGGCGGCCGCCAGGGTCGCTGCCCGGCGAGACGGGCGCGATCGCAACCCGCGTCGCGCGATCGCGAAGGCGCCGCGGAACCCGTGACGCCGCACCGGCTGCTCGATCCACCGGTAGGACGCCGCCGCCAGCGCGACAGAGGCGATCGCGACGACCGTACCCGTGGCGACGGGGACGCCCGCCTCGGGGCCGGCGCCGCCGAGCTGGAACGACAGCAGGACGAGGAGCGGCCAGTGCCAGAGGTACACCGCGTACGACCGCTCGCCCAGCCAGCGCAGCGGTGCGACATCCAGCGCCCGGCCGAACCACGAGCCCGGCCACGCCGCGACCAGCAGCACGACGGCGGTGAGGAGCGACGCGGCGAGGCTCGAGGCCGGGAAGGTGATCGCCTCCCCACCGCCCGCGGCGGCCGCGGTGACGATCCCGGCGGTGGCGAGCGCTCCGACGACGACGCCCCAGACCGGGCCGACGCCGGCTACCGAAGAGCGGCGCACGACGAGACCGTGCAACGCGAAGGCGACGGCGACACCGATGAGGAGCCCGAAGGCGTGCGTGTCGGTGCCGAAGTAGACCCGCGTGAGGTCGGCCCCCGCCGCGACGCACGCGGATGCCCACGCGGCCGACAGTGCCGCGAGGACGAGGGCGACCGCGGCGCGCGAGCGCCGGCCCGGAAGCAGCAGGAAGAGGGGCACCAGCAGCGGCCAGAGCAGATAGAACTGCTCCTCGACCGCGAGCGACCAGAGGTTCCGGAAGATCTCCGGGTCGGCCGCGGAGAAGTAGGTGCCGCCGTCGGCCATCGACACCCAGTTGTACGAGAAGGTCGCGGCTCCGAGGACCTGCAGGCCCATGTCGACCAGCACGTCGCCACCGACGAGCCAGGCGAGGGAGGCGCTGACGGTGACGACGGTCGCGAGCGCCGGGAGCAGGCGTCGCGCGCGCCGCGTCCAGAACCGCCGCAGCCGGATGCGCCCCTCGCGGGCGCGTTCGCGCAGGAGCAGCGTCGTGATGAGGAAGCCGGAGATGACGAAGAAGACGTCGACGCCGACGTAACCGCTGCGCAGGAAGGCCGCGGGGAACAGGTGGTAGACGACGACGAGCACCACGGCGACGGCGCGCAGGCCGTCGAGTCCCGCGATGCGGGCGCGCGGAGGAAGCGGAGAAGTCATCGGGCTGTATCCGGGGTCGTCGGGGGGACGGGCGGCGGCAGCCTCCCAGTGTAGAGCGGCCGCCTGGGGGCGATGTGGTAGACCGGAGGAGGTGCGCGGATCCCGCGTATCGGCTTTCGAGAACAGGTGGAACATGGGCGCTCCCGAGGTCCTGGTGCTGGGCGAAGCGTTGGTCGACATCGTCGAGACCGACGACCGTGTGACCGAGCACGTCGGCGGCAGCCCCGCCAACGTCGCGGTGGGCGTCGCCCGCCTCGGCGTTCCCGTGCGTCTGGCGACGCGGCTGGGACGGGACGAGCGCGGCGAGCGGATCGCGCGTCACGTGCGCGAGGCAGGCGCCGAGGTCGCCGAGGCGTCGTGGACCGAGGCGCCGACCGACACGGCGCGCGCCCGCATCCGTCCCGACGGGTCGGCGCAGTACGACTTCGACGTGGCCGGCGTTGTACCGCCCGTGCCCCGCGGCGACGCCGCTCTCGTGCACACCGGCTCGATCGCCCTGTTCCTCGATCCGGGCGGGGAGACCTGCCTGGCGGCTCTGGAGGCCGCCCGCGGCGAAGCGATCGTCACCGTGGACCCGAACATCCGGCCGGCGCTCGTCGGCTCGCGCCAGACGGCGCTGGCCCGCTTCGCCCGCGCCGCGGCGGCCGCCGATCTCGTCAAGCTCAGCGACGAGGATGCCGAATGGCTGTGGCCCGGCGCCGATGCAGACGGCGTGCTCGAGACGATCGCGGGCCTCGGCGCCGCGGCGGTCGTCATGACGCGCGGCCGCGAGGGGGCGATCGGCCGGGCGCCCGACGGTGCGGTCGTCGAGGTCGCCGGCGTCGCGGTGACGGTGGCCGACACGATCGGCGCGGGCGACTCGTTCATGGCGAGCCTGATCGCCACTCTCGTCGACCGCGGCCTGCCCGCCGACGCCGACGCGCTCGCGGATGCGATGGGGGTCGCGGCGCGCGCCGCGGCGATCACGGTCTCGCGGCCCGGGGCCAATCCGCCCACGCGCGCCGAGCTGGAAGACTGATCGGGTGCGCCTGAGACTGGACATCGCCTACGACGGATCGGGGTTCTCGGGCTGGGCCCGCCAGCCGGGCCTGCGGACAGTTCAGGGGTCGATCGAGGCGGCTGTCAGCCGCGTTCTCGGCGGCGACGCGCAGCTCGTCGTCGCGGGCCGTACCGATGCCGGCGTGCACGCCTCGGGTCAGGTCGCGCACCTCGACCTGAGCGACGCGCAGGAGGCGCGGCTGCGACGAGGCCGCGAGCCCGAGCCGGCCGCCCTCGCCGCGCGCCTGAACGGTGTGCTGGGCCGTTACGCCGACGTCCACGTGCGGGCGACATCCGCTGCTCCGGAGGGGTTCGACGCCCGGTTCTCCGCGGTCTGGCGACGCTACGCGTACCGTGTCGCCGACCGCACGACGGGCTACGACCCGCTCGAGCGCTTCCGCACGACCTTCGTTCCGGTGGCCCTCGACGGCGCAGCGATGGATGCCGCCGCACGCAGCCTGACCGGCCTCCACGATTTCGCCGCGTACTGCAAGCCGCGGCCCGAGGCGACGACGATCCGGACGCTGCTCGAGTTCGACTGGCGGCGCGACGAGAGCGGTGTGCTCGTCGCCAACGTCAAGGCCGACGCGTTCTGCCACAGCATGGTGCGGGCCCTCGTCGGCGCGTGCGTCGCGGTGGGCGAGGGGCGGCTCGACGTCGAGGACGTCGCGGTCCTCCGCGATGCGCACCGACGGACGAGCGCCTTCGCGGTGCTGGCGGCGCGCGGGCTCACGCTCACGGAGGTCGGATACCCCGCCGACGATCTGCTCGCCGCACGCGCGGAGCAGACCCGCGCCCGCCGCGCAACGGACACCTGACCGAAAGGAAGCGGGCGTAGCCTGGCGGCACCATGAAGGTCATCTCGTACAACCTGCGCAAGCACCGCGCCGCCTCCGAGCTCTCCGAACTCGTGGAGCAGCACGGCGCAGACGTGCTCTGCCTGCAGGAAGCGGACACCAGCGGCATCCCCGACCGGATCAGCGGGCTGCGGCTCGCCGAGGCGACGGCGCGCAACCGCCTGGGACTGGCGGTCTACTACCGGGAGAACACCTTCCGCGCGGTCGAGGTCCGTTCGCTCGCGTTGAAGAAGTCGCTCCACGACCGCGTCCTCAAGCCCGCCGAGGAACGGATGCTCGGCGTGCGGCTGCGGGACATCGACGACGGCCGTGACGTCATCGTGGCGAGCTTCCATGCGGCGCCGCTGACGGCGCTGAACTCGCTGCGCCGCAACCAGATCCAGGCGGCGCTGGGCGCCCTGTCGGAGCTCGGTGAGGGGCTGCCGATCCTCATGGTCGGCGACTACAACTACCCGGTGTTCAAGGAGAACCTCGGGCAGGTCGTGCGCAAGCAGGGGTACGAGCTGACGCTCAGCGACGCCCGCACCTACACGCGCTACAAGTTCTTCCGCGGTCACTACGACTTCGCCACGAGCGTCGGATTCGACATCGAGCGGGTGCAGACGCTGCCGCAGGGCGCGAGCGACCACCTGCCGATCCTGGTCACGGCCGAGCCCGCGTGAGATCGAGCCCGCCCGGCTGTGGCGCTCGGCTCCGCGGCTCCCCCGTACACTCGGGGAGGGAAGGCGGAGGAGACATGATGCGACGCTGGGGGACGGCCGCCGCGACTGCGGTGATGGCTGTGGCTCTCGTGGGATGCGGCCCAGCGCCGTGGAACCTCCCCTCCGGCGGCGGGGGAGACGCGAGCGGCCCCGCGCCCTCGCCGAGCGTCTCGCGCACGGCTGTGCCGCCCCCGGTCCCGAACGACCTCTCGAGCGGCTCGACCGAGCGTCAGGTGACCGCCGGGGCCGTGACGGGATCGCTCAACTACTGGTCCGACCTGTCGATGGACCGGTGGACGGCGACGGCCCTCAAGCCGGTCAGCCTCTCCCTCGTGACGACCGTCAGCCCCGATGACGGGCAGAAGGTCTACCTGCAGAAGGCGACGATGATCGCCGTGCCCGGCAACGCGCAGGGCGACCTCAGCCCGCTGGCACCGACATCCGACCAGTCGGCGACCAATCCCGGCTACCTCGTGCTCTCGCCGTACAGCTACTCGCAGACGTTCTACGTCGGCGAGGTGCCGCCGGAGGCCACGTTCGTCACGATCCGCTTCACGTACGACTTCCTCGTGCAGACGACCCCCACCTCCGACGAGTTCGCGAAGCAGACCGCGACCGACAGCATCACGGTCGCGATCGCGGCGGCCGAGAGCGACGGCGGCTGAAACCTCAAGGTCGCCGCAAGGCGACCTGAAGAGATCGCAAAGCGCCCGGGGCGGTCCTCGCCGGGATGCTTGGATGGCGAGGCCCGCGACATTCGACGCTGGCCCCTCGCCTCGAGAAATCCGGTCTGCCATGTCTCCGCGCCGCACCCCCACCCTCCGCGCACGTACGCTCCGCGCGGGTGCGCTCGCCCTCTCGCTCGTCGTGCTCTCGGGCTGCTCTGAACTGACGGGGATGATCAACGCCGTCCAAGGTGAACCGGTCTCGGCTGTGCCGGCACCGGCGCCTTCGCAGTCGCCCAGCATGGCGTTCAACTCCCAGTTCACCTATGACGGATCGGTGTCGCTCTCGTCCGAGGTGGCGCAGGACCTCGAGCTCCGCCTCGACGTGTGGGCGCAGGATCCCAAGCGGACGCAGGAATGGACGCCCGGAGCGGACAAGACGTTCGGCTTCGCGGTCAACGTCCACGACAAGCGCGTCGACGAGAAGGCCGTGCTGTCGCAGAAACGGCGCGTGTTCATCTCGTCGATCTCGATCACCTCGCAGACCGCGCAGACGTCGGGGCAGGTGCAGAACCCGTTCCAGTTCAGCGCAGACCCGCGCACGCTCGTTCCGAGCGACACGATCCGCTCCGACCGGGGTCTGCTGCTCAACAGCTTCCAGGGCGGCCTCTACGTGCCCGAGACCATCGTCCACGGGCTTCCTGCCGACACCTACGGCATGACGCTCGAGTTCGCGATGACCGTGTGGGTCGAGGGCAACGCGAACGACGATGCGAGCTTCTCCCAGCAGACGGTCTACCAGTACCTGCCGGTCGCGATCTTCAGCGACGAGCAGGCGGCCGACTCCGTTCCCGCGCCGGCTCCCAGCACCACGCCCTGAGGTGGCGCGGGCGCCCGCATTCCTTGCGCAGAAATTGCGGTTGACTTCGTCCGCTCTGCACACACGGCGCCCCAGAATGGATCGCGGCAGACAACAGCTGCCCCATCACCTCGCACAGGATGTGACCGCATGACCCAGACGCCGTACACGCCGTACACGCCGAACCCGGCGTTCGCGCAGCCGCAGCGCCCCGCCCCGGAGGCGCCGGTGCAGCTGGCGGATCACTTCGCGACGGCATTCCCCGACGACTTCGAGTCGGTCCTCGAGAACACCACCGTCCACCGCTCCACGATCGGCTGCGTCATCCCCGCGTACAACGAGGAAGAGTCGATCGCCGACGTGATCGAGGGCCTGCTCGCGCAGACCCGCGTGCCGGACGTCATCCACGTCATCGCGAACAACACCTCCGACAACACCGTGAAGATCGCCGCTGCGTACGCCGGGCCCCACGAGGTCACGACCGAGCTCGGCACGCAGTTCACCGAGGTGTTCGTCCACGACATCGGTAAGAACCCCGACAAGAAGGTCGGCGCGCTCAACTACGGCTACTCGCTCGTCGAGGGGTACGACTACCTGCTCGGCGTCGACGGTGACACGATCGCCGACTCGCGTGCCGTGGAGTACCTCGAGTCGGAGGCCGTCGGCGACTCGCGCATCGGCGGCATCTCGGCGATCTACTCGATCGACGACAAGCCCATCAAGGGGACGATCGCGAAGTTCCTCATCGCCGGTCAGCGCACCCAGTTCGCCGCCTTCAACATGCAGAACCTGCTGCGCGGCCGCAACATGGCCGTGCTGGGCGGGCAGTTCTCGATCTTCTCGACGAACGCGCTGCGCGACGCGATGAAGCAGAACCACCAGTCGACCCCGTGGGTGAAGGATTCCGAGGTCGAGGACTCGCTGCTGTCGCTCCAGATCAAGAGCGCGGGCTACCTGACGAAGATCAGCCCGTACGCCCGCGCGAACGTCGGCGGAATGACGACCCTGAAGGGTTACGACGCCCAGCAGGTGAAGTGGACCTACGGTGCCATCGAGCTGATGTGGCCGGGCCAGCGCGGCGACACGAAGGGGCAGCCGTTCCATCCGAACCTGCGCCTGCGCTGGTTCGAGAACTTCGGGATGCTGACGAACCTGTTCGTGCGCGTCGCGTTCCTCATCCTGCTCGCCGGCTCGCTGTCCATCAACGCGTTCGTCTTCTCCCCGCTCTGGCTGATCCCGCCTCTGGTCGCCGTGCTGCTGAACCTGCGCATGGCCCGCAGTATCAAGGACCACAATCAGCGCGACATCCTCTTCGCCATCCTGGTGTTCCCCGCCGAGGCGTTCATGTGGATCCGGCTCGGCCACTTCATGCGCTCGTGGTCGCGCTTCCTGTCGAAGAAGAAGGTCGACAACTGGGCGATGCAGGCCAAGGCCGAGAGCGGCGGCGGCAGCATCGGTCACTGGATGCCGCTGGTGATCCTCGCCGCGGTGCTGCTGGCGATGGCCGTCGTGTGGAACATCATCGGCCCCGTCGTGCAGTCGTCGATCCTGTGGATCGGATGGCCGATCGTCGGTGTCGTCACCGTGCTGCAGACCCTGCTGATGTTCTCCAAGCTGGTCCGCCGCCAGAACGGCTACAAGGTCTGAACCGGAGGCCGGGTCCGCCGGTTCAGACCGCTGCGGCGGCCTCCGACGTCATGCGATATCCGACACCCCGGACGGTCTCGATGTACCGCGGGGTCGTCGGGCTGTCGCTCAGCTTGCGACGGAGGTTGGTCATGTGCGCCTCGATCGCCCGCTTGTCGGCCTCGCCCACGAAATAGCTCGTGACGTAGGACTCGCCGCGCAGGACGAGCGTCAGGTCGGCCTTCGACCTGACCCGGCGCTTGGAGGCCATCAGCGTCGAGAGCAGATCGAACTCGGTGCGGGTGAGCTCCAGCTCGCGGCCGGCGATGTAGGCCAGCCGCGTGTCGGTGTCGACCTGCAGGTCGCGGTGCGTCAGCCAGTGGTCGCCCGTGGCCGGCACGAGATCGCCGCCGGGCTGGTGCACCACGATGTCGGCGCCGGGCGTCGGCGCCGGTGCCGGTGCCGGGGCGTCGCTCGGGTGGTGCACGATCACCTGCTGCTGCGGCGGTGATGACTGCGGGGGCGCGGGCGGCGGTGCGTACTGCGGCGGGGCGGGCTGCTGCGGGGCCGAGCCCGGGAAGCGGGCGAGGTACTCCTCGTACGACAGAGGTGCGGTCTCGGCG
>NZ_NHRF01000075.1:0-442 GCF_002204305.1 Microbacterium sp. AISO3 | reverse complement strand
CGAAGTGATAATGCCGCCGATCACCGCCTGGCCCATCGGCGCGCGCTGCTCCGAACCTTCCCCCATGCCGATGGCCAGCGGCACCATGCCGAACACCATCGCCAGCGTCGTCATCAGGATGGGGCGCAGGCGCACGTGCGCGGCTTCCAGCAGGGCGGCGGTACGGTCGGCGCCCGCCTTGCGCGCCTGGTTGGCGAAGTCCACCAGCAGGATCGCGTTCTTGGTCACCAGGCCGACGAGCAGGATCAGGCCGATGAACACGACCACCGAGATCGGCGAGCCGGTCAGCAGCAGTGCGAGCACCGCGCCGACGAGCGCCAGCGGGATCGTGAACAGGATGACGAAGGGGTGCAGCAGCGATTCGAACTGCGATGCCATCACCAGGTAGACGAGGAACACCGCGAGGCCGAACGCGAACAGCAGCGAGCTCACCGATTCGGCC
>NZ_NHRF01000074.1:0-442 GCF_002204305.1 Microbacterium sp. AISO3 | reverse complement strand
GAGCCTGGAAACGGGTGACGGCGTACCTTTTGTATAATGGGTCAGCGACTTACATTCAGTGGCAAGCTTAACCGAATAGGGAAGGCGTAGGGAAAGCGAGTCCGAATAGGGCGTCAGTCGCTGGGTGTAGACCCGAAACCAAGTGATCTATCCATGGCCAGGATGAAGGTGCGGTAACACGCACTGGAGGTCCGAACCGACTAGTGTTGCAAAACTAGCGGATGAGCTGTGGATAGGGGTGAAAGGCTAAACAAACTTGGAAATAGCTGGTTCTCTCCGAAAACTATTTAGGTAGTGCCTCAAGTATTACCGTCGGGGGTAGAGCACTGTTATGGCTAGGGGGTCATGGCGACTTACCAAACCATTGCAAACTCCGAATACCGATGAGTACAGCTTGGGAGACAGTGCACCGGGTGCTAACGTCCGGACACAAGAGGGAAAC
>NZ_NHRF01000073.1:0-444 GCF_002204305.1 Microbacterium sp. AISO3 | reverse complement strand
CCATATAATATTGAGATAAAGCCAAGGCCAATATCTAAGTAACTAGATAAGAGGAATCGATTTTCCCTTAATTTTCTGGCGTCCACTGCATGTTATGCCGCGTTCGCCAGGCTTGCTGTACCATGTGCGCTGATTCTTGCGCTCAATACGTTGCAGGTTGCTTTCAATCTGTTTGTGGTATTCAGCCAGCACTGTAAGGTCTATCGGATTTAGTGCGCTTTCTACTCGTGATTTCGGTTTGCGATTCAGCGAGAGAATAGGGCGGTTAACTGGTTTTGCGCTTACCCCAACCAACAGGGGATTTGCTGCTTTCCATTGAGCCTGTTTCTCTGCGCGACGTTCGCGGCGGCGTGTTTGTGCATCCATCTGGATTCTCCTGTCAGTTAGCTTTGGTGGTGTGTGGCAGTTGTAGTCCTGAACGAAAACCCCCCGCGATTGGCACAT
>NZ_NHRF01000072.1:0-449 GCF_002204305.1 Microbacterium sp. AISO3 | reverse complement strand
AGACAACATAGAGGCCAAGCCCCGTGCCTTTGCCGCGCGCTTTTGTGGTAAAGAACGGTTCGAAGAGGTGCGCTCGGACGTCGGCGCTCAGGCCGATCCCATCGTCCTCCACCGAGAGGACCACGTAGCGCCCCGGCTTGATCAATCCGGTGTCTACCTGCAAGGCCTCGTCGATATGCAGGTGGTCCACGTTCACGCGCACATGGCCTTTCCCGTCAGGCAGCGCCTGCCAGGCGTTGGTGCACAGGTTGATCACCACCTGCTGGATCTCGGATGGAAGGATGCGCGCGCACAGATCCTCACCATCCAACTCGGCACTGAGCCTCACGGTGGTCGGCAATGAGGCCTTCAGCAAGCTGACACTTTCGCGCGTGAGCGCCTTCACGGGCTGCTTGTCCGTATCTCCGTGTGACGAACGGCTGTAGGCCAGGATGCGCCCGGTCAGGTCC
>NZ_NHRF01000071.1:0-453 GCF_002204305.1 Microbacterium sp. AISO3 | reverse complement strand
TCGAAGATGCGCTCCTGCTCTTTCGGCAAGATGCCGATGCCGCTGTCCCAGACTTGCACGCACAGGTGATTGCCGCGGGTGCGGCAGCTGACCAGGACGCCGCCATCCTCGGTGTAGCGGATGGCGTTGGAGACGAAGTTCTGCAATATGCGGCGCAGCAGGTTTTCGTCGGTGCGCACCACGGCGCGGGTGGGCACGCAGCGCAGTTGCAGGCCCTGGCTTTCGGCCAGTACGCCAAAGTTGTGGCCCAGCACCTGCAGCAGCGGGCCCAGCGGTACGTCGCGGATATGCACTTCGAGCTGGCCGGATTCCATGCGCGAGATATCGAGCAGGCTGTTGAGGATGGCATCCTGCGCGGCCAAGGCGCCTTCGATGCTGTCGGCCGCGTGCCGCCCGGCTTCATCGGGCAGGTGGATGCGCAAGAGCGAGGTGAACATGCGCGCGGCGTTCAGG